>LRBF01000174.1 GCA_001580565.1 Caballeronia megalochromosomata | reverse complement strand
GCGTGAATTCGATCTGAGCGCCCTTCGCTCGATGATGTCGACCGGCGCGATCCTCTTCGACACGCAGTTCGAATGGATCCGCGACAACGTGAAGCCGCTGCGGATGCAGTCGATTTCCGGCGGCACCGACATCCTCGGCTGCTTCGTGCTCGGCAATCCCAATCTTCCCGTGTACACGGGCGAGGCGCAGTGCAAGAGCCTCGCATTCGATGTTCAGGCGTGGCGCGACGGCGCGCGAGCGCAAGGCGTCGGGGAACTGGTGTGCGTGAATCCGTTCCCGTCGCGCCCGCTCGGCTTCCTGAACGACCCGGACGGCGCGCGCTTTCACAAGGCTTATTTCAGCGCGAATCCGGGCGTGTGGACGCATGGCGACCAGATCGAGTTTCCTCCGGAAGGCACCGCCCGCCTGCATGGGCGCAGCGATGGCGTGCTCGTGGTGCGCGGCATCAACGTCGGGCCGGGCGAGATCTACGGCGTGCTGAACGATATTCCCGAAATACGCGAAGGTATCGTCGTGCAGCAGCGCATGCGCGACACGGCAGCAGGGGCGCAGGGCAATCCCGTCGGCGAGCGTCTCGTGCTGCTGGTCACGCTGAGGCCGGGCGCGCGGCTCAGCGGCGCGCTGATCGCGCGGATACGCCGCGACCTCGTGCGCCGCACGTCCGCCGCGCATGTTCCGGACGTGATCGCGGCCGTCGACGACCTGCCGGTCACGCATAGCGGCAAGCTCACGGAAGCCGCGGTGCGCAATGCGGTGAACGGGCTCGACGTGACCAACGCCGCCGCGCTGCGCAATCCCGCCTCGCTCGATGCGATCCGCACGCACCCTGCCCTGCAACACCGGTCCGGCGACGCGCCGCAGACCTACGCCACGCGCGAAGAACTGGAGCGGCTGCTGCAGTCGAAATGGGAGCAATTGTTTGCATTCGCCCCGATCGGACGCGACGACAATTTCTTCGAGCTCGGCGGGCATTCGCTGCTCGCGGCGCGGCTTCTTGCGGAACTGCAGCCGATCATCGGACGCCCGATTCCGCTTGCGACCATGCTGCGCGCGCCGACCATCGCAAAACTCGCCGATGTGATCGACAACGGCGCGCTGCCGCAGAACTCCGAAGTGCTCGTGCCGATGCGCGAAGGCAATGGCGCGCCGCTCTTCTTCGTGCACAGCGTGACGGGGTCGGTGCTCGAATGCACGCGGCTCATCGGGAGCCTGCGCAAGCCGCGTCCGGTGTACGGTCTGCAGGCGATCGGTCTCGATGGCGAAACGCCGCCGCAACGCCGCGTCGAGGAGATGGCGAAGACCTATGTCGAAGAAATTCGCAAGGTCCAGCCGACCGGGCCGTATGCGCTTGCCGGTTTCTCCTTCGGCGGACTGATCGCGCTCGAAATCGCCCAGCAATTGCTCGGCGCGGGCGAGCGGACGGAATTCGTGTGTCTGCTCGACACCTACGTGCAGGAACGCTGGCTGCCGTGGTTCGCGTTGCTCGAATTCCGGCGCGATTATGTGAGCCGGCTATTGAAAACGCTCTCGGGCATGTCGCCGAAAGCGCGCGTGGGTTTCGCAACGGCCAAGTTTCACGCCGCCATGAACAAGGTGGCGATGCGCCTCGGCCGCGTGCCGCAGGCGCAGGCGGCGCCGGCCGTCGATCCCATGCCGCCGGTGTTGCGACGCATGCGCGATGCGTGCCGGACCGCGATGAATAACTATCGGCCCAAGCCGTACGCGGGCGGGCGGATCGTCTACGTGCGCGCAGCCTTGCGCGACGAGGACCGGGGCGATCCGCTGCCGCTCTACCGCAAGATCGCGCGCGGCGGCCTGACCATCGCGGAAGTGCCGGGCAACCATGGGGGTGTCATCGAAGAGCCGGGCGTCTATGCGGCCGCCGCCGCGCTCGACAGGGACTACGGCGTCGAGGATGAGGCGGAAGTGCAGCGTCGCGCTCACCGCGTCATGGTCCGCCGGGGCGCGTAGCAGGATCAGGCAGATCGTCAGCCGCCCGTGGATATCGGGCGGCTGACCTTTCAGTGATTGCCTTGACCTTTCTCGCCCGTGCCGGCGTAAGGCGGCGCGAAGCGGGTCCAGAAGAGATAGCACGCGAGAACGCTGGCCGCGCCTACGCCGGTGCCGAGCGGCACGCCCAGCGGACCGTAAAAGCGGATCAGGACCGCATTGGCCGCAAGTTTGGTCGCGAAGCCCAGCACGGAGATGACCGTGATGGCCTTATAGCGCGCTTCGCTCGCGAACAACTGGATCAGCACGCACATCCCGAAAGAAAACGGAATCTGCGAAAGCCCGAAGCGAAACAGGCTCGTGACCGCAATCGTGTCCTCGCTCGTGAAAGCGCCCTTCTGAAAGAACAGCTTGATCGCATACGGCGCGAGCGCATAAGCGATGCCCGCGCCGACCGTCCCCACGGCCAGCATCACGAACGACCATTTCAGCGCCGTGCTGCGCGCCCGCGCGTGATCGCCGCGATGCAGGATTTCCGAAAGGATCGGCAGGGTGGCCCGGCTGATGGCGATCGCGCCCATGCTCACGAGCAGCGAGAGCAGCCGGTTCGCGTAGCCGAGCGTGGCAATGGCGCCATCGCCCATATGCGCCATGAAATACTGATCGACGGGGAGCCACAGGTTCGCGACCACCGAGCCGATCAGCAGCATGCCCATCGAGCGCGTCATGCCCGGCCACTGCGCCGCGCGCAACGAGAGGCGTGGGCGCGCGGGCACGGCATCGGCTCTTCTTGCGAGTATCCGCAGCCACGCGGCCTGTATCACGATGCCGATCGTCGTGCCGATGATGAGCGGCATGATCGACGTGTTGTCGCGCGCACTCAGCACGAAGACGAGCAGCGCGATGGCCGGCACGCATTCCAGCAGCGTGTTGATGTGCTTTTCCGACGCCTGGAGCCGGGCCGCCGAGATACAGATCGTGAAGGCCAGCACGCCGACCGGCGTCATGCCGACGACCATCTGACGGCACATCTCGCGGGTCGACTCGGCGAGGCTGCCCGAGAAGAAGCCCACCATGTGTGGCCAGAAAAAATACAGCAGCAGCGAGAACACGATGCCGATGGCGAGCCCCGCCCCTTCGAGTTCGCTGAGAAGCTGGTTCTGCTGGGCCTTGTCGTTCCTGAGCGCGACGAGCGCGGGGACGAGCAGCACGCTCAACTGGTTCGTGATCGTCGCGGGCAGCCAGGTGACCAGCGTGAGCGCGAGCTGATAGGCATCGACGGTGCCGCTGATCCCGTAGCGGTACGCGATCGCCATTTCCTTCGATGCGCCGATGAACTTCCCGGCGAGAACGAATACCAGCAGGACGAACGCGCTCCTCGCGATGCGCTTGTGGTCCTGATGAACGCCAGTCAGACGCTCCCTTAACGATTGCACTGTTGCGGTCAGCACACTTCCTCCGGCAAATTGACCTCGAGCCGCGCAAGACCGGCTGGCCGCTTGCGCACCGAGGGAGCGTGCATCAAAGGGAATGTGCAGACTGTTCGCCACGCCACCGGCGCGTGCCGATGTCACTTCCCGTTCTGCGCGATGATGCAGTCTCGCGCAGAAATTTCATGCGCCCGGCTGGTGTCCTACCGGGCAGAAGTCCATGCCATGACGTGCGAGAGTTGCGGCTTATCGGTGCCTCGTCATCGTGAAAACCAAAGCGTGCATGGGAAGTACATGAAGAAATCGATTGTGGTTGGCGTAATAATGATTGTCGTTTGCTTGCTCGTGATCAACACGCCGGGCGTGACGAGGCATTTCCAGACGGTCTCCGCCGCGTGGGACGATGGCCGTATCCTCGATCGCCTCACATGGCGCAACGTCATGCGCTGGTGGCGCGAGTTCAGAGATGAAGGCGATGGCGGCCACCGCGCCAGTCTCACGAGTTCGCCGGTCCCGGCGACGGCGAGCTGCCCGCAAACCTCGTTCACGCCGCCCGGACTGGTCAATCCGCAGAGCCCGAAAGCTTTCGGCGCAACCGGCAACGGCAAGACCGACGACACCAGGGCGTTCCAGGCCGCGGTCGACGCCGGCGACGTGCTCGTGCCCGCCGGCACCTATCTGCTCAATCACACGGTCGTCATCACGGCCAGCAACCGGCATATCCAGTGCGAGCCGGGCGCGACGCTCAAGAAGACGGTCCGCGAAGACAGCAACATGTTCAACTTCGAGGGTCCGTCGACCGGGAACAGCCTGGTGGGCTGCAACTTCGTGGGCGCCAATCCGACGCGCATCCGCGACTGGGACAACCCCGGACACTACGATATTCCGGTGCAGACCAACGGCGCGGTGGACAACTTCACGCTCGCGGGCAATAGCTTCCGCGACTTCTTCGGCCAGTCGATGTTTCAGACCGAAGGACAAGGCGGCGGAACCGGAGCCGTCCTGGTGTTCAACTCGTTCGCCAACTGCCCGCTGTACGGCATCGCGCTGGTGGGATCGGTCAACGGACGCATTGCGTACAACCTGGCCGATAACTGCCGCATGGGCCCCGAGAACAACGACGCCACGCAGGACAGCGGCGGCAACGTCCTCGAATGCAACCGCATGATCAACGGCGGCAATATCACCGGCGGATCCAATGGCGAGGGGGGCGTCGACTATAGCCGGAATGTCGTGCGTCATAACATCCTCGACGGCGGTTATATGCAGGTCAGCCCGCCGGAGCACGGAAAGGCGGCCCGATACATCGACAACACCTGCAACGACTGCGGGACTGAATGAGCGTATCGCGCGGTCGCCCTCATTCTTCGCTCATTCTCGACGCCCAGAATCCTTTTCAACCGATGCGTGACCACGCCGCACCGCGTCCACAGGAGAAGGATCATGAAAAAAATCGGTTATGTCGCCGTCGCCACGATGCTGGGCATCGGACTGGTCGGCAGCGCTCAGGCGCATGTGTTTGTCGGCTTGAATGTCGGGATGCCGGTCGTTCCGGTCGCGCCTGTCGTGGCGGTTGCGCCCATGGCGCCCGTGATTCCGGTGGCGCCCTTCGCGCCGGTTGCGCCGGTCACGGTCTATGCGCCGCCCGTCGCCTATTACGCGCCGCCCGCTCCGGTCTACGCACCGTCTGTCGCGGTCGGCTACTGGGGCGGGCGTCCCGGCTGGGGGTATCGCCATTATGCGGCGGGCTACTGGCGCTAGCGCCGCCGGATTTCGGCGACCGGCTCAGAAAATCCGATTACGCGGCGTGCTTCAATTGCGCTTCGTCGGCTTGCCCATGATCGCGTCGAGCGATTCTCCGACCACCACGATCTCCGTGCGGCGATTCTTCGCCTGACCTTCCGGCGTATCGTTGCTCGCCGCCGGCCGGTCGTAGGCGAAGCCCTTCGTCGCGATGCGCGATGAAGGGACGCCGCGCTGCTCCAGCGCGTTCGCGACAGTCTGCGCACGGTCCTCGGACAGCGCCTGGTTGTATTCGTGCGTGCCGGTGTTGTCGGTGTGCCCCTCGACGATCACGGACTTCCTGCTGCGCTTGATCAAAACGAATGCACGCTGGAGGACGGGTCCGGAATCGCTGCGCAGCGTCGATTTGTCGAAGTCGAACAGCACACGCTCGGGCAGACGCACCTGTACGCCTTCCTTGGTCTGCGTCACCTCGATGCCGACCTGCTGATTGAGCGCGGTTTCCTGGTCGCGATCGGGTCCGGTGGCACACGCGGCCAAAAGGGATACGGACAGCGCACAGGCCGTGAGAGAGAAGATGTTCTTCATGTTTTTATGCTTCGACTATTGATTGATGGAGCTCGAACTCGCCGCGGCTTTTTAGTTGGGGAGCAAACCAGCGGCGCTTCGCGAGAGCGAACCTGCACTCGCCTTGGCGTTCGTGAGCGCGTCCGCTGCGGCGTTGACGCTCTGCGTCGCAGTTTTGCCCGCCGCCGCTGCGCTCGACACACCCGACGCCGCCGAAGCCACCGCCGGCGACACGGACTGCTGCGGTGTATCACGCGTCACGGGCTTCGGCTTCGCGCCCTCGTAGGCGAGCCGGCTCCCTTGTACCTGAATCTTCACGGGATCTGTGTCTTTCCATTGCAGCTTCGGGATCAGCAGTTTCCATACGCCGTCGCTGTCCGGCGAGCGGAAGAACGCCACCACGCCGACATATTCGGCGTCTTTCTCCATCGGCTCGCTGATGCTCGCGCGCGCACCCGGACGCATCACTACGTCCTTCGTTGCGACGACGTCCGCTTTGAGTAACGCCAGATCGTTGTTCTGGAGTTGCACATATTCGAGCTGCGCGAAGGTCTTTGCATCCTTCAACTGGTAGAACCGCACGACGGTCGAGAGGGGTCGTCCGCTCGTGGTCTCGTTCAACGCGGCGCGCGCGTCGAGATCGATGTTCATCGTCTTGACTTGTGTCGTGAAGAGCCATTGCGCGGCGCTGATCGTGTTGTCCTTCGTGGCTTGCCATGCACCGCAGCCGGCCAGCGTGAAAGTCGCGATGGCGACTGTCGTTGCGAGTCTCACGCTCGCGCCTCGAACCATGCTCCCGGTGAAACGATGCTTGCGTGAAGCGTTCAATCCTTGTTGCCGCATTGCATTGTCCTGCCTTGTTCCATTGTTTGATGATTCCGGTCCGTCGAACCGGAGATTCATGTTCTGCGCACGTCGTGCGTCCTATCCATCCGTTTCATGTGCTTCACACTGGGTACATCGAGGACGATGGTGCTTGCCGAACATGAACTGTGACGCGGCCCGTTCCTGACGATGACCGTTCGCACATTCGAATTCGTAGCGCGCGTAGTAGCCCGCCCACGCTTGCGCGAGACAGCGCCATCCGTGCCTGGCTGCGTAACCATGCAATCTGGTCAACGCAGGATGCATCGACGACTCTCCGGCATGCGGTCTGGCTCGGGGTTGGGGCTTCGCGTCGCGAACCTGTTTCGCGCGAAGCGCCTTGCGCTCGAGGGCAGCGCATTCCGGACACCAGGCGCCTTGCCTGATCCATATCGGACTGGCCTGCCATACGTGCTCCAACTGGCATTCCCATGTCAGCCTTACGCTGGCAGCTTGCGTCTCCAGCGACAGACAGCGTCCACCCCGTGATGCCGCGATCGCATGCATCACACCGATTGGCGTTCGCCGCTCTATGCTCACACAGACCTTGCACCAGCTACCCTGCAAAGTCTTGGCAGCCGTCTGCTCCCATTCGTGCCCTTCGGCGCAGCGAAATCGATAGCGGCCCTGCGGACCCGTGTAGATGGTAATAAGACATTCGCCATTGCGTTCACGGGCAGCGCTTTGAAGACGTCGCAAACCATTTTCAGGCGACCATTTGCGCACGCGCAACGTAGCCCTATTCAGGTTGCCCCTAGAAGACGAGATTTCGTTCATTTCTTGCCGGCGTTCGTGTTGTCCTCGGAAACGTCGAGCGTTCTTTGCGCCAGGGTCAGTTTCAGCGGCGCGCCGTCGGGCAGTTTCTTCGCCGGTACGACCTGTTTCCACGATCCCGTTTTATCGGCGTTTTGATAGAACGCGGCAATCGCGACGAACTTCGTGTCCCTGCGCATCGGCTCGGAGACGCTCGCCGAGGCGCCCGGATTCACCACCGTCGCCACGTTCGAGAGCACATCCGGCGCAAGCAGCGCGCCGTCCTTGTCGAGCAGATCGTTGTATGACGCGCCATCGAATCGCGTGCGATCCTTCAACTGATACACGCGCACCGCCACCGACCTGGGACGGCCCGCGTCATCCTGATTCAGGTCCGCGCGCGCGGTCAGATCGACATTGATCATCTTCCCGCGGTTGTGAAATACCGTGTCATACGCCGTCACCGTCGAGTCGGAGGCGGCCTGCCACGCGCCGCATGCCGAGAGCGAGAGTGCCACCAGCGCCCAGGCTACCTTTTGTCGATTCAACATGATTCCCCGTAATTCATGCGGCGCGCGGTTGCAGATACGGATTGGGCTGCGGCAGCGGGAAGGCTTCGCACACGCCCAGTTCCACCGTGATGACGCGCTCCTGCCGAGCGGGCAGCACGACGGTCCAGCCCAGGCGCGGCGCAGCCTCTGTCCGTGCCTCGCCCACCGCCGGTTGCGGCGCAAAGCGCGAGGACATCTGCATGCGCAGATGCACATCGGCCTTGGTGCCGATATAAATCTTCAAAAGCGCCATGACATCGCGATGCAGCCACGCGCCGGGCAGGAGATCTCTCGCCTGCTGCGCGTTCTGCGGCGCGAGCGTCACGCGCACCGCGCGGCTGCGATACGGCAGACGCTTGCCGAGCACATAGCCGCCGCCGAGTCCGCGACGTTTGTCGCCTTCATTCGTATTCCTGGCCGTCAATGGCTGCGCCGTTCCCGCGCGCTTGGCGACCGGCCAGAATTCATCGACGCGCACATCGATGCCCGGCGCGCCCAGCGCCACCACGCCCGCCAGTCCTTCCGGCGTGCGCGTGCGCTGGATCATCAGACCGAGCAGCGCCAGCGCGCGGGCATCGGGCAACCCTGAACGGGCGGGCTTGCTGCCCCAACCGAGGCCTGCCAGGCAAAGCAGATTGCGCGAATGCGCATCGGCGCCGCCGTGACGGAATGTCTCGGGATAGCGATACTTCTTCCACGCGCGGTACAGGAGCGTGACGATCCGGTGATTGAACTGATCGAGAAACGCCTCGACCGCCTCGTGCCCTTCCTCGCGCTGAACGATGTCGTCGAGGTAGTGCGTGGGCATGACCGCATCGACACCGTACAGACCCATGAAGGTCGTCCGCACGGCTGGCGGCAATGGGTCGCCGTAGGGATCGTCATTGTCATCGAACTCGACGGCTGCAATCTCGCCCGCAGGGAAACCCATGCGCGGTCGTGGCCGAAAGCGTACTGGCTCGTGCGCCGGCGTGTCACGCTGGCCGAAGCCCGGCTGATCCGGGGCGCGCGCTTCGAGCAACCTGCACAACTGCATGAAGTTCATGCGCGGCGCACGCGCGAGCAGCGCCGCGACCATCGGCTCGACGTTCGGGATATCGCGCGGCTTCATAGCGGCGCCCGATGTGTCTTGCTGCGCGGCCAGACGATCCGCGCCTGCGTCGGCAGACTCACGATCGCAAGTTTCGTGAAGAGATTGACCTCCGCGTACAGTTCGAAGAAGCGATGCAGCAACTCGCCGAAGAGCATCACGTCGCCCTCGCCCGAAAAGGCTTGCGAGTCGAGCGTCACTTCGATCAGCACGCCGCGCTCCACTGCCCCGCCCGTGACTTCTTCGAGCAACTCCTCCGACACGTGCAGGATGCCCGCCAGACGCCGGCGATTGAGTTCGTCGTTGGTCCAGTCATACAGCGCCAGCGCGCCGCGCAGCACTTCCGCGTTCATCATCGAAAGGAAGTTCGGCGCGAGGTGCGACAGCACACGCCACTGGAAGCGGTCGCCCGTGGGCGGATACAGCGGCAAGGTCGGCACGATGAGGTTTCTCACGCCCGCCACGTTCGGCGTGCTTTCGGCGAGTTCATCGAGGCGCGCCTCGCGCAGGCCCTTGCGCGGCAACATGCCGTTCGTGCCCGTCACGCGCAGCGACACGCTTTCCTCCGGCAGATCTTCCATCGTCTCCCACGCGTTACCGCCGAGGATCAGCCACGTCTCGTGCAGTCCATCCATGCCCGGGCGCACGCGCGTATGGAAATACCGCTCGGGCGATTCATGCCGCAGCATCCCGCCGCGATGCCGGAAGGTCGCGAACGGCACGTACTCGTAACGT
The DNA here is from genome assembly GCA_001580565.1 of Caballeronia megalochromosomata. Classification (GTDB taxonomy): domain Bacteria; phylum Pseudomonadota; class Gammaproteobacteria; order Burkholderiales; family Burkholderiaceae; genus Caballeronia; species Caballeronia megalochromosomata. Next base: position 3,650 of record LRBF01000174.1, on the reverse strand, counting down.
TCGGACGTCACGTGATCGAATGCTTCGACCGCATCGACGGAATAGGTCTCGACGTGCTCGCCCTGATGACCCGCCGGGACCACGCGATACTCCGTCTCGTGATGATCGATCACGACCGGTTCCGCATCGAGTGCGAACAGGTTGATCACCGGCGTGCAGAAGAGCCGGACATTATCCCGGTTGAATCGCTGATCGGACGGATACGTCTGATCGAGCACGATCTCCAGTTCGAAGTGCGTCGAACTCTCCGGAAGCTTGTCCACGTCGAGTCCGCACAGATCGACGAACAGGAACTTCTCGCGGAAGGTGAAGTATTCGAGCAATAGCTGATAGCCGGAGAAGGCGGCGTCCGACTTGGGCCACAGGCGTTCGTCGGGCGCGAAACCCGCCGGCTCGATCGTCACGCCTGTCAGCGGCAGCGCTTCACCGTCGCGCACCTCGGGGATGCGCCATTCGATCGCGTGCACCTGACGCGTGAGCGCGAGATGCATGGCGAACGCCGTCGGCAGGTCCGCGCTCAGGTGTAGACGCAGACGCGAGAGATCGGTCTCCTTGCGATTAGCCGAGTGATCCAGTTCGAAGGCGAGGCGAATCACCGAGCGGCCATCGTGGCGCACGGAAGGTCCCGCGCGCAGCAGCCGCAACGGATGCAGATCGACAGGCTGTGTCGTGCGATACAGGCACTGGACTGTCTTCGCTGTCGTGCCCTCGCCTGAATCCCTGGGCGCGGGAATGGGCGCCGAGCGAACCGCGACGCCCGCCGGCACGTGCTCGGTGCGCTGATGCTTCTCGCCGAGCGGAAGCAACTCCACGATCGAAAGCGATGGAATCATCCGCAGGTAGTGCGGCCACAGGAGACTCACGAGGCCTTCGGTGAGTTCGGGCAACTCGTCGTCGAGCTTGCGCTGCAGCCGCCCGGTGAGGAAGGCGAAGCCTTCGTATAGGCGTTCGACATACGGATCGCGATCGCCGACGCGGTCGAGATTGAGCATGCGCGCGCGGTCCGGATGCGCGCGCGCGAATTCGCGGCCCGCTTCGCGCAGGTAGCGCATCTCGGCTTCGTAGTAGCGCAGGACCGGGTCGGGTTGATGGGCGTCGTTGTCGACATCGATCGATGTATCTTTTTTCATTTGGATTCCTACGATAATGACAGTGCACGCGCCGGGTCGAGCACGGTCAGTTCGCTCCGAAGTTCCACGATGCGCGCGCTCAACGCGGGTTTGTCCGCGTCCTTTCGGGTGTTCGTTGCTTTGAGCGCACGCAGCAATTGCTGCTTCACTTCGAAGATCAACGCGGGTTCCCAGCGGGTGAGCGGCAACTTGCTGGCCGTGGCGTCGAGTTCGGCGAGCAGTGCGAGCGCGGTATCGGCGCGGCCGGCATGCTCCGCGATGCGCGCCATCACCAGCCGCTGCAAGTAGCGATGCCGCTCCGTCTTCATGCCGGGCAGTGCTTCGAGCCACGCAAACGCCGCTTCGATGCCTTCGCGCGCGGACAAATCACGCGCCTGCGCTTCGATCTCGGTCCAGTCGCTTGCCGCGCCTTCGTGATCGGCGGACACGGGCAAATCCGCCACGCTCTCGCCCGCTTCCAGATCGCGCACGACGGCATGACGGGCGCTCCATTCGAGCGTGGTGTCGTCGGCGAAGGGCGTGCCGTCGTTGAAAGCGAGCCGCTCGATGCCGGGCAGGCGTTCGAGAAAGAGCGCAAAGTCCGCGCGCAGAATCTCCCGCCAGCCGAGATATGGCTCGCCCACGTTATCGAGCGCCACGTGCTGGAAGTACTGCAAGTCGAACCACAGGTGGTTCACGCCCTCCATGAACGCGCCCTCCACGCGTTCGAGCAGTTCGTTCCACTGCTTTTGAAGCACGAGCCGCTTGAATTGCTGGCGGATCTCGCTGCGCGGCGGCACGAGCCGCGTGCGCGCGCTGGCGTCGGCGGGCGGCACTTCATGTAGCGTGTCCCAGCGGATGCTGCGCACGAGCCGCGCGGAAGGCAGATAGCCGTTCTCCTGATCGCGCAACCAGGCGGCCATGGTCCGCGCCTGGTCCAGAAGATCGCGCGTGGACGCGATGGGACCGGATGACGGCAGCGCCGCGCTGGCAGCAATGGGAGCGGTCGCGCTCGGCTCCGCGCTCGGCACGTCTTCGCCATTGCGCTCGAAACGTGCGACGAGCGTCTGCAGGTTCGGGCGCGCGGCGTCGGTCCAGGCGCTCGTGCGCCCGACGATCACATCGAGTGCGGCGATCGCGCGCTCCAGATCGGCGGCAGCGAAGGCGCCGCGCGCATCGAGCAGATCGAGGTTGCGCATGGTTGCGAGCATCTCCAGCGCGCCTTTCTTCGCCTCCGCGCGCGCCGGATGAAGCGCCTCGCCGAAACGGTCGACCATCGCGGCGGCAAGCTCGAGCCCATCGGCGAAACCAGCGGGACCGTCCTCGCGCAGGCGCGCGAAGGCGTAGTAGCCCGCCACGCGCAGATCCTTGCCGACGTCCCTGGTCAGTTGCTCGCAAGAGCGGATGATCAGTGCGTCGTCGATGTCCGACAGCTTGCCCGCTTCGTCCTTCAGTTCGAAGAAGGCGTCTTCGTAGCCGGGGTCGCGGCCGACACCTGCATCGCCTGCGAGCGGCGCCAGCCAGCCGCTCCATGCTTCGAGCCGCGCGCGGTTCATCTGCTCCGCATCGCGCGACGGGAACAGCGTCTTCAACAATCCAGCCAGCATCATTTCGTCTCCGGAAGGGGCACGCCGACCTTTTGCGCGGCAGCGAGCGCGCCGGGTGGCAGCGGCGGTGGTGTCGGGCCCGCGGACTTCTCGGCAACCGTCTTCGTCACGAAGATCCGCGTGGGCAGCGTGAAATGCCTGAGCATGAGCACGTCGAGCGGGCCCGCGCCCGCCTCGGCGCGCAGTTCCACTGAGAGCGGCGGGCCCACGCTCTGATTCGGCGTCCACGACAGTAGATAGCGGGCGTTGTCCTGCTGCGTGACTTTCGCGCGTTCGAAGAGACGAATGAGCGCGAAGCGGCCCTGCGCGTACATCGTCGAGCGCAGGCCGCCTTCTTCCGTCTGCCATTGAAGCTGGGCGTTGTTGTCGAGCGCCTGCCCCGGCCACTCGAACGGCGCCCACTGCTCCATCTGATTGAAGTAGTGCAGTTGCTGGCCCGAAGATACGAGCTTCATGTCCGTGATGCCTGGCGTCGGCACGCCGCGTAGCTCGAAGCGTACGCGTGCGTCGCCTGAGGGGAACAGAACGGTCGAAACATGTGTGAGCTTGTTGAGCGCTGTGAGGAACGCGGGATCGAGCGTGAGCGTGCCTTGATTCGCACCCTGAGCGGCAACCCACTGCTCGCCTTGACGCTTGACGACGCCCGCGAGCTCGGTCGCGACAAACTGCGCGATCACACCGTTGTCCGGGCGTATGAAGCGCGCCATATCGGGCAACGATGCGTCGTTGTCCGAGTCCGCGAAAGGATAGCGGCCACCGAACGCGCGGTTCCAGTCGGCGAGAATCGACGTGCGCCAGATTTCGTTCAGGCTCGATGACGCCGGCTGTACGACCACCTGCCACGTCTGCTCGAGCGGCGCTTCGAACAGCCGTCCGAAGCCGGACCATTGCTCGCCGAGGCTCGCGGCGAGACGGCTCGCGTAGTCGCGGCTGT
>LRBF01000173.1 GCA_001580565.1 Caballeronia megalochromosomata | reverse complement strand
GAAAGTGACTGCCGCCCCGCAGAGGGGCAACACAAATAGACCGACACGAATACAGGATTCCATAGAAGCGCAAAAAGAACCGACCCAAGTACACCCAAGGCGAAGGAGAACCCCAAATGCCAATCCTGATTCGCGGCGGCACGATCATCGATGCCGACCGCACCTATCGCGCCGACGTGCTATGCGCCGCCCCCCAAGCAGGCGGAACCATCCTCGCCATCGGCACGGATCTCGACGTACCTGCGGACACACAGATCGTCGACGCCGGCGGCCAGTACGTAATGCCAGGCGGCATCGATCCGCATACGCACATGGAGCTGCCCTTCATGGGCACGACCGCGAGCGACGACTTCTACACCGGCACCGCGGCGGGACTGTCGGGCGGCACGACGAGCATCATCGACTTCGTGATTCCAAGTCCGAAGCAGCCGCTCATGGACGCGTTCAAGGAGTGGCGCGGCTGGGCGGAGAAGGCGTCGGCGGACTATGGCTTTCACGTCGCGGTGACGTGGTGGGACGAGTCCGTGCATCGCGACATGGGGCTGCTCGTGCACGAGCACGGCGTGTCGAGTTTCAAGCACTTCATGGCCTACAAGAACGCGATCATGGCCGACGACGAAGTGCTCGTGAACAGCTTTACGCGCTCGCTCGAACTCGGCGCGCTGCCGACCGTGCACGCGGAAAACGGCGAGCTCGTGTTTCAGTTGCAGAAGCAGCTACTGGCGAAGGGCTTTCGCGGGCCGGAGGCGCATCCCTTGTCGCGTCCGCCCGAAGTGGAAGGCGAGGCGGCGAATCGTGCAATCCGCATCGCGCAGGTGCTCGGCGTGCCGCTCTATATCGTGCACGTCTCGGCCAAAGATGCCGTCGATGTAATCGCGAAGGCGCGCAACGATGGACTGCGCGTGTTCGGCGAAGTATTGCCGGGGCATCTCGTGATCGATGAATCGGTGTATCGCGATCCCGACTGGACACGCGCCGCCGCGCACGTGATGAGCCCGCCGTTTCGCACGAGCGAGCATCGCGAGGCATTGTGGCGCGGCTTGCAGTCCGGGCAACTGCACACGACGGCGACCGATCATTGCGTGTTCTGCGCATCGCAGAAGGCGATGGGCCGCGAGGACTTCACCCGGATCCCCAACGGCTGCGGCGGCGTGGAGGATCGCATGTCGGTGCTGTGGCATCACGGCGTGAACATGGGGCGTCTCACGCCGAATGAGTTCGTGCGCGTGACGTCGACCAATGCCGCGCAGATCTTCAATCTTTATCCGCGAAAGGGCGCGGTGCAGGTGGGCGCGGACGCGGACCTCGTCGTCTGGGATCCAGAGGCGACGCGCACGATCTCCGTGAAGACGCATCATCAGAAGGTGGACTTCAACGTCTTCGAAGGCATGACGGTGCAAGGCGTCGCGACGCACACGCTCACGCGTGGCGCGCTCGCGTGGGCGAACGGCGATCTGCGCGCGGAGCGCGGCGCCGGGCAGTATCTGAAGCGTCCGCCGAACGCGTCGTACTTCGAGGCGGCGCGCGTTGCGAACAAGCTGAAGGAACCGCATCCGGTGAATCGCGCCGAAACGGCCTGACGCGCGCCCGATGAACAGGTCCCGCGTCCGTGCGATGCGGGGCCCTCGCCACATTCCGAGGCGCTTTCACGCGCTTGCAAGCATAATCCGGCAGGCTGTCTGTTTTTGCGCCGCCGGATCATGCCGATGAAAACCACGAATACACTCCGCTTCCTCGTTGCGCTGTGCGCTTTCGGGCTGCCGCTCGCGTGCGCGGCCAATCCGAACGCGCTGTGGGACATCGTCCACGACTATTGCGAGCCGGCCGCCGAGGGCGCGCAGGTTCGGCAGAAATGCGCGGACGTGAATCTCGCCGGCGGCTATGCGGTGCTGAAGGATATCGTCGGCGTCGCGCAATATCTGCTGATTCCGACTGCGCGCGTGAGCGGCATCGAAAGTCCCGAGCTGCTCGAACCCGATGCGCCGAACTATTTTCGCGACGCGTGGAATGCACGCGGTTATGTGAATCGCGCGTTGCATCGGACCTTGCCGCGCGATCAAATGTCGCTCGCCATCAATTCCGCGAGCGGGCGCACGCAGAATCAGCTGCATATTCATATCGATTGCCTCGCACCGGATGTCGCGCAGACGCTGCGCGAGGTCGGGCCGGGCATTGGCACGCAGTGGAAGCCGCTGCCGGTGAGACTGCGCGGTCACGTGTACAGCGCGATGCGCATCGACGACGCGGATCTCGCCCTCACCGATCCCTTCAAGCTTCTCGCGCCCTATGCCGCGAGCCGCGGCCAGACGATGGGCGAACAGACGCTCCTGCTCGCGGGCGCCGTGCGCAGCGACGGCGCACCCGTGTTCTTTCTGCTCAACGATCACGTTCAGCCGGGCGACTGGGCATCGTCCGAAGAGCTTCAGGATCACACGTGCGCGCTGGCCGATCGGTCTATAGAAAAGCCCTGAGGTTTTCAGAAGAATGAAGTGACGCGAATTGTTCGGACTTCGGATTAAAAGACGATCCGCAAATCAGAACTTTCGTGTCTTGTCACTTCTACTTTTGGGAACCACAATGAATGCTCTTCGACATTACGTTTGACCCGTTGAAGGACGCGATCAATCGGATACAGCACGGCGTGTCGCTCGATCTGGCGAGAGAGATCGAGTGGGACGATGCCGAGTTTGAAGTGGACGATCGTCGCGACTATGGTGAGGTTCGTGAAGTCGGCGTAGTGCCAATTCGCGGACGTATGTTCTGCGTGGTGTTCACGCGGAGAGACGAGACGCGGCGCATCATTAGCCTGCGCCGCGCAAATGAAAGAGAGGTAAATCGAAATGCAAAGAATCGTAAATGGCTTCATCCTTCCCACGCCCGAGGAGGATGCCGAGATTAACCGGGGCATCGCGTTGGACCCGGACACCTTCGAGCTTACCGAGGAAGACTTCAAGCGGATGAAACCATTCGCCGTTCATGAGCGCGAGATGCGGGAGGCGGGTCACAGATCGAAAACATGAGTTGTCAACTCGCGCCGCGCGTACTCACCCGATGTGCAAACACACGCGGCGCGATCCCCTCTACACGCGCTTCCGGCAGCACACGTTTCAACGTGCGCAGCATGAACGCGAGATCCTCGCTGGCCGTATCGAACTCAAGCCGCAAGTCGCAGCCTTCGCGTTGCGCCTGGCTCACGTAGACACCCAGCGGCGAATGAAACAGCGTGCGTATGCGTTCCCGCGACGCCTCGCTATCGACAAAATGCGCCAGTGCCAGAATGCGCACACGCTGGCACGCGCCGAACCCTTCACCGTGTAATGTTTTGCGGCTGGCAACCCACGCAAGCGACATATCCATGACCGTTGCTCCATCACGTTTTCCTTGTCTAGAAGCATAGGCCGGCTGGCGTCAAGGTCACGTCAAGAGATGGGTGCGACGCGTAAAAAACGTATCAATCGAAGCCCTGGAACACGGCATCGTCCGGGCCGATGGAAACGGGCGACTTCCACGCCGCGTCGCGCATCGAATGGCGCACCTGATGTTCGACACCCAGCAGCACCGCGAAAATCGCCATGCGTACCGCAATGCCGTTGTCGGTCTGGCGGAAAATGGCGAGGCGTGAGTCGTGGTTCAGATCAGTGGCTAGATCGTTCGCGCCGGGGCGGCTGTCGCGCGGCAGCGGATGCATGATGAGCGTATCGCGTCCGCACACCTCGTCGACGAGCGCCTGGTTGATCTGGAAATCCGGCGTATAGCCTTCGATGGACTCATCGGCGAAACGCTCTTTCTGGATGCGCGTCGCATACACGACGTCCGCGCCCGCGAGTCCCGCGTGCAGGTCGCTAGTCTGTTCGATCACGTGATCGCCGCGCGCGATGCGCTCGACGATATGCGCCGGCATCTCCAGCGAGCGCGGCGACACGAGTGTGAACTTCAGCCCTTTGTAAAGCGAGAGCAGCTTGGCGAGCGAGTGCACGGTGCGGCCATATTTCAGGTCGCCGACCATCGCGATATGCGCGCCATCGACGATTTTCCCGAGTCGCGAAAACTCGCGCTGGATCGTATAAAGATCGAGCAGCGCCTGGCTCGGATGCTCGCCAGGACCATCGCCGGCATTGATGACAGGAATATTCGTCGCGCGCGCGAATTCCGCGACCGAGCCCTGCTCGGGATGGCGCACGACGATCGCATCGGCGTAACCGCTGATGACGCGGCTCGTGTCGTAGATCGACTCGCCTTTCGCCATCGACGAAAACGTGAAGCCGGTCGTGTCGCACACCGAGCCGCCGAGGCGCGCGAACGCCGCGCCGAAACTCACGCGGGTGCGCGTGCTGGCCTCGAAGAACAGATTCGCGAGCACCGCGCCTTCGAGCACGCGCGTAATCTTCTTTCGGTGCGCGATGGGCTGCATCATGTCGGCGGTGCGGAACAGCGCTTCGGCGGATTCGCGCGAAAACTGATCGATCGAAAGCAATTGCGGCCGGCCTTCATAGTCGATGGTCGGCGAATATGCGCTTTGCGTATATATCCCGGCTTCCGGTATGCCGCCCAGAATCTCGCCGACGTAGCGCGCGGCGATTTCCGGCATCGCGCGCGATTCCGGCGACTCGTCCGGCAGCAGCCACGTATCGAGCGCGCGTCGCGTCACGCCGATGCGCGATGCGAAGGCGTCGCGGGTCATGTTCAGACGCCGCATGGCGTCGCGAAGAATCGTCTGCTGCTGAAGTTCCTGAGTCACCGTCACCGCTCCCGAAATATACGCGGTGCGTATATTAGGTCACTCTCCGATCAGATGCAAGACGAGTTCGCGCTGATGCTGAGCCGTCCGATGCTCGAACACGTAGATGCCTTGCCATGTGCCGAGCACCATGCGGCCGGCCTCGACGGGGATCGAAAGCTGCACGGTGGTCAGCGCGGTGCGCAGGTGCGCGGGCATGTCGTCGGGGCCTTCGGTGTCGTGCACGTAGCGGCCGGGCGCTTCCGGCGCCACCTCCTCGAAATAGCGCTCGAGATCCGCGCGCACGTCGGGATCGGCGTTCTCCTGAATCAGCAGCGATGCCGACGTGTGCCGGCAAAACAGCGTGAGCAGGCCGGTGCGGATGTCCTGAAGATCGATCCAGTGATCGATGTCGCGGGTGACTTCGTGCAGGCCGCGCGAGCCTGTCGCGACCGTCAGATGGTGGAGTGCCTGTTTCATGTCGGTCTCGGTGCGAGGAATGGGCGGTGCGCCACATCGTGAGTTTACCGGCTTCCCGCGCGCCGATCGTTTCGATGCGATGAACTATGCTGTCTGGACGATGGTTCGATGCAGGGCGCGCGCAATGGTCCGAATGCTTTCAAAAAGAAAGACGCTCGCGTTCGTCGCCGTGCTGGCGGCGTCATCGCTCACGCTCGGCGCCGACGACGAGCGCGAGAATCGCGGCAACGATCCTTTCCTGCACGTATCGAGCGCCATCGCCGCTTGCGCCGCGCCGCGCGGCCCGTTCGAAACCGGGCAGGAATGGCTCGACGAAGCGCACTACCGCATCGAACGCGGCAATAGCTGCTGGATCGCGGGCCGCTGCCGTCTCTCGAACAGCTATCTCTACGACAAGGAGATCGCCGAAAGCGTGACACGGCGGCTGAATTCGCTGAACGCGTCGCTGCAATGGCGCGAGAAGACGAGCCTGTGGCTCACGCTGCAACGTCGCTTCATCTACCTCGACGGCTGCGTGTCGCGCGATTTCGACACGGCGCGCTTCGTGTCGGCACTCGGCGAGACGGCCGATGTCGAAAAGGTCATCGACCGCACGACGCGGCGGCCGTGATTTCGCAATTGACCTAAGCTAAAAGAGAGACCAAACACGAGGAACCGTCGCGCCCGCGCGCGTCCGGTTTTCGCCGATGAGAACCAACCTCGCCGACTGGCTGTGGATGTGCGCACGCTGCGCGCTGTTGCTGATGGGGTTCGCTCTCGCGCCGATGAGCGCGGCCGCCGCTGCAACCGCGCCCGTCGTCGTGATTCCGCTGAAGGGCGCGATCGGCCCGGCGAGTGCGGATTTCGTCGTGCGCGCGCTTGCCCGGGCAGCGGACGAGCGCGCGCAACTCGCCGTGCTGGAACTCGACACGCCGGGCGGGCTCGATCTCTCGATGCGCTCGATCATCCAGGCGATACTCGCGTCGCCGGTGCCGGTGGCCGCGTACATCGCGCCGAGCGGCGCGCGCGCGGCGAGCGCGGGCACCTACATCACCTACGCGAGCCACATTGCGGCGATGGCGCCGGGCACGAACCTCGGCGCGGCGTCGCCGGTGCAACTCGGCATGGGCGGGCCGGAGCGCGAGCCGTCGGGCGCGGCCAAGGCCGCATCCGGCGCGCGCAGCGAATCCGCGGAGCAATCGACCGAAACCCGCAAGCAGATGCAGGACGCCTCCGCCTACATACGCGGCCTCGCGCAACTGCGCGGACGCAACGTGCAATGGGCGGAGCGCGCGGTACGCGAAGCCGTGGCGCTGTCGGCGACGGAAGCGCTGGAGCAGAACGTCATCGACCTGACCGCCAGCGATGTTCCCGACCTGCTCGCGAAACTCGACGGCCGTCATGTCAAGACCGCGAGCGGCGATCACATCCTCGCGACGAAGCACGCGCCGCTCGTCACGCTGCAACCCGACTGGCGCAGCCGTTTTCTAGCGACGATCACGGATCCGAGTGTCGCGCTGATCCTGATGATGATCGGCATGTACGGACTGTTCTTCGAGTTCGCGAATCCCGGCATGGTGCTGCCGGGCGTCGCGGGCGCGATCTGCCTGCTCGTCGGATTGTTCGCGCTGCAACTCTTGCCGATCAATTTCGTCGGACTGGGGTTGATCGTGCTCGGCATGGGCTTTCTGGTCGCGGAGATGTTCCTGCCGACGTTCGGTTCGCTGGGCATCGGCGGGGTCATTGCGTTCGCGATCGGCGCGCTCATGCTGATCGATACCGACGTGCCGGGCTTCGGCGTTCCCATCGTCGTCGTCGTCGGGCTCGCGCTGTTCACGGCGCTGTTCGTGTTCACCGTGTCGGGCGTCGCGTTGAAGGCGCGCAAGCGGCCGGTGGTGAGCGGCGGCGAAGCGATGCTCGGCAGCATCGGCGTGATGATGACGCACGAGTCCGAAAGCGGCTGGGCGCGCGTGCAGGGCGAACGCTGGCGCGTGCAGCCGGCATCTTCGCGGGCGTTGCCGCACGAAGGCGCGCGCGTGCGTGTGATCTCGCGTCAGGGCCTGACGCTGACCGTGGAACCCGTCGACGGCGAGCGTGAGGCCGGTCATTCCTGAACACATCGACAACGAGGCATGAAAAATGGGGCTTACTTTCGGTTTTAGCGGCATTCTGATCGCGCTCGTCATCTTCATCGTGGCATCGGCGGTGCGCATCTTCCGCGAGTACGAGCGCGGCGTCGTGTTCATGCTCGGGCGCTTCTGGAAAGTGAAGGGACCGGGGCTCGTGCTGATCATTCCGATCGTGCAGCAGGTCGTGCGCATGGACTTGCGCACTGTCGTGTTCGACGTGCCGCCACAGGACGTCATCACGCGCGACAACGTGTCGGTGAAGGTGAATGCCGTGGTGTACTTTCGCGTCGTCGATCCGGAGCGCGCGGTGATCCAGGTCGCGCGCTTTCTCGAAGCGACGAGCCAGCTCGCGCAGACCACGCTGCGCGCGATCCTCGGCAAGCACGAGCTCGATGAACTGCTGTCCGAGCGCGAGCGCCTCAATGCTGACATCCAGCGCGTGCTCGATTCGCAGACGGATGCGTGGGGCATCAAGGTATCCAACGTCGAAATCAAGGATGTCGACATCAACGAGACCATGATCCGCGCGATTGCTCGCCAGGCTGAAGCGGAGCGCGAGCGTCGCGCGAAGATCATTCATGCGGAAGGGGAGTTGCAGGCATCGGAGAAGCTTTTGCAGGCAGCGCAGATGCTCGCGCAGGCGCCGCAGGCGATGCAGCTGAGATATCTGCAAACGCTCACTCAAATCGCCGGTGACAAGAATTCGACGATCGTCTTTCCGGTGCCGGTCGATCTTGTGAGTTCTGTTATCGATCGGCTTGCCAA
>LRBF01000172.1 GCA_001580565.1 Caballeronia megalochromosomata | reverse complement strand
CCATGGCGCGGACGGCGGGACGGAGCCATTTCGTGCTGAACCGGTCCGTTCTGTGGTGCGATGTGTCAGACCGTGCGCGATCCAAGCCCGGCGAGTTTTGTGAGGGCACTCGCTACTGCCGGGCCATTCAGCCAATCGCCTGTGCCGCGGCCGGCATGAAGCACTTTGGATGGGGAAAGCTGCTTTCTTTGGTTACTTTCTTTGCAGCAGCAAAGAAAGTGACTGCCGCCCCGCATAGGGGCAGTGCCAATAGACCGACACGAATACGGGATCCAGCGAGAAAGCCGCAAACCAACCACCCTAACCCAAAACCGCCTCACGCAAGGTCAAAGTCCCAAACCCACGATCCACCGCCGCCCGCAAAACCGTATCGAGCGCCGCCAGCACGACCGGCGCACCACGCGCATCCCTCGCAGCGTGACCATCGTGCACGAGCAGGATATCGCGCGCCGCGAACCCGTCCAGCAAACGCCGCGCGACGAGCGCCGCATCGCCCGTACGCGTATCGAAGCCGCGCCGCGTCCAACTGGCGAGATGCAGCCCCAGACCACACAAAACCGGCTCGAGAAACGGATTACGCAATCCCGCCGGCGCGCGAAAAAAGAGCGGCCGCGCGCCCGCGATTTCGCCGAGCGTCGTTTGCGCCGCGTCGATCTCGCGCCGCAGCGCGCCCGGCCCCATCAGCGAAAAATGATGCCGATGCCGCTGGCTGTGATTCTCCACCGCATGCCCCCGCGCGACGATCGCCTCGACGATGCGCGGATGTGCCCGCGCCCGCTCGCCGATGCAGAAAAACGTCGCCCGCGCGCGATGCATGTCGAGCAGATCGAGCACGCGCGGGGTCACGTCGGGATCGGGGCCATCGTCGATCGTGATCGCGATGTGCGCGCCCGCCGCCTCAGGCAGCGTCGTCCAGTTGTGGCCGAGCAGCGCGGAGCGCGGCCAGAGCCCCGCGGCCGTGAGCGCGAGGTGCGATGCGATCACGCCGCCCGCCGCCCACGGCCATGTCGCGGGCGATACGGCCAGCGCCGCGAGCGCGCCCGCATGCACGGCCGCCGCGCCGCCGATCAGGGGCGTCGGCGTCCATCGGCGCGGCGCGCCGGGCGGGTTCATCGCGTGAACCCCGAACGCGGCGCGAGGATCGCCGAGAACAGCAGCGCGAGGATCGCGCCGGGGCCGACCGTCAGCCCGAAGGTCTTGAGCATCGGCACATTCGAAAGCGCGAGCAGCCCGAAGCCGAGCACGGTCGCGAGATTCGCGATCGCGAGCGACACGAGCGTCTGCGGGGAGACAGCGTTGTCTTCGGCGTGCGCGCGATAGTTGAAGAAGAGCGCGTAGTTCGAACCGACCGCGACGATCAGCAGCATGCCGATCAGATGCAGGATCGTCAGCGACTTGCCCGCGAGCGCGAGTCCCGCGATCACGACGATCACCGCCGCGACGAGCGGCGCGAGCGTGCGCGCCGCGCGAATCGGCGAACGCAGCGCGAGCACGAGCAGCACGACGATCGCGGCGAATCCGCCGAGCGAGAGGCGAATGTCCTCGTGCACGTAGTTCTGATAGAGGCGGTCGGCCTCCGCTTTCATGTCGACGAAAAGCGCATCCGGCACCTGCGATGCCGCCACCGCCGCGCGGATTGTCCGCGCCTCGACGTCCGAGCCTTGCGCCGCGCGCAGCGGCAGCATCGCGGTCCAGCGGCCGTCGCGTTCGGTGAGGAGCGAATCGACGGCGAGCGCCATCGATGTGCCTTGCAGATCGGCGCGGCGCAGAAGCGGCTGCGTGCGGGCCGCTTCGACATCGGCGATGAACGGCTCGAAGACTTCCGGCTTCACGCGGATCGTCTGATCGCGCAGCGCGAGCGCGAGACGCGTGCGCAGATCCCCAGCCGAAGGCAGGCTCGCGATGCGCGCGCGTTGTGCGGCATCGCTCGGCAGATAGCGCGCCGGACTTTCATAGCCGGCGATCACGTGCGCATCGACCAGCGGCTGCAACTGGAGCGCGAGCGCTTCCGCCCGTTCGAGCGCCGCCTGCTCGCTCGCCGCCGACACCACGACGAGATAGCGCACGTCCGGCGCGCCGACGTCCGCGCGCAGGCGTTCATCGAGATCCTGGCTCGCCTTCGGGACCGGGCTCAGCGCGGACAACTCCTGACTCCAGAGCCCGTGACGCTGCATGAGCAAGGTCGCGATCGCCGCGAACAGCAGCACCACGAGCGCCACGCGCAGGCGGGACGCGTGCGCCGCGACGCGCGCGAGGCGCTGGCCGAGACGCGAGACATCGCGGATCGCGAAGCCTTGCGGCAACAGGTGCGGCAGCACGAAACGCGTGACGATGCCCGCCGTCGACAAGCCGACGATCGAATACAGCCCGAGTTGCACGAGGCCCGGAAAACCGGAGAAGAGCATCGACGCGAAGCCGCAGATCGACGTCAGCACGCCGAGGCGGATCGTCGGCCAGAAGCTCGCGACCCAGTCCTTCAGCGATTCGCGCCGCTCCACGCCCGCCGACTGCACGAAGAGATAGATCGAATAATCGACGGCCTCGCCGATCAGCGTCGTGCCGAAGCCGAGCGTGAGTCCATGCACGGTCCCGAACGCGAGGCTCACGGCGGCGACGCCCGCGGCGACGCCGGACAGCACGGGCATCAGACCGAGCAGCAGGGTCGGCACCGAGCGATACACCGCCAGCAACAACACGACGATCAGCACGATGCTCGCCGCCGACAGCCAGCGCACGTCGTGCATGATCGTGTCGCGCGTCTCGACCGCGAACACGCCCGGTCCCGTCATCAGCAGGCGATAGGGCGATGCGCCCGGCGCGGCCTGGGCAAACGCATCGCGGATCGCGGTCATGGCGCTCGCTTGCGCATCGGTGTCGGAACCGGCGCTCGCGGTTTGCGCGAGCAGCACGGCGCGCTGGCCGTCGCGCGATGCCCACACGCCGTTGCGCATGGCGGGCTGCGCGCCGCTGTCCAGTTGACTGACGAGCGCCGTGACTTCGCCGGTCGGATCGTGCGGCAACAGGTCCTTCGCCATCATGCCGGCCGAAGAGCTCAGCAGGTCGAGGCTGTCGGCGAGCGCATCCTTCAGGCCCGCGTCGCTGAAGCGCGCGGGTGTCACGGCAGGACTCAACTGATAGCGATGCTCGAAAACGAAACGCTCGTCGCGCGCCTGCCCGACCGGCTCGCCGTTGTTGATCGCGGAAAAGCGCTTGTCCGCGCGCAGCGTCGCCGCGAGCTTGCGCGAGACGTCGGCGCGCCCGTTCGCATCGCCGCCGTCGATGCCGACGAGAATCAGCCGCGACACGAGCCCGTCGCGCAATTGCTCGACGAGCACGCGCTGCTGCTCGCTGGGCGCGCGCGGCAGAAAGGCGGAGAGATCGGCGGAAAAGCTCGTGCGCGCGATGACGCCTGCGCACACCGCGAGAAAGCACAGCCAGACGATGACCGCGGGCTGACGCAGGAACCGCGAAACCGCGCGCATGCCGTGTTCAGTGCGCCGACGCGTCTTGCAGGCGCATGAGCGAATGGTCGCCGTCGGCCTGCCTGATCTCGACGCGCGCGAGCGCCGCGTTGGTGCCGGCGAGCGTGATCGAGCTGACTTTTTGCTTCATGCGCGAATCGATCGGCACGAGCGTCATCGTCCAGTCGTCGCCGTGGCCCGCGACCGACACCGTGTACACGTTCTCCAGCGCGAAACGGTTGCCCGCGAGCGTCGCGCGAATGCTGTCGATGAACGCGCCCGCTTCGGGAATATTGCGCAGCGGGACGGTGGTTTTGCGGCCATTGCGATCGATGGTGAGCATGTCGCCATCGACGACGAGATTCTCCGGCTTCGGGCTGACCGTATGCTTTTCCAGATGATCGGGCGCGACGAACACCAGTTCGCCCGACGATTCGAGCGGCTCCTGCGCGATCTTCAGATAACGCGTCTCGGTGAAATGCGCGCGGCCGGATTTTTTCGCGCCGAGCGTGTTCATCAGACGATCGAGCGTCCAGGACGCATCGGCGGCAAAAGTCGGTGTCGACGTGATGCAAAGCACGGCGGCGGCCAGCACCGCGAAAAAAACTCGCATAAGCTCAGGAATCCCTCGTGACTTCCCGCAGACGCGCGCCGGCCGCGCGTGCCCGCTCGGGTTCCCGCGCGGCGCTCGTCTGCCAGAAGTCGAAATAGTTGAACCAGTTGTAAGGCGCCGCGCGGCAATACTTTTCGAGCAGCGCGACGTAGCGCGTCAGCGCCGCATCGACGGCGGCGGCGCGCTCGCTGCGTCCGACCTTCGAGAAATCGGCGAGCGTTTCGAAGTGGATATCGTAGCGGTTGCCGCCGAGATAGAGCCCCGTCATGAAGACGACCGGACGCCGCAACACCGCCGCCATATGCAGCGGCCCGAGCGGAAACGCGGCGGGCGTGCCGAGAAATTCGCGTTCCGTCAGGGCATCGCCGGCCTGACGCAGCGTGCGGTCCGCGAGTATGCCGACGAGCGTGCCCGCATCGAGCCGTTCGCGCACCTTGAGCATCGCATCGACCTTGCCGAGACCGATCACGTCGTGATGCGCGGCCGGATTCACCGCGGCGAGAATCGCGTTGATCTTGCGCGCGTTTTCTTCGTACATCGTGATCGCGATGCGGATATGCGGCTGCGCCCGGCCGATCGCGCGCACCACCTCGAAACTGCCGAGATGCGCGCCCATCAGGAACGCGCCGTGTCCGCCGGCGAGCGCGGCCTCGACCTCTTCGACGCCATGCGTGCGGATATCGAACAGATCGAAGCGTTCGTTGAGCAAATAGATGCGGTCGTGAATCGTCGACGCGAACGAGAAGACGTGCCGATAACCGTCGCGCCAGCCCGCATGACGGCCCAGCGCGCGATTCAGATAAGCACGCGATGCACGCCGCGCGCGCGGTGCGAACACCACGAAATAGGCGGTGATGATCCGCAGCAGCACGCGCCCGATGCGCCGCCCGAAGCGCAGCGACACCCACGTCATGAAGCGCAGCAACGCGAGGTTGCTGCGTTCCTGGCGGTCGGCCCAGTCGTCTCGGTTGCGCGGCTCGTTCACGATGCTTGCGTGCCGTTGTCGATCATGCCGACCGCGCCGCTCGCCACCGCGCGAACGCCCGCGCGAATGGTGAAGCGGATCGCGCCGCTTGCGGACGTTTCGTACGTGATGTCGAGCGCCTCGCCCGGTTCTGCCGGGCTCAGGAATTTCGCGGATTCGATCCTGCATGCGCCGAAGTTTTTTCCGAGCGCGGAGCCGATCGCGTCGAGCGCGTGATCGAGCAGCACGACGCCCGGCACGATCGGGCGTCCGGGGAAATGCCCGGCGAGCGCGGGGTGTTCCGGCGGCACGGTGAAGGTCAGCGCGGCTTTGCGGTTACGTTCCTGTTCGATCAGTTGCGTCAGCACTTCACGCGGCAGCTTGCCGGTGGCGTTGCGCGGCAGCGAATCGACGAACAGCAGCGGACGCGGCATGAACGCGGCGTCGATGCGCTCGCGCAATGCGCGCTGCAAGTCCGCCGCGGCGAGTTCTGGCGCCACGACGAGCGCCATGAGACGGCGCACGGGTTCGCTATCGGCGTGGGTTTCGTCGGGCATATGGAACACGCCGTCGACCACGCCGGGCACCGCGTTCAATTGATGATTCAGATACGCGAGCGACGTGCGCTTGCCCGCGATGTTGATCAGATCCGCCTTACGCCCGTGCAGCAGGAAATGCGTATCGTCGATGCGTTCGAGCGCGTCGCCCATCGGCACCGGCACTTCGACGTGGCCGCCCGAAGCCCACATCGTCTGCTCGCCGGCATCGTCGGCGCGCGGTGTCAGGACGATGTCCGGAAACAGTTCCCACGCGGCGGTGCGCGCGGTGCGGCGCGTCGCTATCTGGCCGGTTTCGGTGCTGCCGTAGATTTCCATCAGCGGCGCTTCGAGGCGCGCTTCGGCGTCGAGCGCGAGCTTTTCGGAAAGCGGCGCGGTCGCCGACAGCACGAGCGACGCACGCGGCAACGTCTCCTCGTTCGCGAACAACGCGCGCAGATGAATCGGCGAACTGACGAGCACGCGCGGCTCGGGCACCGACGCGAGTTCCGCGCGGATATCGACGGGATAAAAGGGCTGGCGGTTGCTGAATGCGAGGCCGCCGATCAGCGCGAGCAGCACGGTCGATTCGAAGCCGTACATGTGCTGCGGCGGCACGGTGCCGATGAGCGTCGCGCGCGCCTGCCCGAGCAGGCCGAGACGGGCGGCCGCCGCGCGCACGTTCTTCACGAGAAAGCCCCACGTCTTGCGGTGCGGCACCGGCACGCCGGTCGAACCCGACGTGAACACGTACGCCACGACGCGCGCGCCGTCGATCTCCGGAACGTGGGCCTCGCCGTCCGTGCGGGACGCGGCGGTTTCCGGATAGCGGAAGCGCGGCAGATCGATCGCGCAATCGTCGTTGTCGTGCAGGCAGAAGGCGTCGGGCGCGAACGAGGCGAGGGCGCGCACCATTTCGGGCGTATGCGTCGAAGGCAGCAGGCTCGTCTTACCCGCGACGAGCGTCGCGCACAGGCTCACCGTGAAGCGATAGCGGTCCGTGCAGACGTTGAACACATGCGCGCCTTCGGGCAGCGCGTCGGCGAGCGTTCGTACGTCCGCCAGAAACGCGCGCACGGTGACGGGCACGCCGTTGCGCCAGGCGATAGTCTGATCCGGCGACGCGTGGAAAACCAGCGGAAAGGTCGGCATGGACGATGAATGTGACGACATCATTGCGCCCCGCTGCGACGCATCTGCATCGACTGTGTGTAGGCGCGAACGGCGTCCATGATGCTCGACGGCTCCATGTCCGGCAGCGCGATGCGGCGGCACGCATACTCGGCGACGAACATCAGCCCGACGAACGGCAGCGCGAGATAGTTGGCGAACGTGGACCACGCGACGATCGACGCTGCGGCAAACAGCACCGTCGACACGAGCGCGGTCGCGACGAAAAAGAGCGTCCACGCCAGCGTGACGCGCCGCGTGTAGCGCATCACGCGCGGTTCGAGCTTGCCGTGGACCATCGTCGCGAACTGGGTGCACAGCGGTTCGCGGCCGTGGACGAGCGTGCGGCCGAACATCCACGCGAGGGCAAGATTGAAGCTCGCGTGCTCCAGCCACAGACCCCAGCCGAAATGCGCGGTGAGCGACGCGCGTCCGAGCCACAAAGCGATGCACGCCAGCGCCCAGAGCGGCAGCATCCATGCGCGCGCGCTCGAACGCACGGCGGCGTTCAGCGCGACGAGCAGGATCGGCAGGAGGACGAGCGCCAGCCCCAGGCCGTGCGCACCGGGCGTGGATGCGGCGTGGTGCGCGGCAAGCTGGTAAGCGACGATCGCGCCCACGACGCCGCTCGCGCGCAGGAAGCGGACGGTGTTCATCGGCACGCTCCCGGCGCATGCGCAGCGCGTGAATGCCGATCGAAAAGCGTGGGTCGAAGGAAAAAGGTACGAAACATGGGAATGCGGCTGCGGCGTTCGGTTGAACGCTCGGTTGTTGAACAAAAACTCGGCAGTCGCCCGCCTGACGATCATTTTCCCGCGCCGGTGCGCGCCCGGTCTGTAACCGATTGTTCGATGATCTTACATTCGTCAGACCGGCCGATTTTACCCTACCGGCGCAGGGGTCCCGCCTGGCGGCGAAATCGCTGATTTTTCTCAGAAATATCGCGGTTCGGCGGGGCTTCTGGCCGGTTACCTTTCCTACTAGGCGTGCCAGAGGGCTTCGTCTAGAATTTCGCCACTGCAACTATCTCGATAACAGGCAGCCGGCAGCGTGCGGAGAACCGGGGCGCACGACTTCCGAGCCGCTCTTGGCGCGCGTTTTGCGCTGGTCTGCACACACGATGAATGAACTGGAAAGAGAGCTCGCCGAGCTGATCGTCGCCGAATTGAATCTCGAGGACGTCGATCCCAAGGCCGTCTCGGCCGATACGCGGTTGTATGAAGAGGGTTTCGGGCTCGATTCCATCGACATCCTGGAGATCGCGCTCCTGATCTCGAAGAAGTACGGCTTCGAGCTGCGCTCGGACAATCCGGACAATCAGAAGATCTTCGCGAACCTCGGCGCGCTCGCGGCGCACGTCGCCGCGCATCGCACGCGATAAGGCGCGCCGGCGCGGCCACGCAACACGAAACGGACAAGCGCAATGCAATCGATGACTCAAGCCACGCCATGCGCGCGCTCGTGACAGGCGGCAGCGGCGCGATCGGCCAGGCCATCAGCCGCTCGCTGGGCGCCGCAGGACACGAAGTGTGGATTCACGCGAATGGCGGCATCGAACGCGCTGAAAGCTGCGCGCAAGCCATCCGCGAGGCGGGCGGCACGGCGCATGCAATCGCCTTCGACGTAACCGACCCCGATGCCGCCGACGCCGCGATTGCGCGCATTCTGGCCGACGGTCCGGTGCAGATCCTGGTGAACAACGCGGGCATCCACGACGACGCGCCGATGGCCGGCATGAGCCGCCAGCAATGGAAACGCGTGCTCGACGTCACGCTCGACGGCTTTTTCAACGTCACGCAGCCGCTTCTGATGCCGATGATCCGCACGCGCTGGGGACGTATCGTCAACATGTCGTCGCTGTCGGGGCTGATGGGCAATCGCGGGCAGGTGAACTACGCGGCCGCGAAAGCGGGCCTGATCGGCGCGACGCGCGCGCTCGCGCAGGAACTCGCGTCGCGCGGCATCACGGTGAACGCGGTGGCGCCCGGCGTCATCGATTCGCCGATGCTCGGCAGCGCTTTTCCGCCCGAGCGCATCAAGCAACTGGTGCCGGCGCAGCGCGCGGGCACGGCGGAGGAAATCGCGGGCATGGTCGCGTATCTGGTGTCGGATGCGGCGGCTTATGTCACCGGACAGGTTTTGTCGATCAACGGCGGAATCGCTTGAATACAGGATCGAGAGACGCAGATGAGTGAAACGACGCAAACCTGGGACGTCGTCGTAATTGGCGGCGGCCCCGCCGGATCGACCGCGGCGACCTTGCTCGCTGATCGCGGGTATCGCGTGCGGGTGCTGGAGAAGGCGCGGCATCCGCGCTTTCATATCGGCGAATCGCTGTTGCCGGCGAACTTGCGGCTCTTCGAACGCCTCGGCATCGCCGATGAAGTGCGCGCGATCGGCATGGTCAAGCTCGCGGCCGAGTTCGTGTCGCCACAGCACGGCGATCGCACGCAGCGCTTTCTCTTCGCCGATGCCTGGGACAAGTCGATGCCGAGCGCCTATCAGGTTCGCCGCTCCGAACTCGATGAAATCCTGCTGCGCAACGCGGCGAAGCACGGCGCGCACGTGAGCGAAGGCTGCCGCGCACGCGACGTCGTGTTCGCGCCCGATGGTGCCAGCGCGACGATCGGCGCCGAGCACGACGATGGCCGCATCGAAGAGGTGCGCGCGCGTTTCGTCGTCGATGCATCGGGGCGCGATACGCTGCTCGCGAATCAGTTCAAAACGAAGCGGCGCAACGAGCGCCACAACTCGTCGGCGCTGTACGGCCACTTCCGCAACGCGCGCCGCAACGCCGGCGAGAACGAAGGCAATATCACCGTGTTCTGGTTCGAGCACGGCTGGTTCTGGCTCATCCCGCTTGCGGACGGTGCGACGAGCATCGGCGCGGTCGTGTGGCCCGCGTATCTGAAGCGCCGTCCGAAGGGCACGTCGGTCGAAACGTTTTTCCGCGACACCATCGCGCTGTGTGCGCCGCTCGCCGAGCGGCTGAAGGATGCCGAGTTGATCAGCGAAGTCCACGCGACGGGCAACTACTCGTACACCGGCGACATGACGCACGGGCGCAACTTTCTGCTGCTCGGCGATGCGTTCGCGTTCATCGACCCGGTGTTCTCGTCCGGCGTGATGCTCGCGATGCAAAGCGCTTTCGCGGGCGCGCAGGCGATCGACACGGCGCTGACGAACCCGGCCGCCGCGCCGTCCGCGCTCGCGAAGTTCGACCGCGACGTGCGTCATGGCCCGCGCGAGTTCTCGTGGTTCATCTACCGCATGACCTCGCCGACGATGCGCAATCTCTTCATGGGCCCGAAAAACCCGCTGCGCATGAAGGAAGCGCTGCTGTCGCTGCTCGCGGGCGATATCTTCGGCACGACGCCGATCTGGCATTCGCTGCGCGCGTTCAAGGGCATCTATTACATCGCCGCCGCGCTCGACTGGCGCAACTCGCTGCGCGCGTACCGCCAGCGCCGCCGCAATCTGAGCGATGCCGAACGCGCGGAGCTATCGGCCAATTGATCACGATGCCGGCCTTCCGCCCGCCGCGTCTCGCACCCGTGCTGTTGCTCGTGGCGAGTGGGTTCGCGTGCGCCGATGAAGCGCCGCCGCCCAGCAAGCCCTTGTGGGAAGTCGGCGTCGGCATGGGCGTGGCGGCGTTCCCGCATTATCCCGGCTCGGACCAGACGCGCGCGTGGGTGTTTCCGTTTCCGTACGTGATCTATCGCGGCAAGTTCTTCCGCGCCGACCGCGACGGCGTGCGCGGCCAGTTGCTCGATACCGACCGCATCACCTTCAACATCAGCCTGCTCGGCTCGCTGCCGGTTTCCAGCCGCGACGACAACGCGCGCGCCGGCATGCCCGATCTCAAGCCGACGATCGAAATCGGCCCGTCGATGGAAGTCCATTTGTGGCGCTCGCCGTCGCGCGACATGCTGCTCGATCTGCGCTTGCCGGTGCGTATGGGCATCACACTGGAATCGTCGCCGAAGACGGTCGGCTGGCAGTTCGAGCCGAACGTGAATCTCGATCTGATCGATGTCGCGGGCGTATCGGGGCTGCGCGTCGGCATGCTCGCCGGCCCGATGTTCGCCGACGGCAAATACAGCGACCACTACTACACGGTCGCCCCGCAATACGCGACGCCCGGCCGGCCCGCGTTCCAGGCGAGCGGCGGCTACGCGGGCACGCAGGCGCTCGTGTCGATGTCGCGGCGCTTCAGCCGCTACTGGGTCGGCGCGTTCATGCGCTATGCCAACCTCGCCGGCGCGAGCTTCGCCGACAGCCCGCTCGTGCGGCAAAAGAGCGTGCTCTCGGGCGGCGTGGCGGTGGCGTGGGTGTTCGGGCAGTCGTCGAAAATGGTGGCGAGCGATGAGTGACGCGCATCGGAAGATCGGCGGCGCGGGCGAGAAGCTTTCGCCTGGCCGGGCGCTCGAAGCCGCGTGGCAATGCGTGGCGTTCTATTTCGCGCTCGTGGTGCTCGCGCTCGTGTGCCTCGCGTGGTTTCCGTTCGCGTGGATCCTGCGGCGCGTGCTGTCCGCGGATGCCGGGCGGCGCGTCGGACGCACGGTGGTGCAGCGCGTGTGGCAGGGCTACTTCGTGCTTCTGCGGGCGCTCGGCGTGTGCCGCTTCGATCTCTCCGGGCTCGACGCGCTTGCCGATCAGCCCGCGATGATCCTCGCGCCGAATCATCCGTGCCTGCTCGATGCGCTCCTGATCGCGTCGCGCGTCCCCGATACCTGTTGCGTGATGAAGGGCGATGTCGCCGGCAACGTGTTTCTCGGGCCGGGCGCGCTGCTCGCGGGCTATATCGTCAACGACACGCCGGTCGGGCTGATTCGCGCGGCCGTTGCGGAATTGCAGCGCGGCGCGCCGCTGCTGCTGTTTCCCGAAGGCACGCGCACGGAATATGCGTCGGTTAATCCGCTGAAGGGCGGGATCGCGCTGATCGCGGCGCGCGCGCAGGCGCCGGTGCAGACGCTCATCATCGAGACGGATTCGGGCTTTCTTGGCAAGGGCTGGCAGATTTTCAGGAAGCCGGCGTTGCCGATCACCTATCGTGTGACGCTTGGTCGCCGGTTTGCGCCGCCGGGACGCGATCATGCCGCGTTGCAGGCGTTTATCGGGGAGTTGCAGCGGTTTTATGCGGGTGAGTTGGAGGCGCATCGGGGGCGTGATTGAGCGAGTTCGCGCTGGACTTCGGCTGCAAGCGCTCGCCAGGCTTTTTGCTGGATCCCGTTTTCGTGTTGGTTTATTAGCACTGCCCCTGTGCGGGGCGGCAGTCACTTTCTTTGCTGCTGCAAAGAAAGTAACCAAAGAAACAGCTCTCCCCATCCAAAGTGCCTCACACCGGCCGCGGCACAGGCGATTGGCTGAATGGCCCGGCTGTAGCGAGTGCCCTCACAGGTCTCACCGGGCTTGGATCGCGCACGGTCTGTCACATCGCGCCGCATGACTGGCTGGTTCAGCACAAATAGCTCCGGCCCGCTGCGCGGCCGATGGGTCAATCGGGTCTGCGTGTGCTTCTGCGTTTCTCTTTCTCGTCGGTTTCCCTCGCATACCCAACGGCAGCGCGTAGCGCTGTGCCGAAACTCTTTCGTGCTGAACCCGCGCCCTTGAACGACTAGCTTGTCAGACCGTGCGCGGTCCAACCCCGGTGAGTTTTGTGGGGGCACTCGCTACTGCCGGGCCATTCAGCCAATCGCCTGTGCCGCGGCCGGTGTGAGGCACTTTGGATGGGGAAAGCTGCTTTCTTTGCCTACTTTCTTTGCAGCAGCAAAGAAAGTAGGTGCCGCCCCGCACAGGGGCAACGCCAATAAACCGACACGAACACGGGATCCGGCGAAATCCAGAAACACCAAGCCCCACACTCAATGATCAGTCACAAAAGTCGGAAGACGCCTACGAATCTCAACCACCTGACTTAGCGTC
>LRBF01000171.1 GCA_001580565.1 Caballeronia megalochromosomata | reverse complement strand
GCGCGTGGACCATTGCGGCGAGGCGCAACAGTGCCGGATCGCTCTCGAGGCTGAAGGTCGCCATCAACACCTCGAACGTGACACGTTCGCCTACGTGGGTGAACGCCGCGCCGTCGAAATCAAATCCGAGCGCATCGGGCGGGCACGCGACCGGCGATGTAAGCCAGAGAAATCTACTGTCGGGATCGATGAAGCGGCGGATGAGCCATGCGCTCGCCACTCGATCGACCCAGATTCGTTGCCGGGTCGCCCACGTGCGCCCTCGGTAGTCTGCCGTAGCAAGCGTGCGGATAGCGCGCTCAGCCGGTTGCGGCTCACCGGGAGACATTACGGTATCGACGTGTGCAACGAAATCCTGCCAGGCGACTTCCGCGCGAGTGGCAGCCTCAGTAGGGAAAAAATCGATCGCAACGATACTTTCGTAATCCTTTCGAAGACGCCGCATCAGGCGTCGGAGTTCCGTTTCTGCCTGCCCAAAAACAGTCTTGCGCGCTTCACTGAGCGCGCCGATCAAGGCGTCATAGTCGTTGGATCGGTCGAACAAGTCGCGAAACTCGGCTTCCTGCTCGGGGTCCAGACTGGGCGCTCGCAGCAGATGCGCAGTGCCGCCGCTCTCACCAATGGCGGTGGCCAGTTCCCGAAGCGCCGTTTCCCGGTCAGCCGTGAACGGGAGCAAATAAATACCGTCGCGCAGGACTGCGCAACCCCTGGCCTTGAGCGCCCGCCAGAAACGCATGCGCGCGGTCGCGCTTTCGGTGGACAGCGTCAGAACGAGCAGAGACCAAGTAGAGAGCGTATTCATGTAATAGATGCTACTTCTATGTCTTGATCGCTACAAGTTAACTTTTCGTCTTCAGATCCATCGGACTCGGTCTTCGCCTGATCATCGCCAAGCCACGTCGCCGTGATACGATACCCCCCTACCCTATGGTGAGGTTCCGCGAACGACGATGCATACAGCCAAAGACAAGGCGAAATTGATGGCCCGCGTTCGCCGAATCAAAGGACAGGCCGAGGCGCTCGAGCGAGCGTTAGAGAAGGAAATCGGTTGCGCTGACGTGCTAATGCTCGTGGCTTCCATGCGGGGCGCTGTGAACGGCCTCACGGCCGAGGTGATGGAAGACCATATTCGCCATCACATCGTGGATCCCGACCAGGAGAGCTCCAGTCAAGCGCGCGGCGCAGCCGAGCTTATCGAGGTCTTACGGACCTACATCAAGTAAGAGAGAGTAATTCCCGTGGCTTCAATCACCGCTTTGCTGCAGCAGGGCACAACGAACTTTTGGCTGTTCATCCCAAGCGCCATTATCCTGGGCGCGCTTCATGGTCTCGAGCCAGGTCATTCGAAGACCATGATGGCAGCATTCATCATTGCCATTCGCGGCACTGTGTTGCAGGCAGTATTGCTCGGCCTCTGCGCGACGCTTTCGCACACGGCTGTCGTCTGGGCCATTGCGCTTGGCGGACAGTACTTCGGTCGCAACTGGAGCAGCGAGGCGTCCGAGCCCTATCTCCAGCTTGCATCGGCCGCGCTGGTTTTCAGCATCGCGATATGGATGGTCTGGCGGACACGGCGTGAGCAACGGGCCGAACATCATCACGATCATCACGGTGACGATGTTCAGCACATCAATACCGGCCACGGCGTTGTCGCGCTCCAGATCTTTGAAGACGGCGTTCCGCCACGATTCCGTGTGCGTTTTGAGGGAAAAACCGCAGCGCTCGAAGGCGAGTCGGTTCGCATTGAGACGACGAGGCCGGACGGCACAAAGCACGTGTTCGTGATGCTGAACAAGGGTACGTATTTTGAATCCGCTCAAGCGATCCCCGAGCCCCACGAATTCAAGGCCCGGCTGTCAATCGGTCATACAAACCATTGGCATGATTTTGAAGTCGCGTTCAGCCAACACGGTCACGGCCACAGCCATATGAACCTCGGCGACGAGGACGATGCACACGCTCGGGCCCATGCCGATGACATTCGCCGTCGCTTCCAAGGCCGCACCGTCACGACCGGCCAAATCATGATGTTCGGCCTGACCGGTGGACTCATCCCTTGCCCGGCTGCGATCACTGTTCTCCTGC
>LRBF01000170.1 GCA_001580565.1 Caballeronia megalochromosomata | reverse complement strand
TCCGTCTCGTGGGCTCGGAGATGTGTATAAGAGACAGACCCAATTGACCCATCGGCCGCGAAGCGGGCCGGAGCTATATATGCTGAACCAGTCTGTTAAGCGGCGCGATGAGTCAGACCGTGCGCGATCCAAGCCCGGTTCTGCTTGTGAGGGCACTCGCTATTGCCGGGCCATTCAGCCAATCGCCTGTGCCGCGGCCGGCGTGAAGCACTTTGGATGGGAAAGCTGCTTTCTTTGCCTACTTTCTTTGCAGCAGCAAAGAAAGTAGGTGCCGCCCCGCACAGGGGCAGTGCCAATGGACCACCACGAAAACGGGATCCGGCGAAAACCCTCAAACCTGCCACGAAGCCCGACCCGCCGGAGGTCCGCAGCGTTATGCGAAACTTGCATAGCCATATGCAGCACTAGCATTCACGTTTTTTCTGCCTTCCCTAAGATTCCGTCCTGACACAAGAAAGCGGCGCATCTTCGACGCGCCAGCCATTCAGAGCGCACGCCCGGTCGCGACCGACCGTTCGTGCGTCATCCCAGGACGGAGACACATGAAGAATCGCCTCACCCTCTATATCCTCGCCGGCATAGTGCTCGGCGTGGCCGTCGGCTATGTCTGTCATCGCATGGCCGCGGACGCCGAGCAGGCCAAGGTCATCGCCGGCTACTTTTCCATCGTCACGGACATCTTCCTGCGGCTCGTGAAGATGATCATCGCGCCGCTCGTCTTCGCGACGCTCGTGTCGGGGCTCGCCGGCATGGAAGGCACGAGCGATGTGCGCAGAATCGGCTTGCGCTCGATCGCGTGGTTCGTGTGTGCATCGCTCTTTTCGCTCGCGCTCGGACTCGTGCTCGCGAATCTGCTGCAACCGGGCGCGGGACTTCACATGACCCAGACGAGCGCCGACGTCGCCACCGGCCTCAACACCGCCGGCCTGAACTTCAAGGACTTCGTGACCCACGCGTTTCCCACGAGTCTCATGGATGCGATGGCGCGCAACGACATTCTCCAGATCCTCGTCTTCTCCGTGATGTTCGGCATCGTGCTCAGCGTGATCAAGTCGGACCCGCGCGTGAGTCCGCTGATCGCCGGCGTGGAAGGCCTCGTCCCCGCCATGCTCAAGCTGACCGACTACGTGATGCGCCTCGCGCCCATCGGTGTATTCGGCGCGCTCGCCTCCGCGATCACGGTGCACGGACTCGATGTGCTCACCACTTACGGCAAGCTCGTCGCGAGCTTCTATGCCGGACTCGCGCTCCTGTGGGCCGCGCTCATCCTCGTGGGATACGCGTTTCTCGGCAAGCCAATCTGGACCTTGCTCAAGGCGATCCGCGAGCCCGCGATGCTCGCCTTCTCCACCGCGAGCAGCGAGGCCGCATATCCGCGTCTCACCGAGAAGCTGGAGGAATTCGGCGTCGACAAGAAAGTGGTCGGCTTCACCCTGCCGCTCGGCTACGCCTTCAATCTCGACGGCTCGATGATGTATCAGGCCTTTGCGGCGATCTTCATCGCGCAGGCGTTCGGCATCGACATGCCGATCGGCACGCAGATCGTGATGCTGCTCGTGCTCATGCTGAGCAGCAAGGGCATGGCCGGTGTCGCGCGCGGCTCGGTGGTGGTCGTCGCCGCCGTGGCGCCGATGTTTCACCTGCCGCCGTCGGGCGTTGTGCTGGTGCTCGCGATCGATCAGATTCTCGACATGGGACGCACGGCGACCAACGTGATCGGCAACAGCATCGCGACGGCGGCCATCGCGAAGTGGGAAGGCAAACGTGTCGCGCGGCAGGAACGCCGCGCCGCGATGAGCACGCCTTCGTTCGGTCAAATGGAAAGCGAAACGAAATGAACGCCAGGGACACAGCGCTCGCTCGCAAGTTCGGCGTGGTCGGCGGACTCGGTCCGCTCGCGAGCGCGGACGTCTTCTTCAAGCTGATCAAGTCGACGCCCGCCACGCGCGACGCCGAGCACTTCGACGCGATCTTCGAGCAGCAGCCGTTTCGCAGCGCGGACGCGGACAGCGAGACGCTGACGCAGCGCAAGCTCTACATCTTCGATCTGATCGAGAGCTTCGAGAAGCGCGGTGTCACGACGGTCGTCCTGCCGTGCTTTCTGAGCCACACTTTCATCGACGAGCTGAAGGCCAATTCGCCGTTGCAGATCGTCGACATGATCGAAGCGGTCCGCAGTCATGTGCGCAGAAAGTTTCCGGCGGTGCGACGCGTCGGCGTGCTCGCGTCCGCTCATACGCGGCGCAAGCACTTGTTCGAGAAGTATTTCGCGCAGCCCGAGTTCGACGTGATCCATCCGCGCGCAAGCGCCGGCGTCGATCTCGTCACCGAAGCCATCTACGGCGCAAACGGCGTGAAGAGCGGCAACCTGCGCGGCCGTCCGGTCGAATTGCTGCGCGCGGCCTGCGAGGATCTCATCGCGCAGGGCGCCAACATCATTGTGCCGGGGCTCACGGAGATCGCGCTCGTCGCCGACGATCTCGGCGCATTGCGGGTTCCGCTCGTCGATTCGAATCTCGCTTACGCGCAGTATGTCGTGTCGGGCCAGTACCAGTCGCCCGAGACGATCTTCAAGGTCGGCGTGGTGGGCGGCGTCGGGCCAGCGGCCACCGTCGATTTCATTCACAAGATCGTGCGCGCCACGCCCGCGACGCGCGATCAGGACCATATCAAGCTGCTCGTCGAGCAGAATCCGCAGATTCCGGACCGCACGGAGAATCTGATCGGCGCCGGACCCGATCCGACCATCTCGCTCTATGCAACCTGCAAGAAGCTCGAAACGGGCGGGGCCGATCTCATCGCGATTCCGTGCAACACGGCGCATGCGTTCGTCGAGCGTATTCAGCCGTATCTCGGCATCCCCATCGTGAACATGCTGACGACGACGGTGCGCCATCTGCGCGAAGCGTTTCCGTCGCTGCGTTCGGTGGGCGTGCTCGCGACGTCCGGCACGCTCGCGAGCGGCGTCTACGAGAAAGCGCTCGAATCGCAAGGCTTGCGACAGGTCGTGCCTGAACCCGCGTTGCAGGCGCGCGTGATGGAAGCGATCTACGGCAAGGAAGGCGTGAAGGCCGGATTCACGACCGGGCGATGTCGGCAGGATATCGCCGCCGCAATCGACGGGCTCATCGCCGATGGCGTCGAGGTCATCATTCTCGGCTGCACGGAGCTGCCGCTTCTGTTGCGCGAGGCGCACGTCGTCGGGGCGAACGGCACGCGCGTGAGCGTCGTCGATCCGACCGATGTGCTCGCGAAGCAGTGCGTCGCCCTTGCGATGAAGCCGCCGCAGTAACCCAAACCGCATCAACTTATCCACGGCGAAGAACCCGCACACGACGTGTGCCGGATGAACTCGTTCGCCTGTCGCATTCAGAACCTCAGAGGAAATCATGCTTGCACCCACCGAACGTATCGAACACGACCTGCTCGGCGATCTCGCCGTGCCCGCCACCGCCTACTACGGCGTGCACACGCTGCGCGCGCTGGAGAATTTCCCCATCACGGGCATTCCGATCTCCGCTTACCCGAATCTCGTGAATGCGCTGGCGAGCGTGAAGGAAGCGGCTGCGCTCGCGAATCACGGCCTCGGCCTTCTGAACGATGTGAAAATGCAGGCCATCGTGCAGGCATGCAGGCAAGTTCGCTCGGGCACCGCGCACGAGCATTTCGTCGTCGATGTGATTCAGGGCGGCGCGGGTACGTCGACCAACATGAACGCCAACGAGGTCATCGCCAATCTCGCGCTCGAACATCTCGGGCATCAACGCGGCGAATACGGCGTGCTGCATCCGAACGAAGACGTGAATCTCGGCCAGAGCACCAACGATGTCTATCCGACCGCGCTCAAGATCGCCACGTATGCGGGCATCATGCAGTTGATCGACGCGATGGGCGTGCTGCGCGCGTCGTTCGAACGCAAGGCGCTGGAGTTCGGCAACGACCTCAAAATGGGCCGCACCCAGCTTCAGGATGCCGTGCCGATGACGCTCGGTCAGGAGTTCAGCACGTTCGCGGTGATGCTCGGCGAGGACGAAGAGCGCCTCAGGGAAGCGGCGCGGCTGATCTGCGAGATCAACCTCGGCGCAACGGCGATCGGCACGGGCATCAACACGCATCCGGAATACGCGCAGCTCGCATGCCGGCACCTTAGCGACGTGACCGGCATCGCGCTCACGACATCGCCGAATCTGGTCGAAGCCACGCAGGATGTCGGCGCGTTCGTGCAGCTTTCTGGCGTGCTCAAGCGCGTCGCGGTCAAGCTCTCGAAGACCTGCAACGATCTCCGGCTGCTTTCGAGCGGGCCGCGCGCGGGGCTTGGCGAAATCAACCTGCCGCCGGTGCAGGCGGGGTCGAGCATCATGCCGGGCAAGGTGAATCCGGTGATTCCGGAGGTCGTCAACCAGATCGCGTTCGAGGTCATCGGCAATGACGTGACCGTGAGCTTCGCGGCCGAGGCAGGCCAGCTTCAGCTCAACGCGTTCGAACCGATCATCGCGCACAGCCTGTTCAAGAGCGTCGCCCACCTGCGCGCGGGGTGCCTCACGCTCGCTTCGAAATGTGTCGACGGCATCACCGCGAATCGCGATCGCCTGCGCGCGATCGTCGAAAATTCGATCGGCATCGTCACGGCGCTCAATCCGTACATCGGCTATACGCACTCGACGGAAGTCGCGAAGGAAGCGCTCGCGTCCGGCAAGAGCGTGGCGCAGATCGTCATCGAAAAGGGGCTGCTGAGCCAGTTGCAGCTCGATGAGATCCTGCAGCCGGCGATGCTGACGCAGCCGAGAAGCACGGCGTCGGCGGCTTGAAAGGACGTGCCGCAAAGCGCCAGCCGGAGTAGACTATTTTTGCGGTGTGCTTGCCGCGAAAGGAGGTTGCGATGAGAATCGCCGAAATGTTCAAGCGCTCGAAACGCGGGGCCACGACTGCTCATGCCGGTGAAGCGGAGCCTCACCACGAGGAGCACGCGAAGTCGGTGCAGAAGCAGGCGCGCAAGCTGTGGGACGCGATCGGACGCAATCGCCATAAGAGCGCGAAGTGGTAGTAGGAAAGCGGGCCTGGGAACGGAAGTCCCGGGCCCGAATTGTTTTCAGATTGTTTTCAGTACGTGACCCAGGTCGTGCATGCGGTGAACGCCGTCCCGAGAACGGCGGGCGAATAAGGATTGGGAACGGGCACGGTCCTGCCGGCGACGGTCACGAGGCCCAGGCGCTGGGCGACGGAAACATGCGCGCCAATGTCCTGCGGAAATGCGAACGGGCCCCGCGGACCGGACGGGCGCATCGAGAAGGGCGGTTGCGTCCAGGGGGAATGCGCCTCGCCGAGAAAATCCGGCTGTAACGACCACGGCTGCGTCTTGAGACGCACGCCGATGGCGGGATCGGCCAGGCGGTTCAACATCCATTCACAGGCGATATCCGAAAGACCCGATTCATTGTTCGGATAACCGCCTCCCACATCGGCGTGCGCGCCGGCGAACAGCACCTGCGTGATGCCCTCGCGGGTGTCCCAGAGCGTCGGCGTGAAATCGCCTCGCTGCTCGTCGAGGCTGATCGCATGAACGCCGAACTTCACCGTCGGGCTGAGGGCGGTGTCGGCGAAGCGGAAGAGATCGACGGTCGAGTCCTCGTCGTCGAGATAGAGCGGAATGCCGAGCGCGCCTACCGTATCCCATACACCGATGGCCCGGATCTCATCGACTGGCATCGTGTCTTCGGGCTGCAGTTTCGTGAGCGCGAGCGACGGCTCGAAATTGACGATCTTTGCGAGCAGCGCTTGCAGGCCGCCGCCGCTGTCCTGAGCCGGCGGTCTCGACTCGCGATACTTGCGCCACGCGAGAATGCCCATGCGATACGCAAGCGCCTTGTCGTTGACGTCATAGCGGCTCGTGTCGAGCAGGCCGACGCTCGCGATCATGCCGCCGAGCGCGCGCGCCGTGTACGCGCCACGGCTGAAGCCCATCAGGACGATGTGGTCGCCCGGCTGGTAGTTGCGCGATACGAAGGTATAACCGCGCACGATGCGCGCGATGATTCCGTCGCCGAATGCCCCGCCGACCAGTTTCGTGATGATGTTGCGCGAATCGCCCACGCCATGCAGATACTTGGCGACTTGTCCGTCGGGACCCGGCTCCGCGATCTCCTGTTCGGAGGCGAGGAGCGTCGAGGCGGGATCAGGCTCGCCGGATAGCAGAAGAAACGCCTTGAATACGTTGGTGGTGTCCGGAACGCCATCGTCGTCGCGGTCGGCGTTCGGACCGTTCCATGTTCCGTCGGCGCAGAAAACGATGTTCTTGCTCATGATGCACCTTCCTTCCCTCGCGACGCCGCAAGTACTCACTCAGTATTTCTTAGTGTCTTGCGGGTGACTCGGCAAGGCGTGCGTCTTATGCGGACGACGCTTTGGCTGAAAGCGCCTATTCGCCGAGGGCGGCCGTTCGTCCCCGGCGATTCGTTGCAACGCATCAAAGCAGCGTCAATCCCACACGGGCGCAAGCCCTTCCGGGCTCACTTCGCGGCCATTGCGGTCGAGTTCGGCAATCTGCGCCATGTCTTCGGCGCTCAGCCTCAGTTGCTGCGAGAGCAGATTGCTCGCGAGGTTCTCGCGCTTCGTCGACGAGGGAATCACCGCGTAGCCGAGTTGCAGCGCCCAGGCCAGCGCGACTTGCGCCGGGGTCGCGTGATGCCGCTTCGCAATCTCGCCGATGACCGGGTCCTTCAGCACCTTGCCGTAGGCGAGCGTCATGTACGACGTCACGCGGATACCCTGTTCGCGCAGGAACGCGACTAGCGTGCGGTTTTGCAGATACGGGCTCAGTTCGATCTGATTGGTCGCGATGTTCTCACGGCCGACGACCTCGATCGCCTGCTTCGTCAACGCGATGTTGAAGTTGGAGATGCCGATCTGCTTTGTGAGGCCTTGCGCCTTCGCATCGGCGAGCGCGCTCATGAATTCTTCGAGCGGCACGCCCTTGTCCGGCGCGGGCCAGTGGATCAGCGTGAGATCCACTTCATCGACGCGCAGCTTCGTCAGGCTCTCTTTCAGGCTCGGGACGAGCTTGCGGCGCGATGCGTTCTCGGTCCAGATTTTCGTCGTCAGAAAGATATCGGAGCGGGGCACGCCCGACGCCGCGATCGCTTCGCCGACTTCGGCTTCGTTATCGTAGATCTGCGCGGTATCGATGGCGCCATAGCCGAGTTCGAGGCCGTTGCGCACCGACTCCATGACGACCTGATCTTTCAGGCGAAACGTGCCGAGGCCGAAAGCGGGAATCCGGTTCATGGAATGTGTTCTCCGGTTGCGTAATGGACGAACGCAGTATGACCGCTTTACTCTTGCGCAAAAACCGGGCTATAAAGGAAATACTCTTGAATTAAAGTCAACGATGAAAGTCACCCTCGACGAGCTTCAGACCTTCGCGACGGTAGTCGACACCGGCTCCATCACGGCGGCGGCAGAACAACTGGATCAGACGGTTTCAGGCGCGAGCCGCACGCTCGGACGGCTCGAAGAGAAGCTGCAGACCACGTTGCTGCGTAGAACAACGCGGCGTCTGGAGTTGACGGAGGAAGGCAAGAGCTTTCTGCAGAACGCGCGCGAGATCATCGACGCGGTGGAGAGCGCCGAGGAACAGATCGCCGCGCGCCGCGAACGGCCTTCGGGACTGTTGCGCGTCGATGCCGCGACGCCGTTCATGCTGCATGTGATCGTGCCGCTCGTCGCCGGATATCGGGAGCGCTATCCGCATGTCGAGCTCGAACTGAACAGCAACGAAGGCGTGATCGATCTGCTGGAGCGCCGCACCGATGTCGCCATTCGCATCGGCAGGCTGAAGGATTCGACGCTGCACAGCCGCCCGATCGGCAGCAGCCGCATTCGCGTGCTCGCGACGCCGCGGTATCTCGACATGCGCGGCCATCCGAAGCGTGTCGACGAGCTCGCGAATCACTCGCTGCTCGGCTTCACTCAACCGGAGTCGCTCAATGTCTGGCCGCTCGCGGGGCGCGACAACGAGCCGTTCAGGATCACGCCGAGCATCGCTTCATCGAGCGGCGAGACGCTGCGGCATCTCGCGCTGGAAAGCGCGGGCATCGTGTGCCTGTCGGACTTCATGACCTTGCGCGACCGGAGCGAGGGCAAGCTCGTGCAGATTCTTGCCCGTCACACGCAGGAAGTGCGGCAACCGATCAACGCCGTCTACTATCGCAACACGGCGATCTCGGCGCGCATCGCATCGTTCGTCGACTATCTTGCCGAAGCCGTGAAGACGACGGAATTCGCGCTGACAGGTCGACGCTAAAGCGTCAGCCGATGCCCAGGACGTTTGCGCCGATGCACGGATCGACCGCGCGTTCGAGCCGCTTCTGATGCGTGATCAGCGTGATCTCCATCGAGCCGGTGCCCACTTCTAGATTTAGCAGATGGCCGCCGTAAGCGTTGAAGTTGCTGTCACCCGCCATGCCGTGCATATGGATCGACGGCTTGCCTTCCTTCCACGCGACCGATCCCGTCAGGCTGCCCATTTCGACATTGCGGAAGGTCTTCGCATCGAAGTCCTTCTTCGCCGCGTTCCAGAAGCCGAAGGTCGGATGGCCGAAGCCGATGCCCGTGAGGCTGGCGGCCGGAATGTTCTCGGCGAGCGCGAATTGCGTTAGATGCTCGAAGACGTTGTCGCCCATGCGCAGCACCATGAAATATCCCGTGGGCGTCCTGATGTATCTGCGTTGCACATCTGGGCCGCCCGCGGCAATCACGCCCGCTTCGCACTCCGCAGGTGACTGTGCCTGCGCCGACACCCCGCTCGGGATGATGGATGTCGCGAGTGCGCCGGCCGACAGCGCCGCGATGTTCTTGAAGAAGTGCCTGCGCAGATAAGTCTCGTCCATGAAGCTGTCTCCGTTGATGTTCTTGCCGTTCGATTCGGCTGCGGCGGAGTGTAGACAAGACGTTTCCGGCGGAATACTGAGAGTTGCGACTACGGTTATAACCCGCGCTCATGGCTCACGATACGTCTTCGGCTGCATCGTGTTGCGCGAGCAGTTCTTCCATCAGGAGGCGCGCGCCCGCGGATACCGGCGCGCTTCGTCGTGTGACCAGTTCATAGGGCTCGCTCTTCGACGATAGCTTGAGCGGAAGCATCCCCGTCATGCCATGCCGCGTGAAGAACTCGGCGACATCGATCGACACGAGCGCGACGAAAGTCGGATTGCTTTGCAACAAGGAAAGCGTGGCGAACGCCGACGTGGTTTCGACGAGATGCCGCGGAAAGCGTATCTCCGCTTCGCGAAACTCGCGTTCGAGCAGCATGCGCATCGGCATGTTGGCGCGATACACGACCCATCTCACATCCGCGAGATCCTTCAGGCGCAACTTGCGCGCATTTTGAAACGGATGACTCAGGTTGGCGATGACCGCGAGCGTCTCTTCCTGCAGATTGACGCTGTCGTAGAGAAAGGGCGTCTGGCTGATCGTGGTGCGGCACACGGCGAGATCGAGGCGTCCGGCGTCGATCAGGCTCAGCAACGCGGCGCTCGTATCCTCGACGATCTCGACCGACATCTCCGGATGCCGCGTGACGAGCGACGAAATCGCTTCGATCACGCGCGGCACCGCGCCCATGATGACGCCCACCGACACGCGTCCGCCGTGTCCCCGCATGATGCCGACGATTTCCTCCCGCAAATGCGCGACATCGGTATGAATGAGCCGCGCATAGCGAATCACGCAATGACCGATGTCGTTCGGCTCGAGTCCCCGGCTCGTCCGGTTGAAGAGCGCCGTGCCGAAGGTCGTTTCGATTTCGTGCAGCGCCTTGCTTGCGCCTGGCTGGGTGAGCGAAACCTGCCTGGACGCGCTGAGCAGCGAGCCATGATCGGCCAGCGCGATGAGCAGACGCAACTGCTTCAGGTGCAATCGGGAAATGATCGAGTTGAGGGAAGGAGTCATGTCGGTGACTTGAGGAATAGTTATATCCGTATTCATTATTGTCAATTCCGGCCGTTTCGCCCGCTGCCTATACTGCCGCATCAAACCCGCATTGCGCAAAGCTCAACGCCTAACGTTAACCCGTATCGATAAGGGTTCCTGCTATTCGGGTTTTCATGTGTCTATAACTGTCTATCAACATGGCCCTCATCAATTACATCACGCAGATACAGTTTGAATTCGGTGCCTTGCGCTTGCTGAATAGCGAATGCGAACGGGTTGGAATCAGGCGGCCGCTCGTCGTGACGGATCGCGGCATCAAGGCAGCCGGCATCGTCGACAAGGTGCTGTCGGCGCTGGGCGCGGATCATGACGTGCCGGTCTATGACGGCACGCCGCCCAACCCGAACGAAGCGGCGGTGCGGGAAGCGGCCGCCGTGTTCGTCGATGAACGATGCGATGGAATCATCGCGGTGGGCGGAGGATCGTCGATCGATCTCGCGAAGGGCGTCGCGGTTTGCGCGACGCACGACGGCCCGCTGCAGAGCTTCGCCGTGATCGAAGGCGGCGCGACGCGCATCACGTCGGCGACCGCGCCTGTCATTGCGATTCCGACGACGGCGGGCACCGGCAGCGAAGTGGGACGCGGTGCGATCCTGATTCTCGACGATGGCAGGAAGGTCGGCGTGATATCGCCCTTCGTGGTGCCGAAGTCCGCGATCTGCGATCCCGAACTCACGCTGAAACTGCCCGCGACCATGACGGCCGCGACCGGCATGGACGCGATCGCGCATTGCATCGAGACGTTCATGGCGCCGGCGTTCAATCCCGCGGCCGACGGCATTGCGCTCGACGGCCTGTGGCGCGCGTGGCGTCACATCGAGCGCGCCACGACCCATGCCGACGACAGGGTCGCGCGCATGAACATGATGAGCGCATCGATGCAGGGCGCGCTCGCGTTCCAGAAAGGCCTCGGATGCGTGCACAGCCTCAGTCATTCGCTCGGCGGCATCGATCCGCGTCTGCATCACGGAACGTTGAACGCGATCTTTCTGCCCGCCGTGATCGCGTTCAATCAGGATGCGCCGACGGTTCAGGAAGAGGGCAAGCTCGCGAGGCTCGCACAAGCGATGGGACTGGAGAATCCCGCGAACGTCGGGCCTTCCATCAGGGAGATGACCCATCGACTCGGCCTGCCCGCGACGCTCTCCGGCGTCGGCGTTACGCGCGAGATGTTCCCGGACATCGTGAAGGGCGCGTTGAAAGACCACAGCCATAAAACCAATCCGCGCGACGCATCCGAAAGCGACTATCACGCGATGCTCGAAGCATCGTTCTGAACTGGAGAAGGCATGGGAGACAAGGTCACCATCGAGCGCAATGGCGATATCGCAATCGTCTCGCTCGACAACCCCGAGAAGATGAACGCCCTCACGCTCTCGATGTGGCGCGATCTCGGCGCAGCCATGACGCTGCTTTCGGACGACGACAGCGTTCGATGCGTCATCCTGCGCGGCGCCGGATCGAAGGCGTTCGCCGCGGGCGCGGATATCGGCGAATTCGCGGCGCTTCGATCGAACCGCGAACAGGCGCGTGCGTATGCCGCCATCACGACAGCCGCCATGGAAGCGATCGAGCAATGCCGTCATCCCGTCGTCGCCATGATTCACGGCGTATGCGTGGGCGGCGGGCTCGAGATCGCGTCGCTCTGCGATATCCGCATTTGCGGCGAATCGAGCCGCTTCGGCGCGCCCGTCGGACAACTCGGTCTCACGATGTCCTATGCCGAACTCGGCGCGCTGATTCGTCTCGCGGGCCGTCCGGTCGCGATGGAGATCGTGCTCGAAGGACGCATCTTCGATGCACACGCAGCGCTCGCGAACGGCCTGACCTCGCGCGTCGTCGCCGACGATGCCGTCGAAGAGGAAGCCATCGCAACCGCGCGGCGCATCACGCGCGGCGCGCCGCTCGTCGCGCGCTGGCACAAGGCTGCATCGAACAAGCTGGCCTCGTCGCCCGTGCTGCACGCCGACGATATCGAATCCGCCTTCGATTGCTTCGACACCGAGGACTTTCGCATCGGCGCCGACGCATTCAATGCAAAACAGAATCCAGTCTTCAAGGGAAAGTGAAATGGGTCCGCTGAGTG
Organism: Caballeronia megalochromosomata; assembly: GCA_001580565.1. Lineage (GTDB taxonomy): Bacteria > Pseudomonadota > Gammaproteobacteria > Burkholderiales > Burkholderiaceae > Caballeronia > Caballeronia megalochromosomata. The sequence continues at coordinate 92,349 of LRBF01000170.1, read as the reverse complement.
GGATGAAAGTGGTTGAACTGGCGCACATCATGTCCGGCCCGGTGTGCGGCATGATGCTCGCCGACATGGGCGCGGATGTAGTCAAGGTGGAGAAAGTGCCCGACGGCGATGATTCACGCCGCTTCTCGCCGATTCTGCCGAGCGGCGAATCCGCGTCGTTCATGATCGTGAATCGCAACAAGCGCGGCATCGGGCTCAATCTGAAGAGCGAAGGCGGCCGCGAAGTATTGAAGCGATTGTTATCGGACGCGGATGTCGTCACCGAAAACTATCGCGCCGGAACCATGGAGAAGTTCGGTCTCGGCTACGACACGCTCAAAGAGTTGAATCCCGGACTGATCTATTGCGCGATCTCGGGTTTCGGCCGCACGGGTCCGTTCGGCGAGAAAGGCGGCTTCGATCTCATCGCGCAAGGCATGAGCGGCATGATGAGCATGACGGGCGAGGAGGGGCGCGAGCCCGTCAAGGCAGGGTCGCCCGTGGCCGACATCAACTCGGGCATTCTCGCGGCGCTCGGCATCGCGGCGGCGTATGCGCAGAAGCTGCGCACCGGACGCGGGCAGATGGTCGACACGTCGCTCTTCGAAGCGGGCCTTCAGCAGATGTTCTGGCCCGCGGCGAGCTATCTCGCGGACGGCACCATTTTGCCGAAGATGGGTTCCGCCAATTCGACGAGCGCGCCGTATCAGGTCTTCAGGACGCGCGATGGCTGGATCAACATCGGCGCGGCCAATCAGAGCAACTACGAGCGCCTGCTCGACGTGCTCGATGCGCCCGAGCTCGCGAGCGACCCGCGCTTCACGACGAACGCGCTGCGGCTTCAGCATCGCGAGGCGCTCGTCGCGATCCTCAATGAACTGCTGGTTCGCCGAAGCACGGATGAATGGATGGCGCAGTTCGACCGCATCGGTCTGCCTGCCGGCCCGGTGCTCGATATCGCGGCGGCGCTCGCGCATCCGCAGACGATTGCGCGCGAGATGGTCGTCGAGACCGATCATCCGCTGGCCGGCAAGGTGCGAGGACTCGGTCTGCCGATTCACTTCTCCGATGCGAAGCGTTCAGGAAACCGTCCCGCACCGCTGCTCGGCCAGCATACGAGAGAAGTGCTGATGGAGTCGGGCTATTCCGCGGCGGAAGTCGATCGACTGATCGATGAGAAGGCAGTGGTGGCCTTGGCGCAATAACAGACGCGATCCATCGCGCATGACAGAGTTCAGGAGACAAACATGAGTCGAATCATCACGCGTCGGGACTTCCTGACGACGGCAGGACTTGCCGTGGCCGCCACGGCGACGAGCCTGAGCCTGCCGAAGCGCGCCTTCGCGCAGGCTGCGCCCATCGTCCTCAAGTATGCGAGCAGCCTGCCCGACAGTCACCCGCTCAACGCGCACATGCGCGAGGCTTCCGTCGCGATCAAGAAGGAAACGAACGGCCGCGTCGATCTTCAGGTCTTCGCGAACGCGCAAATGGGCGGCGACACCGACATGCTCTCGCAAGTCCGCGCGGGCGGCGTCGATTTCATTCCCTTGCCGGGCGCGATTCTTTCGACGCTCGTGCCGGTTGCATCGATCGAAAGCGTGCCCTTCGCGTTCAAGAACTACGACGCGGTCTGGGCCGCGATGGACGGCGATCTCGGCAAGCACGTGCGCGAGCAGGCCGCGAAAGCCGGCCTCATCGCGATGGACAAGGTCTGGAACAACGGCTTCAGGCAGATCACCAGTTCGACGCGTCCCATCATGACGCCCGCGGATCTCAAGGGCTTCAAGATCCGCGTGCTGGTCAGCCCGCTCTGGACCTCGATGTTCAAGACCTTCGGCGCGGCGCCCACCGGCATCAGCATCAACGAAACGTACTCCGCGCTGCAGACGAAAGTCGTCGAGGGTCAGGAGAATCCGCTCGTCGTGGTGCAGTCGGCGCGCTTCTACGAGGTGCAGAAGTACTGCTCGCTGACGGGACACATCTGGAACGGCTTCTGGCTGCTCGCGAGCGGCAAGACCTGGCCGAAGCTGCCGAAGGACGTGCAGGACATCGTCGCGCGCAACATCAACGAAGCGGCGATGAAGCAGCGCGAGGAAGTCGTCCGCCTCAACCAGAGCCTCGAACCGATGCTTGCCGCCAAGGGCGTCACCTTCAACAAGGTGGATCAACAGGCGTTCCGCGCCGACCTGCAGCAAAAGGGCTTCTACGCGGAGTGGAAGAAGAAGTACGGCGATACGGCATGGGGACTTCTCGAGAAGTATTCCGGGCAGCTTTCGTGAGGAAGGAGCGGATCATGAGCACAGACGTTTCCATGGGGGCCATGCCCGTGGCGGTCGCGAACAAGCCTCGCGGGCTGATTGCAAGAGCGGGCCATGTTCTCGATGCCTGCATTCGCTGGTCGACCGAGCTTTGCGCTGCGGCGCTCGTGGTGGCGGAAGTAGTTTTGCTGTTCGCCAACGTGTTCTTTCGATACGTGCTTCACGATCCGCTGATCTGGGGCGACGAACTGGCGACGCTGCTCTTCATCTGGCTCGCGATGCTGGGCACGGTCATCGCGTTACGCCGCAACGAGCACATGCGGCTCACGACGTTCATCGCGCATCTGAAACCCGCGAGGCGCGCTTTCGTCGATACGTTCGGCGGCGTGGTCGTCATCGCATTCATCGTGGTGCTTCTGTCGCCGGCCTGGGAGTACGTATCGGAAGAGTGGGCCATCACGAGCGCGGCGCTCGAAATCTCCAATGGTTTCCGCGTGGCCGCGCTCGCCGTCGGCCTGACGCTGATGCTCGCCATCTCCGTCGCGCGTCTCATGGAGCAGGCGCGTCCGTTGCACTTCGTGATCTCGGCGCTCGTGGCCGGCGGCATTGCGGCGGCGCTGATGACGTTCAAGGTCGGGATGACCGCGCTCGGGAACTGGAACCTCGTGATCTTCTTCGTCGGCTCGGTCGTGTTCATGGTCGTGATCGGCGTGCCGATCATGGTGGCGTTCGGACTCTCGACCGTCGCCTATCTGAGCACGGTGACGGCGACGCCGATGCTCGTCGTGATGGGGCGCATCGACGAAGGCATGTCGAGCCTGATCCTGCTCGCGATTCCGTTGTTCGTGTTCCTCGGCGCGCTCATCGAGGCGATGGGCATGGCGCAGGCGATGATCCGCTTTCTCGCATCGCTGATCGGGCATTTCAAGGGCGGGCTGTCCTACGTGCTGATCGGCGCGATTTATCTCGTCAGCGGCATCTCGGGATCGAAGGCCGCGGATATGGCTGCGGTCGCGCCTGCGCTCTTCCCGGAGATGAAGAAGCGCGGCGAGGACGAGAACGAGCTGGTCGCGATGTTGAGCGCATCGGGCGCGATGTCGGAGACCATTCCGCCGAGCCTCGTGCTGATCACCATCGGTTCGGTGACGGGTGTATCGATCTCCGCGTTGTTCACGGGCGGCTTCATGCCGGCAGTCGTGGGCGCGCTCGCGATGATCGCGGTCATCTGGATGAAGAACCGCAAGCGCGAACTGAAGGCAATCGAGCGCGCGAAGCCGCGTGAAGTCGGCAGGGCGTTCCTGTTTGCGCTGCCCGCGCTCGCGTTGCCGTTCGTGATACGCGCGGCGGTCGTCGAAGGCATCGCGACGGCGACCGAAGTCGCTTCCGTTGGCGTGGCTTATACCTTCGTCGTCGGCCTCGTCTTTTATCGCTCGTTCAAATGGAAGCGCCTGTATCCGATCATCGTCGGCACGGCTTCGCTGTCGGGGGCGATTCTGATCATCATCGGCTGCGCCACCGCGATGGCCTGGGCTCTGACGCAATCGGGCTTCTCGCGTCAGCTCGCGCAACTGATGTCGACGGCGCCCGGCGGGTCCATGGGTTTCCTGCTGATATCGGCGGCTGCGTTCGTGTTGCTCGGCAGTTTTCTCGAAGGCATTCCGGCGATCGTGCTGTTCGGCCCGCTGCTCTTTCCGGTGGCGCGTTCACTCGGCATCAACGAGGTCCATTACGCGATGGTCGCCATCTTCGCGATGGGACTCGGACTCTTCGCGCCGCCTTTCGGCGTGGGCTTCTATGCAGCGTGCGCGATCGCAAAGGTGGACCCGGACGGCGCGATGAAACGCGTGTGGCCGTATCTCGGTGCGCTCGCGGTTGCGCTGCTGGTGCTCGTCGCCGTGCCGTGGGTTTCCACGGGCTTTCTTCCCGCGAACTGATTGACGATCGACGTATGCACATGAAAGACATCGCGCCGGACGACATCCCGATCATCGATGCGCATCATCATCTCTGGGACCTTTCGGCAGGGCGTTATCCGTGGTTGCAGGACGACTATCACGACGCATTTTTTCTCGGTGATTACCGCAGCATCTGCCGCGACTTTCTTCCCGAGGACTATCTTGCGACGGTCGGCGCACAACCGGTAATAAGCACTGTGCATGTCGAAGCGGAACGTGCGCGCGATGAACAGGTCGCGGAAACGCGCTGGCTTCACGAGGTGCATGCGAGATACGGTTTTCCCGGCGCCGTGATCGCGCACGCATGGTTCGATCAACCCGACACGGAGGACATCCTCGCGCAGCACGCCGCGTATCCGCTCGTGCGTGGCATTCGTTCCAAGCCGGTGACATCGCGCAGTCCGGACGAGCCGCTCGACGACCCGCGCGGCACGATGCGGGACCCGGCCTGGCTGCGAGGGTTTTCGCTCCTGGAGAAGTTCGGCTTTTCGTGGGACTTGCGCGTGCCGCCATGGCATCTCGCCGATGCGGCCGAAGTGGCGAGCGCGTTCCCGAATACGATGATCGCGTTGAACCACACGGGCTTTCCGTGGGACCGGAGCGACGAAGGTCTTGCGCGCTGGCGGCGGGGCATGGAGCAACTCGCGAGACAGCCGAACGCGTTCGTGAAGCTATCGGAATTCGGCCTGAAGGATGCGCCCTGGAACTACGAGGACAATCGCAGGATCGTCCTCGACGCGGTCTCGATCTTCGGCGTCGACCGTTGCATGTTCGCGAGTAACTTTCCGGTCGCGGGTTTGAGAGTGAGTTATGACGTTCTCGTCGACAGCATGAGAAAGATGTTCGAACCGCTCGGGCGCGATACGTCGGAGAAGATTTTCTACCGCAACGCGTTGCGGTTTTATCGCATGATCGTTTAGAGACTCGCCATGTCAGATGTTATGGAACTTCGCCGCCGATTCCTCGAAAGCGGCGCGGACGATGATTTGCCTATCGCCGATGCGCATCAACACTTCTTCGATGTCGAACGCAATTACTATCCGTGGCTCGCGGACAAGCCGGTGAACAACTTCCGCTACGGCAATTACGACGCCATCCGGCGCACGTTTCTGCCCGAAGATTATTTTCGCGCGGCAGGGCATCACAAGATCGTGAAGACGGTGCTCATCGAAGGCGAATGGAATCCGGCCGATCCGCTGGGCGAATTGCGCTGGGTCGAATCGCTGCGGCTTGAACACGGCTTTCCGCACGCGATGAGCGCTCAGGCATGGCTCGACCGCGAAGACGTGGATGAGGTCCTCGGTGTGTATGGCGCACATCCCCTGGTCAGGGGCATCCGGCACAAGCCGGCCGCTGTTTCGCGCGCGGCGTACCGGGACGACTTCGTGGCGCGGGGATCGATGCGCGATCCGAAGTGGCGCGACGGCTACGCGAAACTGCAGGCGCATGGGCTGCTATTCGACCTGCAGGTGTTCTGGTGGCATTTCAAAGAAGCCAAGGAACTGGCGCGCGATTTTCCCGCCACGCAGATCGTGATCAATCACACCGGACTGCCGGCGGATCGTTCGGAAGAAGGCTTGAGCGCGTGGCGCGCAGCGCTCGAACACGTCGCGCGGGAGCCTAACGTGCATCTGAAGATTTCGGGAATCTGCATTCCGGGGCAACGCTGGAGTGTGGAGTCGAATGGACCGGTCGTGCGCACCGCCATCGACGTGTTCGGCGCGCAGCGCTGCTCGTTCGCCAGCAATTATCCAGTCGATGGCGTCGTGGATCGCATGACCGATATCTTCGATGGGTTCAAGGAGATCGCGCGCACGTATTCGGTGAAGGACCGGTTGGCGACGTTTTACGACAATGCGGTGCGGGTGTATGGGCTTTGAAGGCGGTGAAGATACTCGGTCCTTGCACACCGAGCGTCGCTACCCGAGCCGCGCTGACAACTGCCACGTCGCCTGGATCAGCGGCGTGGCCATCGCCCGGATATCGCGTTGCTTGTCGAAGCACACGGCCATGGCGGCGAGCGGCTCGCCCCGCCGGTTCAGCACGGGCGCGGCGAGCGTGAAGACGCCAGCAAGGGTTTCCGTCTTCGTCAGCGCATAGCCGACGCGCCGGACTTCTGCCAGTTCGTGCAACCACGCTTCGAGAGGATGTTCTGCGTCGTCCGCTGTCGACTCGCGATCTGCAAGATAGGTCTCCCAGTACTGCTTCTGGATCGCCACCGGGTGCATGCTCATCATCGCCTTGCCGGCGGCGGAGCGGTGCAGGACGTTCGACAGCCCGACATACACGCCGTGATTTTCCACGAACGGGCAGGGCACATGCGCAACCACGAGCGTATGTGAGCCCGCGAGCACGCTGAGATTGACCGCCTGGTGCAGTTCGTTCTTCAGCACGTCGGCAATGGAATGGAAGAGCGGCACGATCGGCTGCTGGAAATACGCGGCCGATGCCATCTGGAAGAGCATCGCACCCATGCAATAGGACCTGCGACGCTGCAGGTCCTGCACGACCAGCCCGCGACGCAACAACGCATTGATGATCCGGTGGCAGCTCGCCACCGGCATGTTCACGCGATCGGCAATCTCGGTGAGCGAGAGCGGGTAGGTCGACTGAACGAGCGCCTGCATGATGTCGAGGGCGCCGTCCACGGCCGGCGCCTTTGACTTTTCGGGAGGAGGGGACTCGATCAGTTTCATCGGCATCAATTGTAGCGACTTTGCTCCGGCCGCCTAGAATGAGTGACGCATGCCGATGCGCACATCCGCCTGCGTCGTGGTCGTCGACGGCGTGAAGCTATAGCCGATCACCGCGTCGACGCCTTGCGACGCCTTCAGCCAGTCACTGGACAGATAGATGTCCGTACGCTTCGAAAGCAGGTAGTGCAGACCCGCCGACAACTGGTTCCAGTGATGGCCTTCGAAATTCGTGTACTGATACCCGCCGATGGCGCTGAACGCCGGCGTGATCTGCCAGTCGGCGCCGCCTTCCGTCGATGATCCCGTACAGAGTCACGCTGCTCTGCGCATGGCTTGCTGCGGGCGACCCCGCGAGTAAGGCGATTAGTGATGCGAAGTGATATTTCTTCGATTCTCTTTTCATTGTTCTTTTGACCTGTGAAAATTGTCTCCTGCAGGCTGGAGCGGATCAGGTGGCAACGTCCTCCAGAATCATGTCCGCCGCCTTTTCCGCGACCATCATCGTGGGCGCGTTGATGTTGCCCGAGGTGATGTTCGGGAACACCGAGGCGTCCACCACGCGCAGGTTCGTCATGCCGTGTACCTGCAACTGGCTGTTCACGACCGAGCGCTGCGTATCGCTGCCCATCGCGCACGAACCACAGAGGTGGTAGATGGATCCGCTCTGCTCGCGAAAGAATTGCAGCATGCTGGCGTCGTCGGAGACTGCTTCGGCCGGACGCACTTCTTCGGCCGTCACCCGCCTGAGCGACGACGTCGCGGCGAGATCGCGTACGAGCCGGCTGCCCGCGATCGCCTCGGCCTGATCGTGTTCAGTCGACAGGTAGTTGGGGTCGATGCGCGGCGCCGCGTGAATGTCAGCGCTGGTCAGCTCGATGGTGCCGCGGCTCGTCGGCCGGCAGGGCGCGAAAAAGATCGTGTAGCCAGAGTACGGCTCGACGCGCGGCATGCCGCCCGATTCCGGCAAAACATACGAAAGCGGATTGAAGTACAACTGCACGTTGGGTGACCTTTCCGCGCCACTCGTGCGCAGGAAACCTCCGGCCTTGACCGTCGTCGCGAATAGCCCCTTGCGCCGGAACAGATACTGGAGCATCGCCCGCGCTTGCCGGGGGAGGTTGCGCACCTCGTCGTTCACGGTCGGGCAGTTCGCGCGATAGTAGTACGACGCGCACAGATGATCCTGGAGGTTCCGGCCGACTGCGGGCGCATGGTGGACCACGGGAATCTGGTGTTTGCCCAACAGATTTGCGTCACCCACACCCGAGCATTGCAGCAGCTTTGGCGTCTCGACGGCGCCGGCGCTGAGGATGACCTCCCGGCGCGCGGAGAAGTGCTGGCGATGGCCTCTTATCAGGACATCGACACCCGTCGCCGTCCGGTTTCCGTCGAAAAGGATGCGTTCCACGAGGGCATCCGTCTGTACGACGACATTCGAACGCTTCATCGCGGGATGCAGATAGGCGGTGCACGATGAATCCCGTTGCCCGTCGCGCGTGTTGGTGTCGTAGACGCCGAAGCCCTCGAGTTGCGCTCCGTTGAAATCATCGTTGGCGCGATGGCCGAGCGCCGTGCACGCCTCGAAGAACGACTCGCAGATCGAATGTACCGGATCCCGCGTGATCCGGATCTTTCCCCGGCTGCTGTGCCATTCGGTATCGCCCGCATGATGCGATTCCAGCCGCTTGAACCAGGGCAGCACGTCGTCCCAGCCCCAGCCGGGATTGCCGTGCGAGGCCCAGTCGTCGAAGTCCCGGCGCTGGCCGCGCACGTAGATCATCGCGTTGATCGCCCCCGAGCCCCCGAGCACCTTGCCGCGCGGCGTATAGACGCGCTGGCCGGCGAGTTCGCGCTGCGGCTCCGTCTGGTAACGCCAGTTGTACTTCGGGTGATAGAACAGTTTTGCGAATCCGAGCGGCATGCGCAGCCACATGGACTTGTCCGCGCTGCCCGCCTCGAGCAGCAGCACGCGGAACTTGCCCGATTCGCTCAGGCGATCAGCGAGGATGCAGCCCGCCGAGCCGGCGCCCACGATGATGTAGTCGAAGGTCGATGCATGCATGGCCTCTATTCCTTGTCCTCGGCATAGCGCGCCTTCCAGCTGTCGGAGGGACCCGCCTTCACATCGAACGGCTGGGTCGAGACGGTCAGGTGCAGACGCCGGCTCGTGTATGGCATGTTGGCCCTGACGACGTCCATGTCGAGTTCGACCCCGAGACCCGGCTCCGTCGACGGGATGATGTAGCCGTCTTCCCAGACGATCGGCTTCTTCAGGATTTCGGCGTGGAAGCCTTCCCAGCGCATGATGCTTTCCTGAATCAGGAAGTTGGGCGACGCCACGCCGAGCTGGATGCTCGCCGCCGCGCCGATCGGGCCGTTGTAGAGGTGCGGTGCGATCTGCGCGTAGTAGACCTCGGCCAGACTCGCGATCTTCTTCGCTTCGAGGATGCCGCCGACGCGCCCGAGATTCATCTGCAGGATCGATGCCGCGTTGTTGCGCAGCACGTCGAAGAACTCGTACTTGGTGGTCAGACGCTCGCCGGTCGCGATCGGGATGCTGGTCTTCTGCGCGACGCGACCCATTGCCTCGGACTGTCCGGGAGGCACGGGCTCTTCGAACCACAGCGGATCGTAAGGCTCGATGTACCGGGCCAGTCGCACGGCGGCCGACGGGGTCATCTGGCCGTGCGTGCCGAAGATGAGATCGCACTTCGTGCCGACTGCCTCGCGCAGACGTCGGCAGAACGTCGCGGACTGCTCGAGCAGTTCGAGGCTCAACTGGTGGCCGCAATACGCCGTGTAAGGCCCGGCCGGATCGAACTTGATCGCCGTGAAGCCCTGCTTCACGTATTCTTCGGCGCAGCGCACGGACGGCTCGATGTCCTCGTAGTCGTGGCTGTAGGAACCATCCTCGTTCTTCGGATACAGGTACGTATAGGAGCGCAGGCGCTCGTTGACCTTGCCGCCGATCAGCTCGTAGACCGGCTTGTTGGCCGCCTTGCCGATGATGTCCCAGCACGCCATTTCGAGGCCGCTCACGATGCCCATCATGCTCACGTCGGGACGCTGCGTGAAGCCGCTCGAATAGGCTTCGCGAAAGAATCGCTCGATGTGGTGCGGATCGTGATTTTCGAGGTAGCGCTGGTACACGTCGCCGATGGCCTTTTCCATCACGTCGGGGTGGAAGCTCGCGGCGTAGACTTCGCCCACGCCCTCGATGCCGCAGGCGGTTTTCAGCTTCACGAAGATCCAGTAGCGGCCACCGATGTACGGAGGCGGCACGGCAACGACGTAGGTTTCAAGCGAGGTGATTTGCATGGATTCGTCTCAGGATAATGCGTTGTTGCGTCAGCGTCGGGCGCTTACCGGCCCGGAAAGCGGTAGTGCTCGGTGCGCTTCTTGAATACGTACACGAGGCCGCTACCGAGCAGGCAGCACGCGCCGATGTACACGAAGTAGAGCTGCGTGCCGAGCACGCCCGGGAAGCGGTGAGAAATCGCCGAGCTGATCATCGGCAGGAACACGTCGGGCGAGAGACCGATCATCGAGATGATCCCGATGGCAAGCCCCGTCACGCGCGCCGGCACATGGCAGCGATCGATGATGGCCCAGTACAGACCGTGTACCGAATAGGTCATCAGGCCGAGCAGGACGATGCAGCAGGCCAGCAGCCACATGGGGACCGAAGCCGGCACGAGGACGAACAGCATCCACGCAACGGCGGCCGCGAGCATGCCGAAGCCCAGCACCGTGACGTTGGAGAAGCGGTCACCGAGGAAGCCGCCGCCGATCGCGCCGATCGGGCGCATCCATAGCTTGATGACGGTCAACTCACCCGCGAGCACCGCCGACGTCGAGAAGTGTTCCTGGATGTAGCTGGAGAAGGAAAACGTGGCCCACAACAGCTGATAACCGGACAGCACGATCAGGCTGATGAGCCAGATTTCCGGAATGCGGATCAGCATGACGAAGTCGCCGAGCGCTGAAGCGCCACCCTGTGTTGCGCCACCGGCCTCCCGCGTGCGGGTCCGGTCGTTCGGCAGGATCAGCCCGGCCAGCACGCCGATCCCGAGGCACGTGTAGGCGTACATGTGGATCACGGGACGCAGCGAAAGTTGCGGGGCGAGACTCGCATAGTGCGCAAAGATGGCTATGGCGATCGAGGCAAGCACCGCTTCCGTGAGGCCGCGGCCGCCGTCGAGGATGCCGAAGAAGCGGCCCTGTTCACGCTCGGTGCCGAGCAGCTTGACGGCTCGCAAAATGGCCGACCAGAACGTCAGGCCTCCGGCGATACCCCAGCCGAGAAAGATCCAGCGCAGCATCGACGCATCGGGATAGGTCGCGAACCACAGACCCAGCAGGCCCACGGTGCCGAGGGAGACCACGACGAGCCAGCGTGAGCTCACACGGTCAGCCAGCCATCCGCTCGGAATATAAGTGATCACATAGACGATGCCCAGGATCGAATAGAGTTCGCCGAGCTGGTCTGAGGTGATGTTGAACGCCTGCAGCAGCGTGTTCTCGAAGTTCTGGCGCAGGTAAAGCATCGGGTACAGCGCGCCGGCCGCGAGCGTGAGCACGGCCAGCTGAAAATAGCGGACTAATGGAGAGCGTGAGGCGGCTGATTCCGCCACGGTCTGCTCGGTGGGTTCGATTGCTACAGTCATGATGTCTCCAATTTTTTATTGCTCGATGCCCGGTGTGTCTCACCGGTAATGCATGACTATCTCGGCGTGATCTTCAATGTCTGGGCGATGCGCTCCGCTGCTAATAAGCATTCCGAATCAGATATTCGGTTTGCGTAACTTGCTTGTTTGATGTGGACCGGGCCGCAAGAAGGCCTGATGTGTCCCGGTCCAGCCGTGCAATCGGGAATTACCGGGCAACCGCGTGGCTTACCACGTCGCGACCACCAGGCGTGTCTGCGTGAAGGCGAGCATGCCGTGCTGGCCGTCGTCGCCGCCAATGCCGGAACGCTTCCAGCCCGAATGGTGGCCCTGATACGGGTCATCGGGGATGCGGTTCACGTAGCACTCGCCGGCTTCGATCTCGTTGGCCACGCGCATGATCGTGCGGTAGTTCTCGCTGTAGATCATCGAGGCGAGTCCGAACTGATGATCGTTGGCCATTTCCAGCGCTTCGTCGAGCGTCTTGTAGGTCACGACGCCCAGCACCGGTCCGAAGACTTCTTCCTGGATGATCTCCATATCCTGACGGCAGCCGGAGAGCAGGGTCGGCGGATAGAAGAATCCATTGCCTTGCGGGATTTCCCCGCCGCACTCGAGGATGGCACCGTCGTCGATCGCGCGTTGGACCATCTGGTGGATATGCAGCCGCGCATTCTCGTGGATCAGCGGCCCCATCCAGTCGTGATTCTTGCTGCGGTCGCCCCATTGGCGCTCGCGCATGCGGTTGCGCAGCAAGCCGATGAACTTCGGGGCGACCTCCTCGTGCACGTACACGCGCTCGACCGCGGTACAGAGCTGCCCGCAGTTGGTGGTCTTCGAGCGAACGATGTCGGCGGCCGCCTGTTCGAGGTTCGCATCGGGTTCGATGATCGCGGGCGTTTTGCCACCGAGTTCGAGCGCCACCTTCGCGATATTGACCTGCGAATATTCCAGCACCTTGCGGCCCGCCCCGACGCTTCCGGTGAGGGTGATCATGCCCACCGACGGGTGTGTGCAGACCTGCTCGGCCACGAGGTGACTCATCGCCATGATGTTGATCACGCCGGCCGGCACTTCCGCCTGCGCGACCGCATGCGCGATCTCCAGCGCCGAGCACGGCGTGTAGCTGCTCGGACGCACGATCACCGTGTTGCCCGTGATGAGCGCTGGCGCGATCTTGCGCATCAGCGTGTAGACCGGCGAATTGAACGGGATGAGGCAGACGACGACACCGATCGGCTCGCGATAAAGCAGGAGATTTTCGTTGGGGTTGTCGCTCGGGATGATTTCGCCGGTAATGCGGCGTGCCCATTCGGCGTGATAGCGCGTGACTTCCGCGGCATATGTCACTTCAGCGCGCGCATGGGCGGGACTCTTCCCCGATTCGAGCGCGAGGGCGGCGCCGATCCGGTCTGCACGCGCAACGAGCGCGTCGGCAAGCCGGTGGAGCACTTTTGCCCGCTCGGCGGCGGGCAGCCGGCGCCACCGTTTTTGTGCCGCCGTGGCCCGGCGAGCGGCGTGGCGTGCATCTTCTGGACTGGCTGTATCGACGAGGGCGACAACTTGCTCGGTCGCCGGATTCAGGACCTCGATGCGCGATTGCGATGTCGACTCGGCGAATTCGTTATCGATGAAATTTTCATAATGCTGCACGTAGGAATTCTCCGTTCAGTTCGGCGTGACGGCTCACGGCGAGTGGAGAGGACTATACGGTCCAGCATTTTCGAGGGTCAACAGTTTTTCCCGGACGGATTTATTTTTCCATATATGGAAAAATGGCGGGGAAACGCCGGTAATTTACGCGATGGGATGCGGCGCGCTTCGACGAAAGGATGAGACTGCGTGTTTCGAAAAAAAGCCGCTCGTGCGTCCGATATGCCGACTGTGATGGGCGTTTCGCAACGATCGCTACTCCAAAAAACCGAAGCCCCGGTAGAACCTTCACCGGGGCTTGCGGACATTGCGAGCTTCAGGAAAAACACGTTCACTCGACGCGTGCTGCATCCGGTAAAAGGTCAGGTAAGCCGGTTTGCTCAGCGAGTCGTTCGGTGTCCGTGTGATGCGATAGTCTGCATCACGGAAATCAGTGTAATGCGCCGGACTCGAAAGCCATGGTCCGAACAGGCGCCGATTCAGCCCTCACCCCGACCGATTGCAATGCTCAAGATCGCGCCCGCGATGCCGACGACTATCGACGGCACTGCTTCTCAAACACGACTGTCTCGAAGAGCTCGTATTCGGCGGTCGGCGTCTTGTCGGCGCCGGGTGCGTGGTAATAGCTCAACGTGATCGATGCCTTGCCGCCGCGCTCGCCGGGATCGACATCGAAAACGGCGATGCCGTATCCCGTGCCCGTGTCGCGCTGCGCGGACCAGATCGCGTCTTCGACCGCATCGGCGACCGGGCGAACGAACGTGCCCGCCGTCGCGCCCGGCACGGGGTGATTCGGCTTCGTGAACACCTGCGCCTGCGGCAAGCCGTTGCCTGGATCGGTGCCATAGACATCGAGCGGCGCGCTGGTGCCGCCACCGCCGAGAATCAAATGGATGGTGCCGTGCGTCGTGTCGATGGGATCGTTCGCGCGCTGCGATGTTTCGACGGGACGCGGCTGCAAGGTGTCGACGCGTTCGCCTGTCGTCGCATTGCGGCCTGCCAGATGATTGCAGCCGCGCACCGGATGACTGCGCTCGTAATCGTGATCGTGACCGCACAGCACGAGATCCACGCCATAGCGATCGAAGAGCGGCAGCCACGCTTCGCGGATGCCCTTGTCCGAGCCATTGCCCGTCTTCGATGAACTGAGCGCATCCTGGTGCATCTGCACGACGATCCAGTCGATGTCGTCATCATGCGATGCATCGCGCAAGGTTCGTTCGAGCCAGCGCGTTTGTTCGCCATTGCTGTATCCGCGCACATAGAAGGACGTGCCCGGCGCGATGGCGGCATTGGCCGTGCTCGCGGCAGGCACGAGCGGCGCCGGCCCGGCGACGAATGCGGCGCCGTCCTGATAGACGACGTCGTCGGCATCGAGCGAGATGAACAGCACCGAACTCACGCGAAAGCTGTACCAGCGCCCCGGAAAATGCGTGCCGTTGTCGGGCAGCGTGTAGCGCGTCAGATACGACGCGAAGCCTTGCTGGCCGTTGTTGAACTCGATCTCGTGATTGCCGGGGCAAGGCATCCAGGGCCGGTTCGCCGCCGATGTCTGGGCGTTGTTGCCGAAGTCGCGCCAGACTTCGGGCTGTTGCGCCGGATTCAGGTTGGCATAGCAGAGGTCGCCGTTGAGCAAATGGAAGAGCGGCTCGAAGCGTTCGACGGCCTGCACGGCAAAGCGGCTTTGAGGCGAGGACAAAACCCAGCCCGTGTTCGGTGTTGCGAGATCGCCGTAGCTCGTGAAGCGGAACTTGCGACGTCCGCGAGGCGCAGTCGTGAAGCTGGCGGTGAAGGGTTGGGCGGCCTTGCTGTCGTTGTCGGCGGTGACTTCGTATTGATACGTCGTGTGCGGGCGAAGCTCATGCAGCCGCGCGTGATACGTGAAGACGGTCTCGCCGTTCAGACCATCGGTGTAGGTCCGCTGCACGGCGTGGATGACGTGCGCGTGGCCATCGTGCGTGCTGATCCGCACGCGTGGCTGGACCGCCTGCGCAAGCGATCCCCAGCTCACGATCACTTCTCTCGTCGGATCTTCGCCCCACGTCAGATGAATCTGCTCGGGCGTGCCATCCGGATGCGACGCCTGAGCGAGCGCAGGACCGGTCACGACATTCGCGGCGGTCGCGAGTCCCGATGCACCCGCGAGCTTCAGAAATCCGCGGCGCGATGCAATCGATGCGCCGTCCTGCTGGTTCTTCGTGACCATGGACGTATGTCTCCTGATGGGGATGAGATGCGCTCCGTCAGGGTGACATTATGGCGAGTCGTATGACCACGCCATGACAGTCAGTCAAAGCGAATTACGCGCGGAAAGTTTTCCCTAACTCCTTTCCGGCGAGCCTGAAATAGTGACGGAAGTTATAGATGAGCGGCGACCACTTCTGCGTGTCGATATGCTTCCCTTCCTTCACAAACGCGTCATCGGCATGCATGCGAAGAATTTCGACTTCGGCCGCGACGCCCCCGCCGAGTTGCTCCAGCTTTTCGCCACCCATGCGATGTATTTGGCGAACCTTCGCTTCCAGATGCATCGGGCATTCGGCGACACGAGCCGGTTTCACGAGTTCGCTCGGCATGGGCGTGAAGTCGCCGGCTTCGAACTTGTCTTTCTCGTAGCTGAACTGATCCGCCTTCAAGTCCGGAACGGGGTCCTTTCCGGTGAGTGGCGCGAGTTGCTCCACTTGCCGCCAGAGTTCCGGCGACGGAATATTGACGACGCACTCGGGATACCGCGCCAGGTTTTCCGCTGTCTTGGTTTCGTCCAGAAGGCCCAGCATCATTGTCCAGCCCAATGCCCAGAATGACGATATCGGTGCGATGTTGGTGGTGCCGTCTTCGTTGATCGAACTGACGAGCGCCACTGGCGTTCCGAAGTAGAGGATTTTCGGTTCAATGGTCTGGAAAGAAGCGACGGGCATCGTGTACTCCTCGATGAGTGGCTTGAGTCGTTTTAGTATGTGCCACTTTCGACGATCGATGTTTCAACGTTCGATGAAGTAACGAGGTAACGTCGCAAAACCTCAATACGCCCACCACCCAGGTCCCCACATGCTCCAGTTCCAGGCCGCGTTCTCGTTCATTTCGGCATTCATGCGTTCCTGATCAATGAAGTGCTGCTGGAGCTGCTCGCGTTTGTAGTTATCCCAAGCGGTCTCGTCGCCGATATACAGACAACCGCAAGCGTAGGGATCTGCATAGACGAAGATCACCCGGCCGTCCTTGATCTTCTGGACGACGCGATTCGGCGGCAAGGTCTGCAACTGCACACGTTGCTGCTCGGTCGTAACCGGCACGATACGAAAGCCCGCGGCGGAGAGCAAATCGTTTTTCTCGTTGGCGCGCTCCACGGGTGTGGCGCACGCCGCCAAAAGCATGCTCGCGCTCAACGCCGTCAGAACGGTGGCCAGTCTGTGCTTCATGATTCACCTCGGAGAAAAAGGTCGAATGGGACGCACAGACTAAGCATCGAAGCTTAGGCGGGAATTAAGTGTCGATGAAATGCATGGGCCACGCTTGGCGTAATGCTCAGCCTCCGAAAATGCGGGCTACGTCGTTGGGTGTGTAAGTTCCGACAGTCAGGACCTGATTTTTCGTACTGTCATATAAGACGACCCCGCACATGATGTCGCCGAATTGAGGTCCATAGGCGTCGAGTGCGCTCTCCGTGAGCAGATTGTCCGAGCTCGCTGCAGTATCCTCAGAGGTGAGGATGAACTTTGTATCGGGCGCCTTGCTCAGGTACGTCACGAGCTGCTCCGACGTAGAAAAGTATCTCGGAAGCTTTAAACCGGAAGGATCGAGCTGCTTGAGCAGTGCACGTCTCGTTTCGTATAAGCCTGTGCCGGTCGTGTACAAAATCATGGCCGCCTCTTTTCGTGACCTCGATTGAACTGGAAGATAGCACTTCCGGCGCGCCAGTTCCGCCATTGTGTTGGCGTTTGCGGACGGACGACCCACGTCGCTCAGAACGGCTTGATCGCCACCTTGAGCACGCCGTCTCGCTGATTCGCAAAGAGATCGTATGCGGCGACGATATCGTCGAGCTTGTAATGATGCGTGACCAGCGCGCCGAGCGCGACACGCCCGGACTGGATCACGTTCATGAGACGCCTCATTCGCTCCTTGCCGCCGGGGCACAACGCCGTGTTGATCTTGTGGTCTCCGAGACCGGCGGCGAAGGCGCCGAGCGGAATCGTGAGATCGGAGGAGTACACGCCGAGACTCGACAGCGTGCCGCCCGGCTTGAGAATGCGCAGCGCCGATTCGAACGTGCTCTGCGTGCCGAGCGCCTCGATTGACGAATCCACACCGCGTCCGCCCGTGAGCTTCAGGATCTCGTCCACGACATCGCAATTCTTGAAGTTGAGCGTGATATCGGCGCCCATCTTGCGCGCCATGTCGAGGCGATGATCGTTGCCGTCCACTGCGATGATCGTGGTGGCGCCGAGCAAACGGGCACCCGCCGTCGCGCACAGGCCGATGGGCCCTTGCGCAAACACGGCCACGGTGTCGCCGATCCGTATGTTGGCGTTCTCCGCGCCCTTGAAGCCCGTGGACATGATGTCGGGGCACATGAGCACCTGCTCATCGGTCAGCCCGTCGGGGATAGGCGCGAGGTTCGCCTGAGCGTCGGGCACGAGGACATACTCGGCCTGCGTGCCGTCGATCATGTTGCCGAAACGCCAGCCGGCCGTTGCCTTGTAGCCGTGACAGCCGCACTGGCCGCGCGCGATCAGATAGCTGCCGTCTTGCGAAGCGACACCGTCCTGCGCGGCGTAAGAGTTGAAGTTGGGACAGATAGCGCCGGCGATCACGCGCTGACCTTCAGCATAGCCCGCCACCGCGCTGCCGAGTTTTTCGATCACGCCGACGGGCTCGTGTCCCACGGTCAAGCCTTTGGCGACCGGGTATTCGCCTTTCAGGATGTGCACGTCGGTGCCGCATATCGTGGTCGTGGTGATGCGCACGAGGGCGTCGTTGGCGCCGATGTCGGGGATGGGTTTGTCGGCGAGTTCGATACGGCCCGGCTCGATGAAGACAGCGGCTTTCATCATGGCGGTCATGAATCTCTCCTTTCCTGTTGAGGACTTTGGCACATCGTGAGTGGTCCGCACTGCCTGGGACGGATCGGTGTTTCGCAAGTCGGCTGGCAAAACATCTTACGCTTCCACGAATGGCCGCTGTTTGATCTAACTCATGATTCCGCGCGTTGCGCCGGTCAGACCTCGCCAGTGCGTTGTAATGGCTCGAACTGCGATCGTAGATAGATGATGTGCTTGCGCAACGCAGTCGGCGTTAGCGAGCGGCATTCGTAGTCTGTTGCTCGAATGTGAGATCGCTTGTCGCCTCGAATCAACGAAAGGCCATCAGGCCGTCCTATGGGGCCTTGTGTGACACGTTGGCACGCGCCGAATGCGTGCCCGGCTGTCACCAAAGCGGGCACGTCAACCGGACATTAGACAACGCGTCCCAAAGACTGCACGACGATATGGTCGATTTTTTTGAGTTGGTTGGTCACCGTTGCCTCCTGGACAACGTCATCATCTGCCATCGAAGAATGTCAACAAGACTCCTGCGGGCAAGGGGACGCTTTCGTGGCGAAAAATCAGACTCATGGGTAACTCGCCGGAATCAGGGGTAAGCAGGATGTCAGCGAGGCGCCGATACTTGAACCGTGGCTTAAGCAACGGATCTCGTTCAGGCATCGCTCATCGAAGGACAATTCATGACCCAGCTCGCTCACCCAGCTCATTCGCTGCTCGCTGAACTCGACGGCTTTCACGTCGAGTTCGATTCCGCCGATTCGCGCGCCGACATCGTTCTGGACCGGCCGCCGTTCAATATCGTGTCGATGCATCAGCGCGAGCAATTGCGTCTGACGTTCGAAGCGCTCGACGCCAACGACGCCGTACGAGTGATCGTCGTGCGCGCCAAAGGCGAGCATTTTTCCAGCGGCGGCGATATCAAGGGCTTCATCGAGGCATCGCCCGAGCATGTGGCGAAGCTCGCCTGGAATGTCGCGTCGCCGGCGCGTTGCAGCAAACCGGTCATTGCGGCGAATCGCGGCTATTGCTTCGGCGTCGGCTTCGAGCTGTCGCTTGCCTGCGATTTCCGCATTGCAACAGAAACCACGCTTTACGCATTGCCCGAGCAAAAGCTCGGACAGATTCCCGGCTCGGGAGGCTCCGCGCGCCTGCAGAAGATGGTGGGCATCGGGCGCACGAAGGACATCGTGATGCGCTCGCGCCGCATCACGGGATCGCAGGCTTATGAATGGGGCATCGCGACGGAGTTCGTCGCCGATGCCGAACTGGAAAGCGCCACGGATTCACTCGTGCGCGAACTGCTCGCGTTCTCGCCGCTCGCGCAGCGCACCGCGAAGAAGCTTCTGAACGACACGGAAGACGCGCCGCTGTCGGTCGCCATCGAACTGGAAGGGCTCAACTACAGTCGCTTGCGCAGCTCCGACGACTTCCGCGAGGGCGTGGAAGCGTTTCATGAAAAGCGCAGGGCCGCGTTCAAGGGATCCTGAGCCGGAGCGGGTTTAAACTCACCGAAAATAAGCCGCGCAAAGCGGCAGCGGCATGGAGTGAGGCAAAACGAGTGTCTAGTGCGATCAAGATCTATCAGGGACGTTTTGGACGAGTGGCGCTGCTCGACATGGATGCGCCGCTCATTCAGCACGCGCATCATCACTGCCATCTTCTGATCAAGGCGGCAGGACCGGACACGTTCTTCGCCGTTCACGATGAACTCCAGCCGCTGACCGGCGACACCGCGGTGCTGATCAATCCGTGGGAGCCGCACGCGTATCGTCATATCGAACATGCCGAGCAGCGGACGGTGATTCTCGCGATGTATATCGAGCCGGACTGGCTGACCGCCATTCAGCATCCGCTCGTGAGCGGCGGTCATCCGCGCTTCTTTCCGCAGTCGTGCGTGCGCATGTCGAACCATGCGAAGAAGCGCGCCGAAGAGCTCGCGATGGAGATGTGGTGGGCGGACAGCGTCGCCGCCGGGCGTCTGGAGGGGCTTCTCTTCGAGCTGATCCTTTCGGTGATCGATCCGAGCCGAAGCTGGCACGAGTCGTCGCGCCAGATGGAGTTGTCGGGCCGGCGTCCGAGCGATCCGCGTATCCGCAAGGCCATCGCGTACCTGCGCGAGAACACGGGCGCGGAACCGGACATGAATCGTCTGGCGGAACATTGCGGGCTGTCGCGCGCGCATTTCTTCGCGCTGTTTCATCGCTGCACGGGCGTGACGCCCAATGTGTATCTGAACGTGCTGCGCATGGAAGCGGCGATCAACGATTTATCCGCGAGCGCGCATTCGCTGACGGACATCTCATACGATCTGGGGTTTTCGGCGCCCGCGCATTTCACGCGCTTCTTCAAGCAGAACCTGGGTATCACGCCGAGCGAGTACCGCCGCGTGGTGCAGTTGTACGAAGCGGATTCCAGGCAAGTACAGATCTGAGTACGGCAGGTGAGTGCGCACGCGATGTCACGCGTGCGTTGGATCGTCACGTCCGTCGCGAACGCTTGCTTTGCGAAAAAGCATCAGACCGTAAGGTAATTCGCCCGACCGCCTGGTAAGCGGTTTTGCGCAGTCGGGCAGTACATTGAATCGACGATGCGATGTGTCTCGCCGCAAGTGCGCGACACGCTGTTACTGAACATCGCGCACAGCCATGCAGGAGACACGTGTGAGCGACACCGATACCGACACCGCCCTGAAGGAACGCCAGACGCCCGCGATTGCTTCCGGTCGCAACGAGGCGCAAGCGTCCGGTCGCCCGTTTGTGGGCCGCCCGATGCAACGCCTGGAAGACCCCGCGATTCTCACGGGCCGCGGCCGCTACGGCGACGATATCGCCATCAAGACAGGCACGCTGCACGCCGCCGTGCTGCGCTCGCCTTATGCGCATGCGGAGATCAGGAGCATCGACGTGAGCGCCGCGCTCGCGCACAAGGGCATTCGCGCCGTGCTCACGCGCGACGATGTGCGCGCGTGGTCGCAGCCGTTCGTCGTCGGCGTGAAGTCGCCGATGGAGCACTGGGCGCTCGCGATGGATCGCGTGCGTTATAGCGGCGAGCCGGTCGCGGTGGTGATCGGCGAGACGCGCGCCATCGCCGAGGACGGGCTTGACCTCGTCAAGGTGGACTACGCGCCGCTGCCGCCGGTGGTATCGATCGAAGCGGCCATCGCCGACGATGCGCCGGTGCTTCACGAGAAGATCGGCAGCAATGTGGTGAGCGACCGTCGCTTTCGTTATGGCGATCCTGAAGCGGCGTTCGACAGCGCGCCGCATCGCGTGTCGATCACCACGCACTATCCGCGCAACACGTGTGCGCCGATCGAATGCGGCGTCGTGATCGCTGAATGCCTGCCGGGCAACGAAGGCTATGACGTGACCTCGAACTTCATGGGGCCGTTCTCGCTGCATGCGGTCATGTCGATGGCGCTGAAAGTGCCCGCCAATCGTCTGCGACATAAGGCGCCGCGCGATTCGGGCGGCAGCTTCGGCGTGAAGCAGGCGGTGTTTCCGTATGTCGTGCTGATGTGCCTCGCATCGAGAAAATGCGGCTCGCCGGTGAAGTGGGTCGAGGACCGGCTGGAGCATCTGAGCGCGGCGACCTCGGCGACGGCGCGCTTGGCGACGCTCGAGGCCGCCGTCGAACGCGACGGCCGCATCACCGCGCTGTCCTACGACCAGATCGAGGATTGCGGCGGCTATCTGCGCGCGCCGGAGCCTGCCACGTTCTATCGCATGCATGGATGTCTGACGGGTGCATACGACATTCCGAATCTGCTCGTGCGCAATCGTGTCGCGTTGACGACGAAGACGCCGACCGGACTCGTGCGCGGCTTCGGCGGACCGCAGGTGTATTTCTCGCTGGAGCGCCTGATTCAGCGCATCGCGGACGAACTGAATCTCGACGTGCTCGACGTATATCGCCGCAACTTCGTCAAGGCCGATGCGTTTCCGTATCGCGCGGCAGCGGGCGCGTTGCTCGATTCGGGCAACTATCAGGAAGCGCTGCGGCGTGCGTTGTCGCAGGGCGGCCATGACGAACTGAAGGCGCGCCGCGAGATCGCGCGCAGCGAGGGGCGCCTGTATGGCATCGGTTTTGCGGCGATCGTCGAGCCGTCCGTATCGAACATGGGTTACATCACGACGGTCATGCCCGCCGAAGCGCGTCGCAAGGCCGGTCCGAAGAGCGGTGCGATCGCGAGCGCGACCGTGAGCGTGGATCTGATGGGCGGCGTGATCGTCACCATTGCATCGACGCCGGCGGGGCAAGGGCATATGACCGTGTGCGCGCAGGTGGTCGCGGATGTCCTCGGTCTCGATCCGGCCGATATCGTCGTGAATGTCGAGTTCGATACGCAGAAGGACGCGTGGTCCGTCGCGGCCGGCAACTATTCGAGCCGGTTCGCCGGTGCGGTCGCGGGCACGGTTCATCTCGCCGCGACGCGCGTGAAGGACAAGCTCGCGCGCATTCTCGCGAAGCAGTTTTCTTGCACGGAGCAGGACGTGTGTTTCGAAGGCGGGCGCGTGTACATGCGGCAGGCGCCCGAGAAAGCGCTGCCGTTCGCGCGCGCTGCGAGCAACGCGCCGCATTGGTCGCCCGCGCTCTTGCCCGAAGGCGAGGCGCCGGGGCTGCGCGAAACCGTGTTCTGGAATCCGCCCAACATGACCGCGCCCGATGACGAGGATCGCATCAACACGTCCGCGTGCTACGGCTTCGCGTTCGACATGTGCGGCGTCGAGATCGATCGCGCGACGGGGCGCGTGCGCATCGACCGCTATGTGACCGCGCACGATGCGGGCACGTTGCTCAATCCCGCGCTCGCAGACGGCCAGATTCGCGGTGCGTTCGCGCAAGGACTGGGCGCGGCCCTGATGGAAGAGTTTCGTTATGGCGCGGACGGCAGTTTTCAGTCGGGCACGCTCGCCGACTATCTGATGCCAACGACATGCGAGGTCCCCGATCCGGTCATCGTGCATCTGGAAACGCCTTCGCCTTTCACGCCGCTCGGCGCGAAGGGACTCGGCGAGGGCAACAACATGAGCACGCCGCCCTGCATCGCGAATGCCGTGGCCGACGCGCTCGGTGTGACGGACATTCGCCTCCCGCTCACGCCGGCGAAGGTGATGGCGATGATCGGCATCGACGATCCGCTGCCGTCGCGGCCCGAGTATCGCGAAGCCGCGCCTGCGAAGAAGCCGGTGAGCGGCGGCGGCAAGGCGCTCACCGCGCAGGGCACCGTCGAACTCGAAGCGACGCCCGAGGCCATCTTCGCGGTCTTGATGAACTCCGAGGCGCTTGCGAAGGTCGTGCCGGGCTGTCATGCGCTGGAGACCATCGGACCGAATCAGTATCGCGCCGATGTGACGGTTGGCGTCGGCATGATCAAGGCGCGCTTCGAGGCGAAGATTGGTCTCTCCGACATCGATGCACCGCGTAGCCTGCGTCTCGCGGGCGCGGGTATATCGCCGCTCGGCAGCGCGCAAGGCGAAGGTCTCGTCAGGCTCGAGCCGACCGCGAAAGGCACGCTGCTCGCGTACGACTACGAAGCGCAGGTGTCGGGCAAGGTCGCGGCGGTCGGCGCACGCATGCTCGAAGGCGCGGCGCAGGTGGTTTTGCGGCAACTCTTCGAATCGCTCGGAAGACAGGCATCGGGCAAGGCCGTGCGCACGAATGCATCGTGGCTCGGACGCTTGCTCGCGAAACTGCGGAGGTCGTCATGAAGCCCGCGCCGTTTGCCTATCTGCGTGCGCAGGACACGCGCCACGCGCTCGACGCGCTTGCGCAGGCCGGCGCAGACGCGCGCGTGCTCGCGGGCGGCCAGTCGCTCATGGCCGTGCTCAATATGCGGCTGGCGCAGCCGCGCTGGCTCATCGACATTTCGCGCACCGCGGAACTGAACACGGTGCGCGTGGAGTCGGGACATCTCGTCGTCGGCGCGGCGGCGACGCAAGGCAGCGTCGAATGGCGCAAGACGCTCGACGATGAAGTGCCGCTCCTGCGCATGACGTTCCCCCTTATTTCGCATTTTCAGATCAGGAATCGCGGCACCGTATGCGGGTCCATCGCGCATGCGGATCCGAGCGCGGAACTCCCGCTCGCGCTGCTCACGCTCGGCGGCGACGTCACGCTGCGTTCCGCGAAGCGCAAGCGCACGTTGAGCGCGGCCGATTTCTTTCAAGGCATGCTGATGACCGCGCGCGAGCCGGATGAACTCGTCGAGTCCGTGCGCTTTCCGCTGAAGACGCCTGGACAACGCTTCGCCTTCACGGAATTTTCGGCACGTCATGGCGATTTCGCGCTGGTCTCATGCGCGGCGCTCGTCACGGACGATTCGATCCGCATCGGCGTTGGCGGCGTCGCCGACAGGCCCGTGCTCGAGTGCCTGCCGCGCCTCGAAGGCGACGATCTGCGCGGCGCACTGAACGATTTCAGTTGGAAGCTCGGCGCGCGCGACGACGCGAATGTCAGCGCGTCATATCGACGTCATCTCGTGCGCCAGCTCGGATGGCAAGTCATACAGGAGGCGAAGTGAGAAAGACCCAACACGCAGGTTCCCGTGATGCATTGCGCTTCGCGCTTGCGGAAGACACGTCATGCGCCGTGACGCTGGAGCTCAACGGTGTCACGCGTCGCGGCGCATGCGAGACACGCGAGCTGCTGTCCGATTTCCTGCGTCACGAGCTTGGCGCGACCGGCACGCATGTCGGGTGCGAGCATGGCGTGTGCGGCGCGTGCACGGTGCTCGTCGATGGCGTCGCGGCGCGTTCGTGCCTCATGCTCGCGGTGCAGGCGGACGGACGGCGCATCGACACGGTGGAAGGACTGTCCGCGTCGGCGCAGACGCTCGGCGATCTTCAGGAAGCGTTCGCGCGTCATCATGCGTTGCAGTGCGGGTTTTGCACGGCGGGCATCCTGATGTCGTGCACGGACTTTTTGCAGCGCGTGCGGAATCCCGATGAACACGAGGTTCGCGAGATGTTGTCCGGCCACCTGTGCCGGTGTACGGGCTATACGCCGATCGTCGCGGCGGTGCTCGACGTGGCGCATCGGCGTCAGGCGCATTCGCGTGAAGAGGAGGCGAGCCATGTTTGATCTCGGCCGCACGTTCATGCAATCGGTGGAGCGCAGCCCGCACGCGCTCGCGCTCGTCGACGGCGATATCGCGTTCACCTATGCGCAATGGTTCGACGAAATCGCCAGGGTCGGGACAGGTCTTCAGGCGCTCGGCCTGACGCGCGGCGATCGTCTGCTGGTCGCGCTGCAGAATCGCTGGGAAATGGCGACGCTGCATTGGGCGTGTCAGTTCACAGGCATCGTCATCGTGCCGTTGAACTGGCGCATCAAGCCCGAGGAGCTCAACTACAGCGTGACCGATGCAGGTGCGCGCGCGATCGTCTATGAAGGCGTTTCCGCGCAAGCCGTGACGCAGAGCGCGGCGGCGCAGGATATCGCGCGCATCGGTCTCGACGACGTCGCGGGCGCGACGCATGCGTTCGATGTTCTTCGAGCGTGCGCGCCTGCGCAGCTTGCCACGGAAGCGTCCGCCGACGACTACTCGGTGATGCTCTACACCTCCGGCACGACCGGCATGGGCAAGGGCGTGCCTCGCAGGCACCGGCATGAGCGAGCCGCCGCGCTCGCGCATGTCGCGCAGAATCTCTATCGGCACGGCGAACGCACGCTCGGCGTGATGCCGCTCTATCACACGATGGGCGTGCGCTCGCTGCTCGCGATGGCGCTCGTCGACGGACTCTTCGTCTGCGTGCGGCGATGGAATGCGCAACTCGCGCTCGACTCGATCGAAGCGCATGCGTTGACCTGCCTCTATCTCGTGCCGACGTTATATCACGACCTGCTCGCCGCGCCGGGCTTTTCGAGCGCGCGCACGCGTTCCGTCACGAAGCTGGGATTCGCGGGCGCGCCGATGAACGACGGCCTGCTCAAGCGCTGCTCGGCCGCGTTCGAGCCCGAGCTCTTCGTGAATCATTACGGCTCGTCCGAGGTGTACACGTTCAGCATCGATCAGGACGCGACGAAGAAGCCCGGAAGCGCGGGACGCGCGGGCCTCAACACGCGCCTGCGCGTCGTGAAGCTCGACGCCGCATCGCCCGGACAGCTTGCATCGCGCGGCGAGGAAGGGCAGATCATCGTCGAACTGCTTGGCGATGAAGCCTTCGAAGGCTATTGGAACCGTCCCGATGCGAACACGAAGTCGTTACGCGACGGCTGGTACTTCACCGGCGATACCGGCTATCTCGATGCGGACGGCGATCTCTACGTCACCGGCCGCGTCGACGACATGATCATCAGCGGCGGCGAGAACATATCGCCGGTCGATATCGAGTCGGTATTGTCGCTGCATCCAGCCGTCGACGAAGTGGCCGTCGCGGGCGTGAAGGACGAGCGCTGGGGCCAGAAAGTAGTCGCGTTCGTCAAGCGGTCACATTACGTCGACGAGCGCGCGCTCGACGAGTTTTGCCGCACCTCGGACCTCGTCAACTTCAAGCGTCCGCGTGAATACGTGTTTGTCGATCAGATACCGAAATCGCCCGTCGGAAAGATACTGCGACGCAAGCTTTCGAGCGGCGAATACGAACCGGAGCGATAGGAAACGCCCGTCGCGAGCCGTCCAGACAGGCGAGACGTACAAATCATATAGATAGGTATCCAAATTAAAATTGAACATGGAGATCGGAAATGGACGAAGTATACCGGCGCGATGAAGTCGCGCAAGATGTGAAGGGAAGTCAGGTGGCGGTCGCCGTCATGGCATCGTGCCTCGGATGGGCACTCGATCTGTTCGACCTGTTCGTCGTGTTGTTCGTGGCACCGGTGGTGGGGCATCTGTTCTTTCCGTCGTCCAATCCGATGCTTTCGCTCGCGGCCGTCTATGCATCGTTCGCCGTCACGTTGTTGATGAGGCCGCTCGGCTCAGCGATCTTCGGTTCCTTTGCCGATCAACACGGACGCAAGCGCGCAATGGTGGTGTCGGTCGTCGGCGTAGGCGTTTCGACGGCCGCATTCGGCATGTTGCCGACCGTCGCACAGGTAGGCATCATCGCGCCCGCGCTGTTCCTCCTGCTGCGTCTCGTGCAGGGCGTGTTCGTCGGAGGCGTGGTTGCATCGACGCATACGATCGGGACGGAGACGGTCAGTCTCAAGTGGCGCGGTGCGGTGTCCGGGTTCGTCGGCGGCGGCGGCGCGGGACTTGGCGCGTTGCTCGCATCGCTCGTCTATCTGGCGACGACCGCGATCTTTCCGGGCGCGGCGTTCGAAGTGTGGGGCTGGCGCTGCATGTTCTTCGCGGGCATCGTGAGTTCCGTGCTCGGCGTGTTCGTCTTCAACAGGCTCGAGGAATCGCCGCTATGGGCCGAACTCGCTGCACGAAAGAAGGCGGCCTCGCGCGCGAAAGGTGCCGCGCAGCAAGGTCCGGTCGCTTCGCCGTTGCGCGTATTGTTCTCGAAGAAGTATCGCTCGATCCTTTTTGTGAACCTGTTGCTGACCGTCGGCGGAGGCAGTGGTTATTACCTGACGTCGGGATACTTGCCGACGTTCCTCAAGGTCGTCACGCATACGTCTGCGACGAGCGCGGGATGGATTCTGATGTGGTCGAGCGTTGCGGTGGTGATCGCATCGACGGCGGCGGGACATCTGAGCACGTTGATCGGACGCAAGCGCAGCTTCATCTGGCTCGGCGTCGCGCGTCTGATCTGCTTTCCGCTGCTCTATCTCGCGATGCCGCATGCGGACGGCGTGTGGCTCATCGGCTTCTATGCGGTCGTGTTGAGCGCGCTCGGCAGCGCAGGCTATGCGCCGATCCTCATATTCCTGAACGAACGGTTCCCTACGTCGATACGCGCATCGGGAACGGGATTGTCGTGGAATCTGGGCTTTGCAGTGGGTGGCATCATGCCGACGGTCGTTTCCGTGGTCGCGAAGTCGCCTGTCGATTTGCCGGTCGTGCTCGCAGTCGCGCTCGTCGTGATCAGCGTGCTGTTCCTCATCGGTGCGTTCATCGTGCCTGAAACTATGGGTCGTCTGAACGAAGAAGCTTGAACGATTCGGGCGCCGACCATGAGCGAGATGGAAGGATTCTGTCTTCGCCATGGTCGCGACCCGACTGCCGCGGCTTGCACGGTCGATCGGGTTCATTGCTTCTGCGCATCGGCATCGCCTGCCAGTTGTCTCTGCAACCCATCCAGTACGACATCGATATATCGATCGAAGCTTGTGACGGAAATAGCCGGCGGCCGCGTCGCCCGTCTTGGCCGAGCGGCGCATCGGGCACGTCCTTGCCGACGAACGAGATCACCACGCGAATGCGCCGACCGGCATCACGTCGCTGACGAACGATCCGTTCGAGCGCGGCCGGGATGTCGCCGTTCGAAGCCATTTCATGGATTCATCGGTCTGGACGGATCGTGGCGCTGCATCGAAATTCATCGCGCATCGCGACGCCGCCGTGAAACCTCATTCAATCGTCTTCGCGACAACTTCCTGCAGCAGTTCTCGCACCGCAAGCGCAGCTGGCGACAGCGAATGGTCGCGACGACGCAAGACGCCGAGCGTGCGCATGAGCGCCGGCCCGTAAAGAGGCCGGCTGACCAGCGTCGGGTGATCGGGAACGGGCAGCGCGGTATGCGGCAGGATCGTGATGCCGATCGACGCCTCGGCCATCGCATGCACGGTCGAGAGCTGCGACATATGCAGGATTCGCGCAAAGCGCACGTCGCTCTTCAACGTCTGATTATTGATCTGCGCATAAGCACCGGCGGTAGGCGTAAATCCGATCAGTATTTCCCCCGACAGATCGCTCCACATCACGCGCCGCTTGCTCGCGAAACGGTGTTCCTTCGTGCAGACGAGCGAATAATTCTCCTTGAGAAGCGTTTCGAATACGAGCTCCTCCGAAAGCGAAGTGGATTGCGCCGTGATGCCGAAATCCGCTTCGCCGAAACGCACGACATTCGCGACGTTGGTCGCGACATCGTCGCGGATGTCGAGCTCGATCTGCGGAAAGCGCTCGGCGACTTTCTTCCATACGTCCGGCATCAACGTGCCGGCGGCCGATGCAATGCTGCTGACCACCACGCGCCCGCGCTTCGATTGCGCGATCGTGCCGACTTCGCGCACGATCATGTCGAGGTCGGTGATCGACCTGCGCAACGCATCGAGAAACGGTCCGCCGACGCTCGTCACGCGCACCATGCGCGAAGTCCGATCGAATAGCGATACGCCCAGCGTCGCTTCCAGTTCCGCGACCGATGACGACAATGCCGGCTGCGACAGATGCATTTCTTCCGCGGCGCGACGAAAGCTGCCGTGATGAGCGACCGCCAATGCAACGCGCAACTGTCTCAGCGTGACGTGCATCTCGTCTCCTCGATTGTGTTCCGTATCGATCGATAAGCGTAGTTTATCGTCGCATAAGAATAATAAGCTTATCGAGCCATCCACGGCAGACTAGTATTTATCCCCAGCGGAAGCTTACGAGGCAGGAAGCACGCGCGCCGCCTGAGCGGCGCTTCCATCGAACGCAGCACGGCATAACAGGATGGCAAGGGATGACTCTCCTTGATGGCCTACGCATTCTTACACTCGAGCATTTCGGTGCCGGACCCTACGGTTCGATGTTTCTCGCCGATCTGGGCGCCGAAGTGATCAAGATAGAAAGTGGAGAGCAGGGCGGCGACGCGTCGCGGTATGTCGGGCCGCACATGCTGGGCAAGGGAGACAGCCAGTATTTCCAGACCTTCAACACGAACAAGCGCAGCGTCTCGCTCGACATCAAGACCGACGAGGGACGCGAAGCGTTTCTCAGGCTGGTGGAAGGCGCGGATGCGGTGATCAACAATCTGCGCGGCGATCAGCCGGCGAAACTGGCGATCGATTACGCGCATCTGAAAAGCGCGAATCCGGCCATCGTCTGTCTGCATATTTCGGCGTACGGCCGCGACAATCCGCGACGCGGCTGGCCCGGCTACGACTTTCTGATGCAGGCCGAAGCCGGCCTGATGAGTCTGACCGGCGAGCCGGGCGGGCCGCCGTCACGCAACGGCGTGTCGATGATCGACTTCATGACCGGCATGACGGGCGTCACGGGACTGCTGAGCGGCGTGCTGCATGCACGGAAAACCGGCATCGGCTGCGATATCGATGCGAGCCTTTTCGACGTTGCGCTGCATCAGCTGACCTATCCGGGAACGTGGCACCTGAACGAGGGCGACGTCCCCACCCGCCTGTCGCGCGGCTCGCATCTCTCGGTCGCGCCCGTGCAGACGTTCCCGACCAGCGATGGCTGGATTTTCGTGGCCTGCATGATGGAGAAGTTCTGGCAGGTGCTGCTCAAGCTGAGCGGGAACGAAGCGATCGGCGCCGATCCGCGTTTTGCGACGCCAGCCGCGCGCCATGCTCATCGCGATGCCTTGACCGACGCGCTCGATCCGGTTTTCGCCAGCCGGCCGACGGCGGACTGGCTCGCGTTGTTGTCGGGACATCTGCCCGTGGCGCCCGTCTATGACGTCGCTCAGGCGCTCGCCAATCCGTTCGTCGAGGAGGTCGGCATGATCAATCGGGTGCCGCATCCGTCGAAGCAGGATTTCCGGATCCTGTCGAACCCGCTCAAAGTGAACGGCCAGCGCCTCGCGCAGCAGGTCTGTGCGCCGCTGGGAAATGACGACGCGGATCTGCTCGGCCCGGTCGTGTCGCACGACGCGGCGCGGTAGGAGGCACGCATGAAACTCGAAGGTCTGCGCGTCATCGATCTTTCGATGTTCCTCCCCGGCCCGTATCTCACGCTGGCGATGGCCGACCACGGCGCCGAGGTCGTGAAGATCGAGCCGCCGGGCATCGGCGACCCGGGCCGCGAGATCGGTCCGGTGGAAGGAAGCTCGACCGTATTTTTCCGCAATCTCAATCGAGGCAAGCGCAGTGTCACGCTGGATCTGAAAACGGAAACCGGGCGCGAAGCACTGTTGAAGTTGTGCGAGACAGCGGATGTTTTCGTCGAAGGTTTCCGGCCGGGCGTGATGGCGCGGCTCGGCATCGACTACGCCGCCGTGAGCGCGCGCAATCCTCGCATCGTCTATTGCTCGATCAGCGCATTCGGCCAGGACGGCCCGTACGTGCAGCGGCCGGCCCACGATCTCGCCGTGGAAGCGCTCAGCGGCGCGCTCTCGATCAATCTGGGCAGCGACGGCCAGCCGGCGATTCCTGGCCTGCCGGTCGCGGACATCGTCAGTTCGCTTCAGGCCTTGTCCGGCGTGCTGATGGCGCTGTACCGGCGCGAAACCACCGGCCGCGGCGACTACCTCGATATCGCGATGCACGACTGCATCCTGGCCGCGAGCCCCAACGTGGCCAACAGCGTGTTCGCCGAGAAACGCGACTACGTCGCGAAGGATCAGCGCAGTCTCGGCGGTTCGGCGTTCTATCAGATCTACCAGACGAAAGACGACCGGCACCTGGTGCTGGGCGGTCAGGAGATCAAGTTCGTGCGCAATCTGCTCGGTCGTCTCGAGCGCACGGATTTCGTGCCGTTGTGCGAGGCGGGCCCGGGACCGCATCAGAAACCGTTGATCGAATATCTGCGCGAAGCGTTCCGCACCAGAACGCTCGCGCAATGGGAGCAATGGTTCGACGGCATGGATGTGTGCTTCGCGCCGGTGAAAACCCTGCGCGAAGGCTACGACGACGATCACGCGCAGGCGCGCGCAATGGTTCTGATCGACGAACACGGACGCGAGCAGCTCGCGCCCGCGATCCGTTTCAGCAATGAGCCGGCCCGGCCGAATCTCCGGGAACCCACCCTCGGCGGCGACACCGAAGCGGTGCTCGAATCGGGCTGGCTCGCCGACAGGAAGAGACCACGATGAGCGACTTGTTCGATCTGGCAGGCTATGGCGAGAACCCGGTCGGCTTCGGCAGCACGCCGGCGGTGCTGGTGGTCGACTTTCAGCGTGCGTTCACGGATCCGGGCATGCCGGCGGGCAAGTCCCCGCACATTCACGCGGCCGTCGAACGAACCGTGCCGCTCCTTGCGGCGGCGCGCAAGGCCGGCGTGCTCGTGGCGTCGTGTTACACGGCGTGGAGCAACGAGCGCGGCATGATCCCGTGGAAAACGACCGCGGTCCGCACGGGCATGTTTTACGGCGATCCCGCCACCGAGATGGACCCGCGCGTCCATGACCGCAGCTATGACGTCAACCTCGTCAAAGCCGGTCCGTCGATTTTTTTCGGCACGCCGCTCAGCAGCATCCTGCAGCGCAACGGCGTCGATACGGTCGTGATCACCGGCTGCACGACTTCGGGCTGCGTGCGCGCGTCGATCATCGATGCGTTCTCGCACGGCTTTCGCACCATCGTCGCTGCCGACTGCTGCGGCGACATGGAGGCGGGACCGCATGAAGCCAACCTGCTCGACGTGGGACGCCGCTACGCCGACATCGTCGATTCCCAGACCTGTATCGCGCGCTTCGAGCAGATCGCGCGTGCGGCCGCTTAACGATCCCGGACGAGGACCCTTATGCCAGTAGCAAAAATCAACGATCACAGCATGTACTACGAGGTGCACGGCGAGGGCGAGCCGATCATCCTCGCGGGCGGCTGGGGCACGTTCTGCCACGGCGGCGAGAAGCAGTTGCCGTGGGGCCTCACCGAGCGCTACAAAGTCATCATCTTCGATCATCGCGGCATCGGCGAAAGCGGCGACGACCGTGCGGTTCCGGCTACCACCGCGCTGTATGCGCAGGACGTGATCGGCCTCGCGGCGCACCTCGGCGTCGAACGCGCGCATCTGGTCGGGCTGATCGGCATGGGCGCCTGCATCATGCAGGAAGTCGCAGTAGCGAAGCCGTCGCTCGCGCGCTCGATGGTCAATACCGGCTGCTGGTTGTACTGCGATCGCTATCTCGCCGATCAACTGAAGATGCTGTTGTGGACGCATCAGGATTTCGGCTTCCTGCCGTTCCAGAAGATCGTTTCGCTGCTGTCGTTCGAGCCCGAGTACTACGCCAGGAACGTCGACCGTCTGTTGGGCGAGGACGGCGTGTGGGGCGAGCTGAACGGCCGGATCGACACGCATCGACGGCTGATCGAGGCCTGTCTCGATCACGATATGCGCGGGCGCGCCGATCAGATTCGCGTGCCGACGCTCGTGCAGCACGCGGGGCTCGATCCGGTCACCGGACCGCGCACCACCAAACCGATCGAGCACGCGATCCCTGGCGCCGTGGGTCTCGACATGCCGGAGGCGAGCCATGTGATCGCGGGAAGCAAACGGAAGAAGGAATTCGCGGAAGCATTACTGGACTTTCTCGGCCGTCACTAACGTCCCCGGCGAAGATCGGAGCGACACCTGGAGGAGCACAAGGAAATGGCAACCATCGTCAATTCTGGAGCCCGGCTCGATCGGCTCCCGATTTCGCGCTTTCACTGGCGAATGCTCATGTTGATCGCCGCGGGCGGGTTCGTCGATGCGTTCGACGTCTATCTGCCTTCCAGTGTCGTCGCGGCTGCCGTCAAGGACGGCTTCACGGACCTCGCGCACGGCGCGATGTTCATATCCGCCGGCTTCTTCGGGATGTTGATCGGTGCGGCCAGTTCGGGCTGGATCGGTGACCGTTACGGGCGCCGGGCGTCGTATCAGATCAATCTCGCGATCTTTGGTATCGCATCGTTCGCTGCGTGTTTCGTGCCGAACATGTGGTGGCTGATCGTCTGCCGCTTCGTTATGGGACTCGGTCTTGGCGCCGAGCTGGTGGTCGCCGCCGGCACGCTGTGCGAGTTCATTCCGCCGAAATATCGGGGCCGCTGGGGCGCGCTGCTCGGCATGCTGATCAACATCGGCCTGCCGGCCGCGAATGCCGCGGGCTATTTCATCATCCCGCACAGTTCGTGGCGCGCCATGTTCCTGCTGGTCGCGGTGGGCGGCGTGCTGGTGTGGATCATGCGGCGGCACATGCCCGAGTCGCCTCGCTGGCTCGAATCGCGCGGACGCACGGAAGAAGCCGAGGCGACGCTCGCGGCGATCGAAGCCGAGGTGATGGCGCAGCACGGCAGCTTGCCGCCCGTCGGCGTGGTGCAGGATCTGACGACCACCTACGTGCCGCTGCGCGCGCTGTTCTCGCGAGCGCTGCTCGGACGCACCGTGGTCGCCTCGCTGGTGCAGGTGGCGGTGAACGTCTCGGTTTACGGAATGATCGCGTGGATTCCGACGTTCCTCGTCAAGCAGGGCATGTCGGTGGTTTCGTCGCTCGGCTACACGACCTTGATGACGGCGGGCGGACCGACCGGCGCGCTGCTCGCCTTCTTCATCTCCGACCGCATTCCGCGCAAGGTCTCGATGATCGGCTCGGCAGTGGCGATCATCGTTTTCGGCACCATTTATCCGACACTCACCAACCCGGCGCTGCTGACTTTTATCGGCTTCTGCCTCGTCAGTTCGATCTATTACCTGGTGGCGGTCGGCTTCTACTCCTACGCACCCGAACTGTTTCCCACCGCGTTGCGGCTGCGCGGCGGCGGGTTCGCCAATGTGTGCGGCCGCTTTGCTTCGATCCTGATGCCGTACGTCATCGTGATGCTGTTCGAACACTTCGGCGTGAAGGGCATCGTCGCGATGGTCGTATCGGTGGCTGTCCTGCTGATCATCGGTGTGGCGCTGTTGCGCGTCGAAATGCGCGACGTGTCGCTGGATGCGTCGGATCGGGCGATCAACGATGCGAGCGACCTGATGGGCACGTCGCCCGCGCAGTTTCAGCGCTAAAGACGATGGTCCGACGATGCGCGGAGCATGCCGTTCGACTCGAACCTCGTGGGAGCCTGGAATGACAACGACGCAGCCGAATTCACCGCGCGGAGCGCTCGGTGATATTCGCGTGGTGGAGATGGGGCAACTGCTGGCCGGTCCGTTCTGCGGCCAGTTGATGGCGGACTTCGGGGCCGAGGTCGTGAAGATCGAGGCGCCCGGCGTGGGCGATCCGATGCGCGACTGGGGGCAGGAAAAACTCAAGGGCGGATCGCTGTGGTGGCCGATCATCGCGCGCGGCA
Organism: Caballeronia megalochromosomata; assembly: GCA_001580565.1. GTDB lineage: Bacteria > Pseudomonadota > Gammaproteobacteria > Burkholderiales > Burkholderiaceae > Caballeronia > Caballeronia megalochromosomata. The sequence goes on along the minus strand of LRBF01000170.1, from coordinate 57,056 downwards.
AGAAATCGGTGGAGATCGACGCGCGGCAGCCCGAAGGACAGGCGATCGTTCGCAGCCTGATCGAACAGGCCGACATTTTCATCGAGAATTTCCGGCCCGGCACGATGGAGCGGTGGGGTCTGGGCTACGACGAACTGTCGAAGATCAACCCGCGCCTCATCATGATTCGCGTGTCGGGCTACGGACAGACCGGGCCGTATTCGCAGCGGGCGGGCTATGGCTCGATCGGCGAGGCGATGGGCGGCTTGCGCTACGTGGTCGGCGATCCGTCCACGCCGCCGTCGCGCATGGGCATCTCGATCGGCGATACGCTGGCCGCGACCTTCGCCTGTATCGGCGGCTTGATGGCGCTTCACGCGCGCGAGCGTACCGGCCGCGGGCAAATGGTCGACAGTGCGATCTACGAAGCCGTGCTGGCGGTGATGGAATCGCTGGTGACCGAATACGACAAGAGCGGCTACGTGCGGGAGCGAACGGGCGCGATTCTGCCGAACGTCGCGCCATCGAACGTGTATCCGACCAGGGACGGCACCTTCGTGCTGATCGCGGCCAATCAGGACGGCGTGTTCAAGCGGCTGGTCGCCGCGATGGGGCAGCCCGAACTGTCCGCCGACCCGGCCTACGCGACGCATACCGCGCGCGGATCGAATCAGGCCGCGCTCGACCAGATAATTGCCGACTGGACTGCCACCTTCGATCGCGAAACGCTCGGTCGCGTGCTCGATGAAGCGGGTGTGCCGCGCGGCGACATCTTCCGCGCGGCCGAGATGCTGGAGGATACGCATTTCAAGGCGCGCCAGGCGATCATCGAAATCGCCCATCCGCGCTTCGGCATGTTGAAAATGCAGAACGTGGCGCCGCGGCTTTCGGATACGCCCGGGAGCATCCGAAGCGTTGGCCCCGAACTCGGTGAGCACAACCACGAAATGCTGGTCGAGCGACTCAAACTCGATGTGGATACCGTGCGCGAGTTGCAGGAGAAGCGGGTGATTGGCCGGGTCATGATCGAACAGGCGAAGGTGAGTTGAACGTCGGCTGCGGCTTGGCGCTTTTGGCGCGGATTGTGCAGGCCTTTCTCACATATCGGGATCGAACATCGGTCCGTACGTCGGATGCGAGGCCTGAGATTCGCTCCCACCCGCATCGGGTGGGTGACCGCGGATTCGCGTCGAACTACCGCATTGCGAACCTATACTTTTGTCAAACACCCTCCTTTGCGAGCGCAACGGTCGCCTGACTCTGCTTGCGCTCTTCGCCTTTTTCGTCTTCCCAGCATGTCCGATTCCGCAGAACACCCAATCGACCTGGACGTCTCGGCCAGACGCTCCCTGGAGGCAGTAACGGGTGGCAGGTTGATGCCGCCTCGTTGCGCACGGCAACTCATGCCGCGCGAAGCATTGATGACGCGGCTCCTCGAAGCGCGCCGGCATCGTTGCATCGTAGTCCAGGGACCGGCCGGGAGCGCAAAAACCAGCACGATGCTCGCTTTCAGGCAGGCGATGCTCACGCTGGACTTCGATGTCGCCTGGCTCTCTCTCGCCCCTGAAGATGATGACCTGACTGCGTTCTTCCACGGCCTGCTGGCGAGCCTTGCGACGGTAGACCCGGCGATCGTGCGCGAAGCGGAATTACTGGTCGGCCGCGAGAGTGGCGAGACCGCGGTCGAGCACTGGGTGATCACGCTCGTACGCGGCATCGCCCGTCGCAAGCGCGAGCTGGTGATGATGCTCGACGACGTTCATTACCTCCAGAACGCCCGAATCGTCGAAGCATTGCGCTGGCTGCTGGACTACGCGCCGCCGCAGCTTCACGTGGTGCTGGCTTCGCGGCGTTCGCTGCCCGTCTCGCTGGCGCGTCTGCGTTCGCAAGGTCTGGCCACCGAACTCGATCGCCATGATCTGCGCTTTTCGGCCGAGGAATCGGAGCGGTTTCTGCGCGAGCAACTCGGCGAGATCGCCAGACGCGACGCGCGAGTGGTGCATGAACTGACGGACGGCTGGGCGGCCGGCCTGCAATTGTTCGCGATCGACTTGAGGACCCGCAAAGGTTCGGCCTTCACGCCAACGACCGTGCACGACGCCGAAACCTTCGCTCGTTACTTCGAACGCGAAGTGTTGGTCCGACTCGCGTCCGAGGACCTGCTGCTGCTCACTCGTGCGGCCCTTTGCGAGCGATTCTGCGCGTCCCTTTGCACAGGCTTGATGCGGCGTCCGGTTACCGTCGCGGACGTCGCCTCGCGACTCAGTCGTCTGGAAGGCGACAACCTATTCATTACTCAGAGCGGTGTCGGACAGAACGGCGAAACCTGGTATCGCCTGCATCCCTTGCTGCGCGAGGTATTGCAGCGCCGCGTCGCGGAGCTGCCGCCAACCGAACTGCGCGACCTTCATTCGGCGGCGTGGCAGTGGCTCGATGCACAAGGCCACGTCGACGAAGCCGTGCATCATGCCGTACTGGCAGACAACGCTCAGGTCGCCGCCGACCTCGTCGAAGGATGCGCGCATGATTTGCTCGCACGCGGCGAACTGCGCCAGCTTGCTGGTCTGGTGCGCCGCCTGCCGCCGGCGCAGATCGCGGAGCGCTTCGATCTGCGCGTGATCACTGCTTATCTGCAAATGTACGCCGGCGAAACCGACGCGCTGATGCAGGGCATTCAGCAGATCGCTTCGCGGAGCGAACGACCGGATCCGCGCCAGCGCTACGCGCTCGCGCTGCTTCGCGGCGGCCTCGCGCTACAGCGCGACGATACGGATCTGGTCGTGGCGCTATTGCCGGAGTTGCAGCGCGTCCCGCCCAGCGCGGACGATTTCACCCGGGTCGCGCGCGGCAATATCCTTTCGTGGATGTTCATCCATCGTGGCGAGCACGAGCAGGCCCGCAGGGTTCTGGAGGAAGGCGCGGCGTATGGCGGCGCACCGCGCGGTGTCCTGCTCGGTCGTTGCATGAGCGGCATGACGCATGCTGCGGAGGGCAAGGTGTTGCTCGCCGAGCGGGTGTTCCGTGACGTGCTCGCGCAGGCGGAAGAGCAAGCCCCGGCATATGTTGGCATCGCGTGCATGGCGGCAGTCTTGCTGGGCGAGGCGCTATACGAACTGAACGACGTCGATGCTTCACTCCAGTTGCTGGAGGAACGCGTCGAGGTGCTCGAGCGCGTCTCGATTCCCGATACAGTCCTGCGTGCTCTGGTGGTCCTCGCCAGCGCGCACTGGTTCGCGGGACGCCGCCTCGAGGCGCGCGATTGCCTCGAACGGCTCGAGGACCACGCGAAACGTCGGGGCGTGGATCGGCTGCTCGCCAGCGCCCTGTGTTTGCGCGCGCGCTGGTTGCTGGAAGAAGGCCGCCTTGACGAAGCCGAAGCATTGGTGATGCGCTGCGAAACGCTCGCGGAGCGCTATGCGGGCGCGATGCGCAGCACGTCCTGGGAAATCAGGGTCTGCGCGGGTCTCGCGCGCGTTCGCATGTGCCTCCATCTGAACGACTTCGAAGGCGCCATGCGCCGGCTCAAGCCGCTTCACGCACTGTCCGAAGCGGGAGGACGATGGTGTCGCGTGGTCGGTTTGCGCTTGCAGATGTCGATTGCAGAGACGGGACGTCACAACGATGGAGCGGCCCGTGAGCATCTGGTCGAAGCCTTGCGGGTGGGCCACCGGCTGGGGTTGATGCGCAGCTTGCTCGATGAGCTTGGCGGATGCCGGCACATCCTCGACCGTCTGCTGCTGGAGCCGGACTTCGACCCCGTCCTGGGTTTCTATGCGCAGCGGCTGATCGACGCCGAGAGGACAACCGCACCTGTCGAACCGCAGGCGGCTGAAATGCGCGCGCCGATCCAGTCGCTGAGCGAACGCGAGAACGAAGTGCTGGGTCTGCTCGCGCTCGCGCTGCCCAACAAGAAAATCGCGCGCGTCATGGACGTGTCGCTCGATACGGTGAAGTGGCACCTCAAGAACATCTACCGGAAGCTGGAAGTGACGGGTCGCGACGGCGCTGTCGCAAGGATGCGCGACGCGGGCGCACGCTAGCGCTCAACCACCTGCCGGCCTACTCCACGAGGGTAGGCTTGCCCGCTCTTCCCGCCACGCACAATGCGTTCATGAAAGCAGCCAGCCGGTCACGCAGATCCGGTCCGCGCTGCCAACGCATTCAATCGATGAGGAGCGTGCGGTGGAAGTCAAGCGTAATGTCTATCGCGAGGATCACGAAATGTTGCGTGATACCGCGCGGCGTTTCTTCGAACGCGAGTGCCTGCCGCGTCAGGCTCAGTGGGACGAAGCCGGATGCGTGGATCGCGAGACCTGGCTGAAGGCCGGCCGCGAAGGCCTGCTGTGTGTGACCGTACCGGAAGAATACGGCGGGGGCGGTGGCGATTTTGGTCATTCGGCCATCGTCGCTGAAGAGCTGCATCGTGCGGGCGTATCGGGCTTCAGCTATTCCGTGCATTCGGACATCACCGCGCCGTATATCGTGCGCCTCGGCACGGAAGAACAAAAACGCACATGGCTGCCGCCGATCTGCCGTGGCGAGAAGATCCTCGCCATCGCGATGACCGAGCCCGGCACTGGCTCCGATCTGAAATCGATCCGCACCACCGCCGTGCGCGACGGCGACGGCTACATCATCAACGGCAGCAAGACGTTCATTTCGAATGGCCTGAACTGCGACATGGTGGTGGTGGTCTGCAAGACTGATCCGTCGGCAGGCGCGAAGGGCGTGAGTCTCATCATGGTCGAAACCGACCGTGCGGGGTTCCGCCGTGGCCGCAAGCTGGAGAAAGTCGGACAGGCCGCCGCCGATACCGCCGAACTCTTCTTCGACGACGTCCGCGTACCCGCGAGCAACCTGATCGGCAACGAGAACGGCGGCTTCGTCCACCTGATGGAAGAGCTTCCGCAGGAGCGGCTCATCATCGCGGTGTATTGCGCGGCGAAGCTGGAACGGCAGCTCGAACTGACGCTGCAATACGTGAAGGACCGCCGCGCGTTCAATCAGACCGTGTGGGACTTCCAGAACACCAAATTCAAGCTGGCCGATGTGAAGGCGCAAGCCGTCGCGGTCCGCACGCTGGTCGATTACTACATTCGCGAGCACATGGAGCGCAAGCTCACGCTGCAGGAAGCGGCGATCGCCAAGCTCTTTGCGACCGAAGCGATGTGGAAGTGCATCGACGAGATGGTTCAGCTGCACGGCGGCTACGGCTACATGCTGGAGTATCCGATTGCCCGTGCTTTCGCCGACATGCGCGTGACGCGCATCTTCGGCGGCACCAGCGAAGTGTTGCGGGATCTGATCTCCCGCAAGCTTTGAGTCCCCAATCTTCCGAGGCTGCAACATGAGCGAAAAAGTACTGGTGGCGGGCGTCGGCATGATCCAGTTCGCCAAGCCGGGCGCGAGCCAGAGCTACACCGAAATGGGCGCCGAAGCCACCCGCCGCGCGCTGGCCGATGCCGGCATCGCGTACGACCTCGTACAGCAGGCGTTCGCCGGCTACGTGTACGGCGACTCCACCTGCGGGCAGACCGCGTTGTACGAAGTGGGCATGACGGGCATTCCGATCGTCAACGTCAACAACAATTGCTCGACGGGTTCGACCGCGCTCTATCTCGCGCGCCAGGCGATCGCTACCGGCGATGCGGACTGCGTGCTGGCGCTCGGTTTCGAGCAGATGCAGGCCGGCGCGCTGAAGTCGCACTGGGACGACCGGCCAGTGACGCGTGCGCGCTTCGTGCCGATCATGCACGGCCTGACCGCCGACCTCGCGCATCTGCCGCAGGCACTGCGCACTTTCGGTGGCGCAGGACGCGAGCACATGCAGCGCTACGGCACGCGCATGGAAACCTTCGCGGCGGTGCGCGCGAAGGCGAGCCGCCACGCGGCGAACAACCCGCTCGCGCTGTTTCGCGAGCAGGTGACGACCGAAGACGTGATGAACGATACGGTGCTGATGCCCGGCGTGATGACGCGGCTGATGGCCTGTCCGCCTACTTGCGGCGGCGCGGCGGCGATCCTCGTGTCCGAGAAGTTCGCCCGCAGGCACAACCTGCGCACGGATGTGCAGATCGTCGCGCAGGCGCTGACCACCGATCCGCCCGCTTCGTTCGATCCGCCGTCGATGCTCAATTTCGTCGGCATCCATATGACGCGCTCGGCCGCGAACAAGGTCTACGAGAAAGCGGGGATCGGACCGGAAGATATCGACGTGTGCGAGCTGCACGACTGCTTCGCGCACAACGAAGTCATCTGCTACGAATCGCTCGGGTTCTGTCCGGAAGGCGGCGCGGAGAAGTTTGTCAGCGACGGCGACAACACGTACGGGGGCAAGGTCGTGGTCAATCCGTCCGGCGGCCTGCTCTCGAAAGGGCATCCATTGGGCGCGACGGGCCTCGCGCAATGTTACGAGCTGACTCACCAGTTGCGGGGCACCGCCGATCAGCGGCAGGTGCAGGGCGCAAGGCATGCGCTTCAGCACAACCTCGGGCTTGGCGGCGCGTGCGTGGTGACCTTGTACGGCAAGCACTGAACCTCGGGCACAGAGTGCGCCGCGGCGCGTCTAGTGCAGACCTGGATCGCAAGCAGCATTGAGGAGCACGGGCGCTGGGATGCGGCCGAGCTCGGCGCGCTGATACCGGAACTGGTGGAACGGGCCGCACCGAACGCGCTGACCTCCGGCGAAATTCCGGCGGCGGTGGCGTAAGCGCCCGAACCGTATCGAATCGCAGGAGCGTGCATGAGCAAATTCCCGAAGTACCTCGGCGACCATGCGGAGCTGACGCCCGACAAGCCCGCGGCAATCAACAGCGCCACCGGCGACGCGCTGACCTACCGCGAACTCGACGAGCGTTTCAATCGCTTCGCGCAGTGTCTGTACGCGATCGGGCTGCGGCGCGGCGACCACATCGCGATGGTGCTCGAGAACAACGTACGCTGCTTCGAGGTGTGCTGGGCGGTGTTGCGCTCTGGCCTGCTGATCACCCCGGTCAACCGATTCCTGACCGCGCCGGAGGCGGCCGCCATCATCGCGGACAGCCATGCGCAGGTCGTGGTCAGTTCGTACGCGATGCGTGAGCTCGCAGCCGAACTGACCGGCATGATGCCGACCTGCGGCCTGCGGCTGATGATCGACGGCACCATCGCCGGTTGGGACAGCTACGAAGCCGTGACCGGCCGTTATCCGCCGACGCGGCTCGACGACGAATGGCTGGGCGCGACCATGATCTACAGTTCCGGCACGACCGGCCGCCCCAAGGGCATCATTCGCGCGCAGCCACAAGGGCGCGTCTCGGAAGGGTCCGGCTCCGCCCGCCGCCCGCAGTTCGAGCGCTATGGCTTCGATGCGCAGACCGTATATCTGTCGCCAGCGCCGCTCTATCACACCGCGCCGCTCGGCTACGGGCTGGAGACGCAGTTCGGCGGCGGCACCGTGGTGTTCATGGAGAAGTTCGATCCGCTCGACGCATTGCGGGCGATCGAGCGTTATCGCGTCACGCACAGCCAGTGGGTGCCGACCATGCTGATCCGCCTGCTCAAGCTCGGCCCGGCGCTGCGCAATGGCTTCGACCTGTCGAGCCATCGGGTGGCGATCCACGCAGCCGCGCCGTGCCCGCAGGAGATCAAGCGGCAGATGATCGACTGGTGGGGGCCGATCATCGAGGAGTATTACTCGTCCACCGAAGGCAATGGCGTGACTACGCTGAATACCGAAGAGTGGCTCGCGCATCCTGGCTCGGTTGGCCGCGCGTTGCTCGGCGTCATCCATATCTGCGACGACGAGGGTAACGAATTGCCGGTGGGCGAAGACGGGCTCGTCTACTTCGAACGTGACCAGTTGCCTTTTCATTACCACAACGATCCGGACAAGACCCGTGGCGCACAGCACCCGCGTCATCCGGCGTGGACGGCGGTCGGCGACATCGGTCATGTCGACGGCGACGGTTATCTGTATCTGACCGACCGCAAGGCGTTCATGATCATTTCGGGCGGCGTCAACATCTATCCGCAAGCGATCGAAGACGCGCTCGCCGTGCATCCCGATGTGCAGGACGCGGCGGTGATCGGTGTGCCCGACGCCGAGATGGGCGAGCAGGTCAAGGCGATCGTCGAACCGGCGCCTGGCGTCGAGCCATCGGATGCGCTCGCGCAAGCGCTGCTGGCTTATCTGCGCACGCGCGTGGCGCGCTACATGGTGCCGCGCTCGATCGACTTCATCGACACGATGCCGCGCCTGCCCACCGGCAAGCTGTACAAGCAGGCTCTGCGCGAGCGCTACGCCGCGCAAACCGGGCTCGCACAGTCATAGCGGCCCGCGCGGCAGCGACCACAAAAAATCTGGAGTGAGACGTGAACAACCTGCTGGATGCTTTCCACCTGACGGCGCTGCCCGCCGAGGCCGAAGCTTTTCGCGCGCAAGTAAAGCAGTTTCTCGATGAGCACCTGCCGCCGGCGCCAGCCGACATTCGCGCCCGCTCGTGGATGGGCTTCGACGCGGATTTCAGCCGGCGTCTCGCCGCGCGCGGCTGGATCGGACTGACGCTGCCGACGGGCTACGGCGGCGCGGGCATGGATGCGTTCCGCCGCTTCGTGCTGGTCGAGGAAATGCTGGCCGCGGGCGCGCCTGTCGCTGCGCACTGGATCGCCGACCGTCAAAGCGGACCGCTGATCCTGCGCTACGGCACCGAGGCACAAAAGGACTTCTACTTGCCGCGCATCTGTGCCGCGCGCGCGTTCTTCTGCATCGGCATGAGCGAGCCCGACGCGGGCTCCGATCTCGCGAGCGTCCGTACGCGCGCGGTGCGCCGTGACGGCGGCTGGCGTCTCACCGGGCGCAAGATCTGGACGACCAACGCGCAGCATTGCCAGTACATGATCGCGCTCGTGCGCTCGTCGGGCGCGCCGGAAGATCGCCAGAAGGGGCTGTCGCAATTCATCGTCGAGCTGTCGTTGCCCGGCGTTCACGTGCGGCCGATCGTCGATCTCACCGGCGATGCGCACTTCTCCGAGGTGACATTCGACGACGTCTTGCTCGCCGACGATGCGTTGATCGGCGACGAGGGCGCGGGCTGGGAGCAGGTGACGGCCGAGCTCGCGTTCGAACGCAGCGGACCGGAGCGGCTCTATTCGAGTGTCGTGCTGCTCGACTGCTGGCGCGAGCAGTTGCGCCGCCACGGCGCCAGCGACGCCGAGCTTGCGCTGCTCGGCGGCTTTGCGACGCAACTGGCCACGTTGCGCTGTCTGTCGATCGCGGTCACGGCGCGGCTCGCGCGCGGCGAGAGCCCGGTGATCGAGGCGGCGCTCGTCAAGGACATCGGCACGGAGTTCGAACAGGCCATTCCTGCGCAACTGGAAGCCGTGCTCGGCGCGAATCCCGCACAGACCGTCGATCCCGAGCTCTATCGCACGGTGGCGTACCTCAGCCAGATTTCGCCGACCTTTTCGCTGCGTGGCGGCACGCGCGAGGTGTTGCGCGGCATGATCGCGCGCGGACTCGGATTGCGCTAACCCTCCGGACCACGAAAGAGACCTGCATGTTCACCGAAGCCATTGAAGCCATTCTGCGCGACCGCGCCACATCCGGGGCCGTCCGCGCAATCGAAAACGGCGGCCCGGCCGAGTCGATCTGGCGCGCCGTCGAGGAAGCGGGATTTCTGGAACTGCTGACGCCGGAAAGCGCGGGTGGCGCCGGATTGTCACTGTCGGCGATCGAGCCGATCTTCACGGCCTTTGGACGCCACGCGGTGCCGGTTCCGCTCGCGCAGAGCATCGCGGCACGAGCGTTGTTGTGCGACACCGGCGTGACGGCCCCGGCTGGAATGACGACGCTCGCCGGTAACTGCCGTCGCCACGGGGACGGCTCACTGGAAGCGCCGCAGGTGCCGTTCGGCATGATCTGCAATCAGGTGCTCGCCAACGTCGACGGCAATCTGCTATTGCTGGACGCGTCGCGCGCCGAACGCGAGCCGGGCGGCGTGCACGGAAGTGCCTGCGGCACGCTTCGCTGGCGCCCGGATGCCGTTCCCGCATCGCTCGGTTCGAACGGCGCGGAGGTGCTGCTGTTCAGCGCGGCGATTCACGCGGCCGCCATCGCCGGCGCGATGGATCGCGTGTTCGCGATGACACTGCAGTACTGCAACGATCGCTCGCAGTTCGGCAAATCGATTGGCAAGTTCCAGGCGGTCCAGCATCAGTTGAGCGTGATGGCCCAGCATGTGGCGTCGGCCGGGATGGCATCGGCGCTGGCGTTCTGCGGTGCAGGCGCTGTCCCAGGACGGCTCGCGACCGCGATCGCCAAGGCGCGCACCAGCATGGCGGTGCCGTTGATCGCATCGACGGCGCATGCGCTGCACGGCGCGATCGGGGTCACCGCCGAATACGATCTCCAGCTTTATACGCGCAGGTTGCACGAATGGCGCATCGCGGATGGCTCGGAGACCTTCTGGAACCGCATGGTGGGGAGCGCGGCGCTCGCGGCGGAGCATCGCACGATCGTGGATTTCGCGCGAACCGCGCCGTATGACGTCGCCGCCTGAGCGCACGCGCGGGCAAACCCTTACAGCAGCAACGTAGACGATTAGACATCCTATGAACCATTTTCTGAGCTACGAACAGGACCAGCACATCGTCACGCTGACGATGAACGAACCGGAGCGGCGCAATCCGCTCACCGGCAACACGGCTGTGGCGGAGTTGCTGGCGGCGATCGGACGGATCGAAGCCGACCGTTCCGTGCGTGCCGTGATCCTGACGGGCGCCGGCACGGCGTTCTCGTCGGGCGGCAATATCCACGACATGGAGCGGCACGCGTCGCGCAGCATTGCCGGCATGGAAATTCGCCAGGACTACCGGCGCGGCATTCAGCAACTGCCGCTGGCGCTGTTCAACCTGGAAGTGCCGGTCATCGCCGCCGTCAACGGCGCGGCGATCGGCGCGGGGCTCGATCTCGCCTGCATGTGCGACATCCGCATCGCGTCCGAACGCGCGAAGTTCGCCGAGAGTTTCGTCAGGCTGGGCATCATTCCCGGCGACGGCGGCGCGTGGCTGCTGCCGCGCATCATCGGTTTGTCGCGCGCGGCGGAGTTGACCTTCACCGGCCAGATGATCGACGCGCAACAGGCGCTCGACTGGAATCTGGTGTCCCGTGTCGTGCCGCATGACGGGCTGCTCGCGACTGCCCACGGTCTCGCGCGAGCGATCGCCGACAACCCGCCTCACGCGGTGCGGCTCGCAAAACGGCTGCTGCGCGAAGGCATGCACTGCCGCCTGGATACGCTGCTGGAAATGTCGGCGGCGTATCAGGCGCTCTCGCATCAGACCGCCGACCATCGCGAAGCCGTGGCGGCATTCATCGAGAAGCGCTCGCCGGCATTCCACGGATAGAGCGGTCGCGCATCATCCGGCGCGCCACTGGCGCTCAAACACGGCAGGAAGACAAAGCATGTATCTGACCCAGGGCCTGCACCGCTCGTTGCAGCAGAATCCTGACAGGCTCGCGATCACGTTCAAGGGACGCCGGCGCACGTTCCGCGAATTCGCGGATCATGTCGCGCGCCTCGCCGCCGCGTTGCGCGGGCTCGGCATGTCGGAGGGCGAGCGGGTCGGCATGCTCGCGCTCAATTCGGACCGCTACCTCGAATACGTGATGGGCGTGTGGTGGGGCGGTGGCGTGCTCAATCCGGTCAACACCCGCTGGAGCGCGGCGGAGATCGGCTATTCGCTGGATGATTGCGACACCCGCATCCTGATCGTCGATGACCATTTCATCGATATGGCGCGCGCGGTGTGCACGCTTGCCAGCAAGGCGCCGATCCTGATTCACGCGGGCGACGGCGCGGCGCCCGCCGGGATGCTTTCGTTCGACGCGCTGATCGCGGCCGCGACGCCGTTGCCGGATGCCGGGCGGCGCGGCGACGATCTTGCGTGCATCATGTACACGGGCGGCACGACCGGCTTTCCGAAAGGCGTGATGCAGACGCATCTGAACATGTGGTCCTCGTGCATCATGCGGATTGCCGAGTGCGCGCCATTGCCCGACAGCGCGGTGCTGCACGCGGCGCCGTTCTTCCACGCGGCGGGCCTCGGCCGCGCGCTGCTGCAGTTCATGGCCGGCGAGGCGCACGTCATCATTCCCGCTTTCGATGCCGGCGACGTGCTCGAGGCGATCGGCACGCAGCGCGTGAGCGAAACGCTGCTCGTGCCGACCATGATCCAGTCGCTGCTCGATCATCCTGACTTCGCTCGCACCGATCTGAGCAGCCTGAAGCGGCTGACCTACGGTGCTTCGCCGATCCCTGAAGCCCTGCTCGACCGGGTGATCCGGTCGCTGCCCGGCGTCGAGCTCGCGCATTCATACGGGATGACCGAGGCGTGTCCGAGCATTTCGGCGAACCCGCCGTCCAACCACGATGAGGCGGGGCGCAGGAGCGGCCTGTACCGCTCGATCGGTCGTGGCCTGCCGGGTCTGATGGTGAAAGTGGTCGATGTGCATGGCGAAGAAGTGCCGCGCGGCATGGTCGGCGAGATCGTCGTGCGCGGGCCGAACGTGATGGCGGGCTACTGGAAAAAGCCCGACGAAACCGCGCAGGCCGTGCGCGGCGGCTGGCTGCACACCGGCGACGGCGCCTACATGGACGCTCAGGGTTATCTCTACATCGTCGATCGCATCAAGGACATGATCATAAGCGGTGGCGAGAACGTCTATTCCGCCGAAGTGGAGAACGTGATCGTCCGTCATCCGGCGGTCGCCGCGTGCGCGGTCATCGGGATTCCCCATGATATCTGGGGCGAGGCCGTGCACGCGGTGATCGTGCGCAAGCCAGGCGCGACAATCGCCGAAGAAGAGGTGCGCGAACATTGCCGGCAGGCGATCGCCGGCTACAAGTGCCCGAAGTCGGTCGAGTTCCGGGATCGATTGCCCTTGTCCGGCGCGGGCAAGGTTCTGAAGCGCGAAATTCGCGCGCCGTACTGGGCGCAGAAGACGCGCTCGGTCAAGTAGCGCGCTTCGCCACTCCGCCCGGGTGGTCCGGTCTGCCGCTTTTTTTGGCTTACTTCCACTCAGGCAATGCCTAAAGAGATCATCGACGGCGGACGCGCTTCGCCATGATGCAAAACGGAACACGGAGGGAAGATGGGCGTTTTAAGCGGTATTCGCGTGCTGGAATTCGAAGCGATCGGACCGGGGCCGTTCGGCGCCATGTTGCTCGCCGACATGGGGGCGGACGTATTGCGCATCGACAGGCCGCTCGCGCCTCAGGACCTGGGGCCGAAGACCAACGGCAAGCGTGCAGACGTCACGGGGCGCGGCCGCCGCTCGGTCACGCTCGATCTGAAAGAGCCCCGGGCGGCCGAAGCCGCGCTCGATCTGATGGCGCGCGCCGATGTGGTGATCGAAGGGTTTCGCCCCGGCACCATGGAGCGGCTCGGGCTCGGACCGCAAGCCGCACTGGCGCGCAATCCGCGTCTCGTCTATGGCCGCATGACGGGCTGGGGGCAGACCGGTCCGCTCGCGCAGCGCGCGGGTCACGACCTCAACTACATCGCGCTGTCGGGCGTGCTGTCGGGCATCGGCCGTGCCGATGGTCCTCCCGTCCCGCCGCTCAACCTCGTGGGCGATTACGGCGGTGGCGGCATGCTGCTGGCGCTGGGCGTGGTTGCGGCGCTGTTCAACGTTCAGCGCGGCGGCGAGGGCCAGGTCGTCGATGCCGCGATGATCGAGGGCGCGGCGCAACTGGGTTCGGTGATCTGGGGCCTGCTCGCATCGGGCAACTGGCGTGAAGAGCGCGCCAGCAATCTGCTGGATGGCGGCACACCCTGGTACGACAGCTACCGCACGCGCGATGGCGGGTACATGTCGGTGGGTGCGGTCGAAGCGCGTTTCTATGCGGAGTTGCTGTCGAAGCTCGGCCTTGCGGACGCGGGCCTGCCCGCACAGCACGACCGGAGCGGCTGGCCGGTGCTGCGCGAACGTTTCGCAGCGGCGTTTCTCACGCGCACGCGCGACGAATGGTGCGCCGTGTTCGAAGGCAGCGACGCGTGTGTCGCGCCGGTACTGAGCTTCTCGGAAGCGCCGGCGCATCTGCAGCATCGTGCTCGCGGAAGCTTCGTCGAGGTGGCGGGCGTGGTTCAGCCCGCGCCTGCGCCGCGTTTTTCGGCGACGCCGTCGACGATCGCAAAGGCCGCGCCGCAACGCGGCGAACATGGGCTCGCCGCGTTGCGGGACTGGGGCTTCGACGAGGCTGCGGTCGAACGCATGCGCGAACACGGCCTGGGGTATCGGCCTGAAGCGTGAGCCTGTTCGACGCGTTTAAGGGCATCGCTGCATCGCGCGGCGATGTCCCTTGCGGCCTTCATGGCGCGAGCGAGTACCAGTTGATTCCGTCATCGCGGAGCTCGCGTCGAACTTCGCCGCGCCCGATCAGATAGTTCAGGCACGCGAGGCTTTCGCCGGTCGCGAGGCTCATGCGCGACATATCCTCTTCGCCTACGCGGCGTGCAAAGAGCGCGCAGAATACATCGACGGCGCGACGCGGTTCGCCGAGCGTCTCACGCAAGCGGTCGAGGCTGCGGTCCTGGCCGCGCCGCAGACGGTCGAGCCGCGCATGCAGGCCACGGAAACAGTCATTGTGGGCCGGCAGCACCAGTACATCGTCGGGCACCTGCCGCTTCAGCTTGTCGATCGACGCGTACCAGTCGGCCATCGGATCGGCGTCCGGTTCGAGCGGATACACCGACACGTTCGACGAGATTCGCGGCAGCACCTGGTCGCCCGAAATGAACAGCTTCAGCGCCGGGCAGTACAGGCACGCGTGCTCCGGCGAATGACCCGTGCCGACGATGACCCGCCACACGTGTTCGCCAATGGCGATTTCCTGCCCGTACTGCAAGCGCCGGAAGCTGTCCGGCAGCGCGTGGATGTGCTGCCCGAAGCGGCCGAAGCGTGCGCGATACAGCTCGATTGCCGCGGCGCTCCAGCCCGCGCGACGGTAGAAGTCAACACCGTCGCCGGGCGCTTCTCGGCCGCTGTCGGAAGCGGCGACACGGCAGTTCAGATACTCGGCGCGCGTCATCCACAGACGGCACTCGAAGGTGCGCGTGATCCAGCCTGCCATGCCCACGTGATCGGGGTGCATGTGCGTGACGAAAACGCGCGTGACGGGGCGGGGCGTGCGCGATCCGGCGAAGAGGCGCCGCCATAGGGCCGTCGCGGCATCCGTGCGGGCGCCCGTGTCGACGATCGCCTGGCCGTCGCCGTCCGCGATCGTCCACACGTTGATGTGATCGAGGGAGTAGGGCAGCGGCATGCGGATTCATGCTCTGGCTCCGCAATGCACTGATGATCGAACGGCGCGCTCGTTGCCGGAAACGAAAACGCTGGCACGCGCCTCGACGCATGCCAGCGAACACAAAGCCCGTCCCTCGTGCGCTACTGCAGATTGCCCGCGACCGCGATGGTCTGGCCGGTGATGTAGTTCGACTCGGGCGAGCAGAACAGATAGACCCCGCCAGCCGCTTCTTCCGGCGTGCCGCCGCGGCCGAGCGGATTGCGCTGCGCGTGCATCTTGAGCGCCTCAGGATTGACGCCCACGCGGATATCGCGTCCTTCGATCTTCACGGTTGCGCCAGCATGGGCGTCGGCGGTCGTCATGCGTGTGTGGATCAGACCGAACGCGACGCAATTGACGTTGACGTTGAAGCGTCCCCATTCACGCGAAAGCGCGCGCGTCATGCCGATCACGCCGGCCTTGGCCGACGAGTAGTTCATCTGGCCGGCATTGCCGTTGAGCGCGGACGTCGACGAGATGTTGACGATCTTGCGATACACGTCGCGGCCTGCTTCCCTGTCGGCGGCGTGCAGCGCCTTGACGTGCGGATAGGCGGCGCGCAGGATGCGGAACGGCGCGGTCATGTGGCAGTCGATGATTGCGTACCACTGTTCGTCGGTCATCTTCTGGATCACGTCGTCCCACGTATAGCCCGCATTGTTGACGATGATGTCGATGCCCTTGTACGTGCTCATCGCCGTATTGATGAAGCGGTCCGCGAAGTCCGGCGCGCCCACGTTGCCCACGCAGGCGACGGCGTCCGTGCCCATCTTCTTCAGCACTTCGACCGTTTCGTGCGCCGGGTCGGTGTCGAGATCGTTGATCACGAGGCGTGCGCCTTCGCTCGCCAGTTTCTCGGCGATGGCCCGGCCGATGCCGCGACCCGAACCCGTGACGAGCGCCACCTTGCCGTCAAGCTTGCCCATATCCTTGTCTCCTTGATTGATGTATTTACAGGGCGATCACGGCGTCGCCGAGGACGCGCGGTTCGCCATACTGATTGGCCGTCTGGATCTCCACTTTCACGCGGCGCTCGCCATCGGCCTCGAACTTCTCGACCACGCGGCCACTGCACGTGATGCGGTGGCCGAGATGCGTGATGCCGACAAAACGCACGCCGAACTGCCGCAACTGGCGCTGGTCCACCCAGCCGTTCAAGAGGCGCGCGAGATACGCCATCGACAGCATGCCGTGCGCGAATACGTCGGGCATGCCGCTGCGGCGCGCGAAGTCGAGGTCGATGTGGACCGCGTTGTGATCGCCCGACGCGCCGGCAAAGAGCGCGAGCGTCGTGCGGTCGATGGGCGCGAGCGTCAGCGGCGGCAGCGTGTCGCCGACCTTCACGTTGTCGAACAATGGATTCATTCGTGTCGCCCCTCAGCCGTTGCGATGCACCAGCACGCTGCGCAGATCGGCCACGTGCTCGCCCCTCTGGTTGGTCACGCGGGTTTCGCGCACCACGAAATCCAGCGCGCCGCCTTTCTTGTCGTAGATATCGGCGATATGGCATTCGAACAGGAGCGCATCGCCGGCATAGGCCATCCGGTGATAGGTGAACGACTGCTCGCCGTGCAGGATGCGCGCGACCTGGATGCCGATCTCGTCGCGCCAGCGTCTGTCCGGCTGCTCCAGTTCCAGCGAGAACAGGAAGGTAGGCGGCAAGGGCAGGCCCGGATGACCCGCATCGCGCGCGGCGGACTCGTCGAAGTAGACGGGATTGGTCTCGCCGGTCGCCTTGGCGAAGAACCGCAACCGGCCCGCTTCGGCCACCGTGCGAAACGCGGGAATGACCTTCCCGATGTATTTTTTATCGATCATGTCGAACACTCGGTTGGAAGCGGCAGCGCATCAGGCGGCCTTGTACACGGTGGTCACGCACGCGCCGCCGAGCCCCAGGTTGTGCGCGAGCGCGACCTTCGCGCCTTCGACCTGGCGCTGCTCCGCCGTGCCGCGCAACCGATGCGTCAGTTCGTAGCACTGCGCGAGACCGGTGGCGCCCAGCGGATGTCCTTTCGAGAGCACGGCGCCCGCGCCCATCACGTCGTAGGCATCGCTGGTGCCGGGCTTTCTGAACGGAATCATGCCGACGCCGGCGACGAACACGTTACGAGTCATATCGCTGCTCCTTGGTATGCAATGTTCGAATTACAGCTTGCGGGAAATGAGGTCGCGCATGACCTCGCTCGTGCCGCCATAGATACGGTTGACGCGCGCGTCGGCGAACGCGCGGGCGACGGGATACTCCAGCATGTAGCCGTAGCCGCCATGCAGTTGCACCATGTCGTCGAGCGCCTTGCCGAGCGACTCCGTCGCGAACAGCTTGGCGATCGCCGCTTCTTCCAGCGTCAGGCGGCGGCGCACATGCTCGGCGAGGTAGTGGTCGACCAGCAGCCGCACGGCGGTTGCCTGCGCCTTGATGTCGGCGAGCTTGAACTTCGTGTTCTGGAAGTCCCATACGGTCTGATTGAAAGCCCTGCGGTCCTTCACGTAGTTGATCGTGTGTTCGAGACAGGCTTCCAGCTTCGCGGCGGCGCCGATGGCGATCGAGAGCCGCTCCTGCGGCAGCTCGCCCATCAGGTAGGCGAAGCCCTTGCCCTCCTCGCCGAGACGGTTGCTCACCGGCACGCGGACGTCGTCGAAGAAAAGTTCGGCCGTATCCTGCGAATGCATGCCGACCTTGTCGAGTTTGCGGCCGCGGCGGAATCCCTCGCGGCTCGTCTCGACAACGATCAGGCTGACGCCCTTGGCGCCCGCGCTCGGGTCGGTCTTGCAGACGAGCACGATCAGATCGGCGTTCAGTCCGTTGCTGATGAAGGTCTTGCTGCCGTTGATCACGTACTCGTCGCCGTCGCGCAACGCGGTGGTCCGGATCGCCTTCAGGTCGCTGCCGGTGCCGGGCTCCGTCATACCGATCGCGAGGATGGATTCTCCTGTACACGCCTTCGGCAGCCATTGCCGCTTTTGCTCCTCGTTGCCGATGCGCGCGATATACGGCGCGATGATGTCCGAGTGCACGCCGAAGCCGAGGCCGCTCAGGCCGGCGCGATTCACTTCCTCGTTGAGGATCGCCGCGTGGCCGAAGTCCCCGCCGCCGCCGCCATATTCCGTGGGCAAGGTGAGGCACAGCAGTCCTTCGCGGCCTGCCTTGAGCCAGGTCTCGCGATCGACCCGGCCGGCCTTGTCCCATTCCAGTTGTTTGGGCGCGCACACCCGTTCCAGGAAGCGGCGCACCGTGGTGCGCAGCATTTCATGGTCATCACGAAAGACGGTACGTGTAATTTGCATAACTAAATTCCTGAAAATGAATTCGACGTGAGGACGTGAATGGCGCTATCGCATGCGGGCGATGTGCGTGGCTGGTTCGATGCGGTAGAGCTGCTCGATCAGATGCGCGCGGCGCGCACGCGTCACGGCCTGGTTCACATAGCCCTTTTCAGCGATCTCATTGGCATCGATCGAAGGCGGCTCGGCCATCAGCATCAGGCGCTCGACGGTGCGGCTTGCACCGCCGCCCTGGCTTCCGGCGAGGCGTTCGCGCAGCGCCGCCACCACGACGGGATGCTTGGCCAGCGCGGCTGCATCGAGCTCGGCGAGTTCGGGGGCGAGACGCCGGCATGCGGCCACGTTCGGCCACGCGAGCGCGGCGAGATAGTCGCGGTCATGGCCGCAGATGACCGCATCCGAGATGAGGGGCGCGCACAGGTCGAGCAAGTCGAGGCGCACCGCGCCGGTCTGCACCCAGGTGCCGTTCATCAGCTTGAAGTCTTCGACCACGCGGCCGGCGAAGAGCAGACCCTGGCCCGGATCGTCCGGATTCGCGAGGCGCACCGCGTCGCCCAGCCGGAAGTAGCCCTCGTCGTCGAAAGCGGCGGCCGTGAGCGCCGGGTTGCCGATATAGCCCGCAAACACATTTGCGCCACGCATGCGGATCTCGTAGCGTCCGTCACCGCCTTCGAGGGGCCGCAGTTTCACTTCCGAGCCCGGCACCGGGCCGCCGATGTTGCCGACATCGGCCGAAGGCCAGCCGCAATAGGTGCCCATGCCGCTCGTCTCGGTGCAGGCGAGGCCCGTCGAGAAGACGATGCGTTCGCCGACCGTGTCGACGGCCGCGCGCTGGATGCGCTGCCAGACGTCGGTCGGCAGGCTGGCTCCGCCGTAGCCGAAATACTGCACGTTGGCGAACAGGCTGCGGGCCAGCACGGGGTCTCGCTCGATTTCGGTCGCCAGCACGGCCCATGCGGAAGGAACGCTGGTGAAGATTGTCGGCGCGACTTCGCGCAGGTTGCGCACGGTGCGCTCGATCAGGCCGGGAAGCGGCCGTCCATCGTCGATATAGTGAGTCGCGCCGAACTGGATCGAGCGCCCGATGTTCAGAACGCCGCCGAGGCCGTGGTGCCACGGCAGCCAGTCGAGGAAGACCGGTTGCGATTCACGCATCCAGCCGAGATTGTCGGCGTAGTACGATGCGACCGCCCTGAAATTGCCGTAGGAGAGGGGCACGCCTTTCGGCGTACCGGTCGAACCCGACGTGAAGAGGATGCGTGCGGTGTCGTCCTTGCGAATCGATGCGTGCGCCGCCGCAACCGCGGCCACGCGCGCCGGTGTCAGGTCAGCGGCAAGCAGGTCGGCCCAGGCGCGCTGTGTGTGCTGGACGTTGCGCACCGCAATGACCGGCGTCGCCGCCAGTTCGGCAATGTCGAGCGCGCGTTCGAACTGAGCCGAGTCCTGCACGAACACCGCGGCGGGGGGCACCAGTTCGAGCACGCCTTTCAGGCGAGCGAAGTTCTCGCTCAGCGTGGAATAGGCGGGCGACACCGGTGCGGCGGGGATGCCGACGTACTCGGCTGCAAGCAGCATCACGGCCTGCTCGATCGAGTTGCCCGAAAGCAGGACCAGCGGCCGCGTCTGGCCGAGGCCCAAGTCGAGAAGGCCGGCCGCGACCGTTTGCAGTTGAAGCCACAGCGCGCGCCAGCTGATCGAGCGCCACGCGTCGTTTTCATCGCGCTGGCAGAACGCCGGGCTATCGCCGGGACGCTCGACCCATTCGGGGATGAACGCGGCGAAGCTGTTCTGCGCGATGTCGGGAGGCAGGCTGGGCGAGCGCAGCACCAGCGTACCGTCGGCGCGGCGTTCGACGATCGGCCGCCGGTCCGGAAAGCGTACGGGACGATAAGGGGCTTCGGTGGATTCACCAGCCATGAGCGTAGTCATTACGCGTGTCTCCTGAGCTTCAGCGCGCGTCTTGGCGCGCGCCGGCGTTGGCTTGATGAGGTGCGCCTGTAGTCGACGGTCGGGCGCGATCCCTCGAGTCACAGAATAGTGGCTCGTGCACGATTACGAACCACCCGCACCGGGTAGCGGGAACGGACGAAGCGCGGCGACGAAGCCGATGCCGGCGACGCACGCGACGATGCGGCGCGTCAATTCATTTCGCCACCGGCGACGGGCGGCGTGCCCAGTTCGAGATCGCGCACCCGGGCCACGGCCTCGTCGCGGCTCGACACGCCGAGCTTGCCGTAGATGTTCTTCAGATGCCACTTCACGGTCTCGGGCGAGATGCCGAGCGTGCGGGCAATTTTCTTGTTGGGCAATGCCTGCGCGAGCAGGCCGACGACCCGTGCCTCACGCTCGCTCAGCGTGTCCGCGCCGGTGGGCGGCGCGCCGCGGTCGCCGGGCTTGGTCGCCTGCTGGGCGCGCAGGGCCGAAGTCGCCTTTTGCGCAGCGTGCAGCCGGCTCACATAGAAGGACAAGACCGGGTCGTGCGTCTCGCCCTGGACGACGACGTCGATGAGATCCAGTGCACCGGGATCGGCGTCGAGCAGGCTGCGCACAAGACCCAGCCGATGGCCCCGGCGCAGCGCGGCGAGCACGGCGGCGCGCGCAGCGTCGGCCCGGCCGCGCCGCGCATCGACGACGCCGGCCTGGAGCTGGAAGTGCGCCACATGCCGTTGCCAGCCGCGTGCCTCGCAGAATGGAATCAGCGCCTGAAGACGGCTCGCGGCGCCGTCGAAATCTTCATGAGCGATACACCAGTTGATGTGCGCGCCCTCCGCCATCGCGTGAATGTCCGCGGCGGTCCCCATTGCGGACCCGTCCGGGGGCATCGCGATGCGCGCCGCGATCATGTCGATCCGGGCGAGGCCCGCTTCCGCCGCGTCGGACTGGCCGCTCTGCAGATGGCGATTGATCTGCGCGGCCACGCTATGGGCGATGAGCCGATGCAGGCCGTATTGCATCGCGTACTCTTCGAGACGCTCGAGATAGGCGAACGCGTCGAGAAGATGACCCGCCGCCCCATGCACCGCCGACAGCACGGTCAGCACCCGCAACACGGAGTCTGGAATGGAGACGCGTTCGAGCACGTCGACGCGGTCCTCAAGCAGTCTGCGCGCCGCGTCCAGTTCGTTGAACTCGTACAGCACTTCGCCGAGCAGCGCCGCGGCAAAATACGCGGCTTCGGCGGCGGCGCTGCCGAGTTGATCCGCTTCGAACAGCACGTCGCGGCTGATGCGCTCCACCTGGATGAATTTGCCCTCCAGCGCATAGCTGAATCCCGCGATGCAGCGGCCGTTCAGCATGCCCGCCGAGGTGCCCACGAGCGGCATGCCTTCGACGATAAGCTGCGGCGCTTCGCTCTGCACGCGCCGCGCCTCTTCGTATTCGCCGCGCCGCATGTAGATCCATGACAGCAGATTGTTGCGGCCGCCCACAGCAAGGTTGTCGGCGTGCGCGGGGATTTGCAGCATCTGCGGCAACACGGCCATGGCTTCGTCGGTTTCGTCGCGCTGGAGCGCAAGGGCCGCCCGCAACAGGATGAGCCGATAGCGCGAATGCGTATCGCTTTCCGGGATGTCGGCTTGCAGGCGCGCGATGGCGGCGGCGCAGGCATCGAATTCGCGCGCATACAGTTGCAGGTGCACCATCCACAGCCGCAGTCCGATGCGCGCCTGCACTTCGGCGAGCGGCAGCAGTCGTATCAGCCCGACCAGTTGGCGCAGCTCGCCCTTGATCTGCATCGTGCGCGCGACGCGCAGCACGAGGTCGGCCGCCGCAGCCGACTCGCCGGCGAGCAACGCATGCCGCACGGCATCGTCGGGCTGTTCGTGATCGCGGAACCAGATCCACGCCGCGAGATGCACCTCGCGCTGATGCAGTTCGCTGCGTTCGCGAAAACGGTCGAGCAAGGTTTCGCGAAAAAGCGGGTTCAGCCGATACCACGTCTCGCTGCCCGAACTCTCGATGGGCGCGATGAACAGGTTGTCGCTCTCGAGCCTCGTCAGCAGCGCGCGCACGTCGGCCGGAGACTGGTCGTCACCGGTCAAGGCGATGCACAGCGGCGCGCACACGCGCGTGCAACTCGCCATCCGGATGAGCAGTTCCACTTCCGAAGGCGCGAGACGCGACAGCACCTCGCGCTCGAAATACGCGGCAAAGCCGCGGGCATCGAGACGCTGGGTATTGGCGAGCGGTTCGGCGGACGCGGGGTTCGTCGCGGCCTGCTTCTTGCCTTTCAGGCGCATGGCGAAGAGTTGCAGCCCCGCCACCCAGCCGTCGGCCAGTTCGTGCAGGTGGCGCGCGTCGCGCTGGCTGATCTCGCCGAGCTGAGTCTTGAGGAACGCCTCGGATTCGGCGGCCGTGAAGCGCAGATCGCGCATGTCCAGTTCCAGCACCAGACCCTGGTCACGCGGGCGTCCAAGCGAGAGCGGCACGGCGGCGCGCGAGACCAGCACGAGGTGAAGGTTGGCGGGCGCGTAATCGAGCAGCCATTGCAATGCTTCGTGATTGCGCGCGTTGGAGACGTGATGCAGGTCGTCGAGCACCAGTACGAGATCGTTCGAATGGGCGGCGATACCGCGCACGAGGGAGATGATCGTGCGCTCGACCGCCTCGTCGTCCATGCCGCGGCCGCCCAGCAGCGTCGCTTCATGGCACATCGCCGGGTCGACCTGGATGAGGCTGGCGACAAGGTAGTCGAGGAAGTGCGTGAGCTCGTTGTCTTCTGCCGCGAGCGTGAGCCATGCGATATCGAAGCCGAGCGAAAGCAGGGCTTCACGCCACGCGATCAGGAGGCTCGTCTTGCCGCAGCCGGCAGGCCCCTGGAGCACGACGCAACGATTGCGCCGTGCGTCGAGCAACTGGGCCAGCAGACGTTCGCGCGCGACGATGCGGGCGGTGTTGCGTGGCGGAATCAAGCGTGGATCAGCCCGGAACCCGGCGGCGCCTCGTTGGGCGCGGCGCGGGTCCGCGGGAGAGGAATTCTGCGGCATCGTGACCTGCGCCTTGCGCGCTTCGGCCTTGCGCCTCGTCGGCAACGGCCAAAGGACGAAATGATGATCGGCACATTGTAGCGCAGCGCTGGCAGCGTTTTCAGGGCCCGCAGGGGAGTGACTACCCGGATCAGCCGCGATGCGGCAGAGGGTCTGCGTCGGCAACGTGCGCTTCGCGCCGCGCCACTTCATGCTTGCGCCGAACCGCGAATTGCACGACCTCGCCGCCCGCGCGCCACGCGTGGCAGGTGTCGATCATCGGATGGGCCTGAACGGCGGGCTGCCCTTCATCGATGCCGTTCGTCGAGTCGGCGGCCTTGCGCCAGCCCATCAGCGTCTGGATCGCTGTCGTGGCGATGGGGCCGAGCAACTCGGTCAGATGCGTGCAGCCCTTCGAACCGCTCAACCGGCTCTTGACCTCTTTCATGAAGCCCGCGCCGATGCTCAGACCCTCGAGGCTCCGATACGCGTGATTGATTTCCGCGCAGAAGCGGCTCGGCGCAGCGTCGCTGTGCGCGTCGATGCGCTGGATCACGAGCTTCGCGTCGATCGTGACGACGATGCGCATGTCGTGAATCGGCGAACCGGCGGGCACGGTCTTGAAGAGGAGATCGGAGCCGGTGGACTTCGTGTCGCGCATGCGGCCTTCGATGTCGAACAGACCGTCGCTTCGTTCGAAGCCCATGCATTCGACACGGCGCGTGTGCACGAGCCGCCGTGCCGAAGGATTCGATGGGATGGCAGGCATAGGTATCTCCGCTTGGGGAAGCAATCTTCAGGTGGCGATGGCCTCGAGATTCGCCGGTGCACCGATGACGAAGTTCATGGTGCGGCGCCGGACCTCGAGTGTTCTCGAGTGATTGCAGGCGATCGATAGCACCGATCCTAGGTGAATGACGCACGCTGGCCGCCCCCTGCGTCGGGGGGCGCGATGCGTGTCGCTGCCGGGTTCATTGCTCGGGGTATTCCCGTTCCCCCTCTGTTCGGGTAGTTGATCCACCTCGACGTCCCTGCAAGATGGCCCCGCGACGACCGGCACGGCTATCGGCCGCGCGTCGTCCCGGATGGGAACTGCATGAGTTGGCTTGACCCGTGCTCATCGGACACGGTAATCACAAAGAGGAGACATGCATGCGTTTCATGAGTCAGGGTATGTGTGGGGCTACGCTGATACTGGCCGCCGGTGGAGCGGCGGCCCAGTCGAGCGTGACGCTATACGGGGTGGCGGACACCTTTGTCCAGTACCTCGATAACGGCGGAACTCATTCGTATTCCGTACGAAGCGGCGGATCAACCGGGTCCCTGTTCGGCCTGAAGGGAGTCGAAGACCTCGGCAACGGGCTAAAGGCGGTGTTCGACCTCGAGAACGGCTACAACATCAATAACGGCGCCTTCTTTGCCGACTCGACAGCGATGTTCTACCGACAGTCGTGGGTGGGGCTGAAGCACGATACCTATGGATCGCTCACGTTCGGCCGTCAGTATCAACCGAGCTTCTGGGCCGTGTATTTCACCGATCCTTTTCGCGGCAACGAAGTGCTGTCGCCGCTGGCGGCAGCCGACCTCGCGGGCGCGACCGACCGGTCCACGCTCGCCACGCAGTATGTGTCCGGGCGGACCAGCAATTCGATCGTGTACACGTCGCCGGATCTGCGAGGCGCGCACGTCTACGCGATGTACGCGCTGCCTGCCACCGTGACGCAACCCGTGCCGGTTCGTTCCGGCGCGATGCTCGACGTGGCGGCGAACTATTCGGGCTATGGCTTCTACGCGGGCGTCGGCTATCAGTATCAGCACGGCGCGCAGGAGACCGCACCGCTCGTGGCGAGCGCGCCGGGCTTGCTGACGACCTTCGATCTGATGGCGACGGAACACTTCACGGGCGCGCTCGCCTACCGCGTGGGCATCGTGAATTTCCAGTTCAACTATTCGTATAACCGGCCAAAGGATCCTGCGCCCGGCGCGGTGGTCGCCATTACGCCCGCAGTTCAGGTACCGCTTGCTTCTCTGGTTCACTCATACAGCATCATGGAATTCGGGGCAACGATCCAGGCCACGCCGGAAGACGTGATCGCGATCGCCGGCATCGAGAGAAACGTGCGCGGCGTGCACGACAACACACCGGGGATCGAAGTGGGCGTCGACCATAGTCTCTCCAAGCGCACGAGCCTCTATATGCGAGCGGGCTATCTGAAGAACAACGGCTCCGCGAACATGAGCTGGCCGGGCGTCTCGGCTGTCGCGAGCGGTTCGAAGCAGGTTCTCGCGGTGCTCGGCATGACGCATCGCTTCTGACGACGATTGGCGCGATCGACGCCGCCCGGCGGCATCGGATGTGTCTTCGAGGTTGAACTCCACAACAGGGAAAATTCGATGAATCATGGAAAGGCTTGCAGGCTGGTGAGCGGGGCGCTGCTGGTTCTGGCATCACTCCACGCATACGCACACGGCAGTGACGCGCTCGCTGCGCCCGCGCGGCCGTATGCATCGGATGCGAAAGCTGCCAAGACTGCCGACCGCGCGCTGCAGAAAAGCGTGATTCGCGCGCTGAGCAGGACGAAAGGGCTGAGGGCTACCACGATCACAGTGCGCGCGCGCAACGGCGTGGTGACGCTGGAAGGAACGGTGCCCGAACAGTCGCAGATGGGTCTGGCGACTCAGGCGGCCGAAGGCGTCGAAGGCGTCACGTCGGTGACGAATGCGCTGACGTTATCGACGTTGTAGAAAAACAGTGCCGGACATTGCATCAGGGCCTGCTCATGCTCCGTGAGCAGGCCCTTTGTCCGATGTCTCAGACCGTGACCGACTTGCACTCGAGAAACTCCGCCAGCCCTTCGCGACCGTACTCGCGCCCGTTGCCGGAGGTCTTGTAGCCGCCGAACGGAACCGTGATGTCCAGCATCGCACCGTTGATTCGCACCGATCCCGCACGCAGGCGCGCGGCCACGCGGCGCGCGCGCTCGGCGTCGCCCGTGGCGATATAGGCTGCGAGTCCGTATTGTGTATCGTTGGCGATTGCGATGCCCTGTTCCTCGCCGTCGTACGGAATCAGCACCAGTACCGGTCCGAAAATTTCCTCGCATGCGATCTTCATGTCGTTGCGGACATCCGCGAAGACGGTAGGGCGCGCGTAGAAGCCCTGCGCAGTCCCTCGGGTCTGCCCGGGCCGCCGGCGATCACGCGCGCGCCTTCCTCGATCCCGGCGCGGATCATCTCCTGCACCTTCTCGTAGTGGGCGCGATTCGAGATGGGACCCATTTTCGTGGCGGGGTCCGCCGGGTCGCCGACGACGATTCCATTGGCTACCGCTGCGGCGATCGAGATGGCTTCGTCGTAGCGCTCGCGCGGCACCAGCATGCGGGTCGGCGCGACACAGGTCTGGCCTGAGTTGACCATGCATTGCGCCACGCCGCTCGTCACTGCTGCCTTCAGGTCGGCGGACCGGCCTTCTGCACAGTCGATGCAAGACCGATGGGCATCCACACGCTCATATGGCGGTCATGCGGCCCGGCTTCGAGCAGCGCGACGGTGACCGATGCCTCCTCGGCGAGCCTCGCGGCCAGCGCGCAGCCCGCCGAGCCTGCGCCCACGACGATGTAGTCATACTCTGCCGCGATCGTTCTGTTGCGAGCGTGGTTGCCGGTTCGGGTCTTGCGCGTCTGGTTGTCGGGAGGGATCGGTGTGAGCAAGTTGGGCGCTGCTTGGTCGCCGCCGTCAGGCCGCGGCGCGCGTCGGAAGGTGACTGAGCGTGTGTTGCGAACGATCCGGATGAAGCCAGCGCAGCGCGGCGAAGGCGGCCGCGATCAGCAGCGCTGCGCTGACCGCGAAGCCGAGTTCATACGCATGGCTATTGCCGCTGCCGTAGATCTGAACGATTCGCCCCATCATGGCGGGCGCGAATGCGGCGCCGAGACTGGCGAGCGCCGTGTGAATGGCGACGAGCGATCCGCGCTGGCTGTCCGGAACCATCTGGGCGAGGAGCGCGGGAGCCAGCGTGAAGCTCAAAGTCGGCAGCGCGAATGCGATCGCCAGTACCGCCACCTTCTGCAACGGAGGCAACTGGAGCAGCATCAGCGCGATGAGCGACAGCGCCCCGGCCATCGCCGACATGCAGATCAGATGAACCCGCGCCTTGCGTGCGCTTACGCCGCGTCCGAGCATCAGCTGAGACAGCCAGCTCAGGCCGACGTTGACCGGCGTCGTGGTCGCGACCACGATCGCGAAGCAGCGACCGGCTTCCACGCCGGTGAAGCCGAGTCCCTTTTCCAAGTACATGGGTATCCACGTCAGGCTCAGACCCAGGGTCCAGTAGGCCGTGAAACCGAGGGCGAACACGGAGAGGATCGAACGGTCCGTGAGGATTCTCCGGTAGGACAGGCGTTGCGCGTCGATTGGCATGATGGGCGCGGCCGGTTGTCCGTCGAGCGTTCCTTCGCGCCCGAAGCACGCCCACAGCACGCTCCACGCCGCGCCGATCGCCCCGAGCAGCAGGAAGTTCATGCGCCATCCCCACTGTCTCGTGACGAGTGGAATCAGCAGCCCGGCGAGCAGCATGCCGATGGCCGCGCCCTGGTTGATGACGGCCACGGGCAGATTGCGCTTGCGGTCGGGGAACCACTTGTACAGCGCGAGCACGGAGACCGGAAACGCGGGCCCCTCGGCGGCGCCCAGGATCACGCGGCAGACGAGCAGCCCGAGCGCGCTCGTCGCCCAGGCCTGCGGCAACTGGAGCGCCGCCCAGCTGAGCCCCATCGCGAGGAGCAGCCAGCGGGTCTGAAAGCGGTTCGAGAGGAAGCCGACGAGGACAGTCGAAAGGGAGAAGAGCCAGAAGAAACTGCCGGCGACGACGCCGAATTTTTCCGGCGACAGATTCAGTTCAGCCGTCAATGGCACCGCGACCAGACCGAGCACGATCTTGTCCAGGAAATTGATGAGGGCAAGCCCGGTCAGCAGCAGGGTCATCGTCCAGGCGGACTTCGCCTGGAAATCGGGTGAAGCGGTCATGGGTTGTCTCCTGTCGTCCCGTTCACGTTGGGCGTTGTGCTGTCCTTGCCTGTGAAGCGGACTTTGTAGCGCCAAGGTAAGTGGTACGCGAGGATGGGCCACCACCCGGAACAGGTAGGTTAGGGAAAACCTTGTTTTCCTGGATCGCAGGTAGGTATTTGGCTGCCGGTGCGCTCGCAACGCGTGGTCCACCCGCCTGGAGTAGTGGTCCCGCAAGCGCATCGCCCTACCTTACTGGCTGGAGGTTTCGAGGCGATCGCAGTCGAGTCGAGGTACGAGATCCGGCCGATGATCGTCCGGTTCGCATACGTGTCAGCCTGCGCGAGAGGAGGGGCAGTGAATACCGGGGAATCGGCGGTCGCCTTGCTTTGTGGATGGTGGACGCCGCAAAGCGCAGGTGGTTCTTCACTCGTGCGGCCCGAAAAGACTCCGGTCTGTACGTCCGGTCGGCTATCATGCCTATCCTCTTCGAAGCCGCTCCCCATGATTTCCATCCGTAATGTCACGCTGCGCCGCGGCGTCAATGTCGTGCTCGACCGCGCATCGGTCACCTTTACCCCCGGCGAAAAGATTGGCCTCGTTGGCCGCAATGGCGCCGGCAAATCGTCCTTCTTCGGCCTTCTCAACGGCACGCTGCACGAAGACGGCGGCGAGTTTTCGATTCCCGCTGCGTGGAAAATGGGCCAGGTCGCGCAGGATATGCCGGAAACAGAGCTGAGCGCGACCGACTTCGTAATCGAGGGTGACGTCGGACTGCTTGCCGCGCAGGCCGAGGTAGCCGCCGCCGAGGCCAGCGACGACGGCATGCGCATGGCGCACGCCTACATGGCCCTGCACGACGCCGGTGCACATGATGCCCCCGCACGTGCCCAGGCGCTGATCCTGGGCCTTGGCTTCACTGCTGCGCAGCTTGACGAGCCGGTCAATAGTTTCTCCGGCGGCTGGCGCATGCGATTGCAGCTGGCGCGCGCGCTCATGTGCCCGTCCGACTTGCTGCTGCTCGACGAGCCGACCAATCACCTGGACCTCGACGCGCTCGTCTGGCTTGAAGCGTGGCTCAAGCGCTATCCAGGAACGCTGGTCGTGATCAGCCACGATCGCGAATTCCTCGACGCAGTGACGCAGGTGACGGTGCACGTCGACAACGCCAAGCTCGTACGTTACGGCGGCAACTACAGCAAGTTCGAAGACATGCGCGCCGAGCAACTCCTGTTGCAGCAGGCCGCGATGGCCCGGCAGGCGGACAAGATCGCCCATCTGCAAAAGTTCATCGACCGTTTCAAGGCCAAGGCGTCGAAGGCGAAGCAGGCGCAAAGCCGCGTCAAGGCGCTTGAACGCATGGAAAAGATCGCGCCGGTGCTTGCCGACGCGGAGTTCAGCTTCGAGTTCAAGGAGCCGCTCAATGTCCCGAACCCGCTGTTGTCGATGCTGGATGCGAGCTTCGGCTACCCGGCGCCGCCCGACGCACCGGCCGGCACTCCGCCCACCGTCATCGTTCGGGGCATCAACCGGTCTGTGCTGGCCGGGCAACGCATCGGCATCCTCGGTGCCAACGGCCAGGGCAAGTCCACGCTGGTGAAGACAGTGGCGCACGCTCTGGCGCCGATCGCCGGTGAAATCAGCGAAGGCAAGGGGTTGAACATCGGCTACTTCGCACAACAGGAGCTCGACGTGCTGCGTCCGCTCGACACGCCGATGGAACACATGATTAGGCTCGCCAGGGACACGCCGGCGCACATGCGCGCGCCCGGCCAGAGTGGTACCGAACAATCGCTTCGCACCTTTCTCGGCACCTTCAGCTTCAGCGGCGACATGGTCCATCAGGCAGTCGGCACGATGAGCGGCGGCGAAAAGGCCCGGCTCGTGTTGTGCATGATCGTGTGGCAGCGTCCCAACCTGCTGCTGCTCGACGAGCCGACCAACCACCTGGACCTGGCTACCCGCGAAGCGCTAGGCATGGCACTCAACGAATTCGAAGGCACTGTGATGCTGGTCAGTCACGACCGGTCCCTCCTGCGAGCGGTATGTGATGAATTCTGGCTCGTCACCAAGGGTGGCGTCGAGCCCTTCGACGGCGATCTCGACGATTATCAGCAGTTCCTGCGCGACGAAGCCCGTCGCATGCGTGAACAGGCTGCCGGCGCGTAGGGTTATTCGTTCGAGCTACCCGCGCAACTCCGCTTCGAGAGCGGTCATCGTCAGTGCCACGTTAAGCATGACGGGAGCGGGTCGACCGCTGTCCCGAAGCGGCCGAGGACATCGACCACTGCGTCGAGTCGAACGGGTTGTCATTCGCTGCGCGAGCGCGTAGGAGACCGAGCGGCCGGGATGTTCAGACGTATGTGCTTACAGTAGCATGTACGGGGAAGACTCTCCGCGCACATTAACTATAGGGAATGAGATGCCCTCTAATAAGTTTGATGCACAGCCTGTGCTCGCTGGCTCTACTTTAATTGTTCGTCCCTTGGTTCGGGATGACAATGCCGGTCTATATGATGCTGCGAGTGACCCCGAGATATGGGCTGGTCATCCCTCCAAAGATCGATACAAGCGCGAGATTTTTCAGCCGTATTTCGACTTCCTCGTCGACAGCGGAACCGCACTGGTCGTCGTTGAGCGCGTGACGAATCGAATCATCGGTTGCTCGAGATACTACGTAGCTCCGGATCAGCCGGACTCTATGTCGATTGGGTTCACTTTTTTAGCTCGGTCACATTGGGGCGGTGAGACAAATCTCGAATTGAAAAGGCTTATGCTCGGCCACGCATACGAGATGTTTTCAGATGTTTGGTTCCACATCGGGCCGTCCAACATACGTTCGCAGAAGGCCACCGCCAAGCTCGGTGCGAAATTCATGTATGAGGCGGAACTGGACATTTCCGGCAGCCCGACAAAGTGGATGTGCTTCAAACTGACGAATGAGGCGTGGAATAGCGCG
Organism: Caballeronia megalochromosomata; assembly: GCA_001580565.1. Lineage (GTDB taxonomy): Bacteria > Pseudomonadota > Gammaproteobacteria > Burkholderiales > Burkholderiaceae > Caballeronia > Caballeronia megalochromosomata. Next base: position 25,542 of record LRBF01000170.1, on the reverse strand, counting down.
CTTGAGGCCGCGAAACCTGCTTAGCACTTAATTCGATAGTAATCGCACGGGCAATCAGCCGCGCTATCACGAGCATGGGCAACAATGCGCCGCGCTTTCGTGGCGTCGCTTGTCTTCCACAGCCAGCAGTTCGGTCGACGAGAAAATGTGAGGCACGGCTTCATCATCCGCATCGCGGCCCCGATAGCCCAAATCAGACATGCTCCCCTCAATTTTCTGGTTTCTCTGCCGTATACGAGTCATGTTAGATCGTCTTCGGCTGGAGAAAGCTCAAAGAGCGCATGCGTGTCGACCTCATCACCCTTTACCTGTTAGCAATCGGAACGCTCCTCGCCAGCAGCGCCCTGACGCTCTGCGAACGCCGGTCGTATCCACGGCGCAGGCGTGAACTTGGCGTGCTCGCGGCAGGTTACGCTACGCTCGCGTTCGGCTGCGCCGCCGCCGCGATTCGGCATAACGTTCCCGGCCTTTCCGGCGTCGTGGGCTCCGCGCTGGCGAATCTCATCATCGTCGGCGGGTATCTGCTGAACCTGCAAGGCGTCGCGCTCCTGAACGGACGCCGCTACGGCCGGATCTCCGTCAGCATTCTGTCGATGCTCGCGCTCGCCTGGGCCATCGCGGGCGAGCGCGGCGAAGCGGTTATGTGGGCGTACCTCAGCGCCATTCCCATCTCCGTGGTGTGCGGACTGACCGCGCGCGAACTCCTCGGCACGCGCGATTCGAAATGGAAGCAGTCGCGCAACATCGCCGTGGCCGTCACGGGCGGTCACGCGCTCTTCTACGCGTTCAGGGTCACCATTCTGCCGTGGCTGGCGGCATCGTTCGGATCTCACTTGCTGGCGATCATCGGCCAGGCGACGATGTACGAAGGGGTGCTCTATTCGGTCATCCTGCCGATGACGCTCCTGCGCCTCGCGCGCGACGAAGCCCACGCCGATCTGCGACGCGAATCGCAGACCGACTACCTCACTGGTCTGGGCAACCGCCGATGGTTCTTCGAAGAAGGCGCATGCGCCATCCGCGAAAGCAACGCCTTTCCGCCCGTGTCCTGTCTCGCGCTCGACCTCGATCACTTCAAGGCCATCAACGACCGCTTCGGTCATGAAGCCGGGGATGAAGTGCTGAAGTCGTTCGCCAGGATTCTTCGCAGTGTGCTCGGGCGCGATGTGATTCTGGCGCGCATCGGTGGTGAAGAGTTTGCCGCTCTGTTGCCGGGGCACGAAAGCGCCCGCGCGAAAGACCTGGCCGAAGCTGTTGTTCGCCGATTCTCGCAGACGGTCACGCGCACGGCGGGCGGCGTGGAGATCGCGGCGACGGTGAGCATCGGCATGGCGCGCTTCGGGACCGAGGAAGACACGCTGGCAAAGGTTCTCGCAGCCGCGGATCGCGCGCTGTACAGTGCAAAGTCGCGCGGTGGCAACCGGCTCGAGATCGCGCGAGGCGCAACGATCCGCGCGAATCTCGACGATGCTCCGGATCGCCGCCTGACGGCCCTTTGAGCTTACTTCCCGCGGTCCAGCGATGAACTCCGCCCGATGCTTTGCTTTGAGCCCCTGCGCCGCCGACGTTTTGCGGTGGAATCCCCGTCATCTTCCGTGACGGACCTCGATGAGGCGAAAGCCTTCTGACACTGATGACGTCGCGCTTCGCAGCGGTCGCTCGAGTCTCGACGAGAAAACGGCAGTTAGAGCCGAGGGTTCCTTCGGAACCAGATCGGCGGCAAGACCGTTAACGCGCGGGCTCGCGGACGAGCACTCGAGCATCCGCTCGCTAGAAACGTTCTGCAATCCAGGTGCCGGCTCAAGCAACGGCGCGGAAAAAGCAAATCAAACAAAAACTAACCCAGTCGATGCCGAGGTAGGCAAGCGGCAGAGTGCTTATAATCGCAATATATCGATTCACCAATTGCGATTCGAAACTTCCGTCGATGCCGATCAGGGCCTATGCCGAAGCTGAAACCACCAGAGTCCGGACCGCCTTCCACGCGCAGCCGCAAGTCACCGCAAGGATCGCCGACCGTCCAGGATGTCGCGCGTCTCGCCAAGGTCTCCGTGGGCTCGGTATCGCGCGTACTCAACGGGCGCGACAACGTCGCCCCGGAAATCCGCGAGGCCGTGACGAGAGCGGTCGCACGGCTGAATTTCGTGCCGAATGCAGTGGCGCGCAGCATGCGCAGCGGGAGCTCGAAGGCGATTGCATGCCTGATCTCGGATATCGCGCAGCACACAGCGGCGCAGATGGTCAGCGCCGCCGAAACGCGCTTGCGCGAGCGCGGCTACGAGATTCTCATCGCCAATTCGCATTACGACCTGGAGCGCGAGCGCGCCTTTCTCGAAAGCCTGCGCCAGCGTCGCCTCGACGGCCTGATCGGCGTGATCTCCGATGACGAGACGCCCTCGTACTACAACATCCTCCATACGCTGAACATGCCCGTCGTGCTGTGGGAGCGCGATGCGCAAGGCCAGTTCCATTCGGTGCTGACCGATCACGCCGACGGATGCCGTCAGGCCGTGCGCTATCTGGCGTCGCTCGGACACAGGCGGATCGGGCTGGTTGCGGGCCACGAGCACACGTGGGTCGGGCGGGAGATGGTGCGCGGGTACACCGTCGAGTGCGAAGCCGCCGGCATCGCAGTGGATCCCGCGCTCATCCGGCGGACCGACGCCTTCGACGAAGCCTCTTGTCACGCGTTGCTCGCGGGGCCGTCGCGGCCGACCGCGATGGTCGCTCCGCTCAACGACGCCGCACTGGTGCTGCAGACCGCACGCGACCTCGGCCTGAACGTGCCGCGCGATTTCTCGGTCGTGTCGGTGGGCGATCATCAGTACGCGAGCCTCTGCGCGCCGGCGCTGACCGTCGTGACGCAGGAGCCGCGCGACATCGGCAGAGAAGCGGCGGACCTCATGCTGCAACTGCTCGACGGCACCGCGCCGCCCGGCATTCGACGGTCGCGGCATCCGATGCGCATGATCATCCGCGAATCGTGCGCCGCGCCGCCTGTCGCGGCCGCCACGCCGGGTCGCCGGCGGGCACGGACCGTTCAGCCCGGCTGAGCCTATCAGGGTCAACCCGATTTGACAGCTCGCCTCAAATCAGCGATCTTTGGTGAATCGATTCACCACGATGGCATACGAAAAGCGCGCGGCAGATTTTCATCGCGTTTCGCCAGTTGGAATCGCATTTACGGCGTTCCTCATTTTTGATTGGTTGACGTGCAAGTATCAGGTTCGTATTGTTAGTGAATCGATTCACGAAAGCCGAAACGAGGACACAGAGGACATCAATGAGTTTCGACAGAACCCGAAGGCAGGTGCTTCGAATAGGCGCAGCGGGGCTCGCGGGCTGGTCGCTGCCGCTCGCTTTCGGCCAGCGGGCACTGGCGGCGCAGGGCGGCGTGCTGACGGTCGCGATTCCGAGCAATCCGCAGACGCTCGATCCGATCAATCAGCCGAATCACGACGTGATGGCGATCAATCAGCTGATCTTCGAGAATCTGGTCGGCATTGATGTCCACGGCCAGCGTGTGCCGCAACTGGCGCGCGCATGGTCCGTCTCGCCCGACCGTCTGACGTATCGGTTCGATCTGGAGCGCGGCGTGACCTTCCAGAACGGCCAGCCGTTTTCGTCCGCCGATGTGAAATACAGCTTCGATTACGTGCTCGATCCCACGCACAAGGCTTTCCGCCGCCCGTTCTGGACCGTCATCGATTCGGTGACGGCGCCGGACGCGAACACTGTCTTGATTCGCCTGAAGCACCCCTATCGGCCCTTGCTCGACTACATGTCGAAGTACATGGGCATCTTTCCGGCAGGCAGCCGCGAGCAGCATCCGGGCGATTTCTTCCGTCATGCGCCCGTGGGCGTCGGCACGGGGCCGGGGATTTTCGTGCAGTCGCGGGCGAACGACTTCGTCGAACTGCGCCGCAATCCGAATTACTGGCGTCGCGGCGAGCCGCAATGGGAACGCGTGATGTTCCGCATCATTCCGGAGGAGTCGTCGCGGCTCGCTTCGCTGATGTCGATGCAGACGCAGGTCATCAGCGCGCCGCCCGCGCAGCTCTTCGGGCAGATTCGCCGCTCGCCGGGCATCGCGGGTGACAGCCGGCCGTCGCCGACGAGTCCGCTGATGCTGTGCCTCAACACGCGCAAGGCGCCGTTCGACGATCCCGCGTTCCGTCAGGCCGTCTCACTCGTGCTCGACCGCGTGAAAATCTGCCGCGACCTCAGCTACGGCGCGGTGAAGGCCAGCAGCATGCCGTTCGCGCCGGATTCGCCGTGGTACGACGCGGCCAGCGCCGCGAGCCTCGATTTCGATCTGGCGAAGGCCCGCGCCGCGCTCGCGCGCTCGAAGTACGCGACGGGCGCATCATTCGATCTGCTGTATGTGCAGCCCGCGTATCTGATCGATACCTCGACCACCGCGCTCTTCATGCAGTCGCAGCTCGCGTCGATCGGCGTGCGGGCCAATCTGCGGCCGCTCGACTTCGGCCAGATGATTTCGCAGGCGATGGTCGGGAATCATCAGGCGGTGCTGACGGGTTTCATCGCGCCGCCGGAAGCGACGTACCTTCTGAACGCGCTGTTCCGTCCGACCGAGAGCCTATGGAAAGCGACCGGCTACGACAATCCGGCCTTCGTCGATCTGATCGACAAGAGTTACGGCGCGGACGAACCCGCCGGGCTCAAGGCGTTGCTCGTGAAGATGCAGCAGACGATCGCGCGCGATGCGCCCGCGGTCTGGATCGGCGCACTGGAAGTTCAGAATCTCTGGCGCAGCGAAGTGAAGGGCTTCGAAGTGAACACGGGCTTCTCGCTCGCGCTCGGCGGCGTGTCCGTCGGGCGGGCATGAGGGATATGCGATGAGACTCTTCTCCAGGTTACTGTCCTCGCTGATGCTGCTCGTCGTCGTGAGCGCGCTGCTCTTCGCGATGTGCCGCGCGACGCCCGTTTCGCCCGCGCGCCTCACGCTGGGCAGCGACGCGAGCGCCGATCAGATCGCGTCGTTCAACCGTCAACACGGGCTCGACAGGCCGGTCGTCGCGCAATACGGCGCGTGGCTCACGCATGCCGCGACGCTCGATTTCGGGCGCTCGTATGTATCGGGCAACGACATCGGGCCGGAGATCGCCGATACGCTGCCGGGCACCGTCGAGCTGGTCACGCTGTCGTTCGTGCTGACTCTCGTCATGTCGATCTTGCTCGGCACGATCGCGGCATTGAAGGAGGACGGCGCCGCCGACCATGTGTTGCGGATCGCGGCGATCGTCGGTCTGTCGATCCCTTCGTTCTGGCTCGGGCTGCTGCTGATCCGCTATGTCGCGCTCAAGACGGGCTGGCTGCCGGTCGGCGGACTCGCGCCGTGGGCCGACGGCATCGGCGCGCATCTCGGCTCGCTGATACTGCCCGTGCTCACGATGTCGATCTATTACATCGCGGTGCTGAGCCGTCTCGTGCGCACGAATATGGTCGACGCGCTCTCGCAGGATTACATCCGCACGGCGCGCGCGCTCGGACTGCCGCGCGGACGCATCCTCGTCTATGCATTGAAGAACGCGTTGCCGTCGCTCGTGAGCACGGCCGCGATGAGCTACGGCTACATGTTCGGCTGGGCGCTCATCGTCGAGCAGATCTTCAACTTGCCGGGCGTGTCGCGCGCGCTCCTGGCGGCGATCTTCCAGCGCGACTATCCCGCCGTCCAGGCGATCGTGCTCGTGATCACGACGATTTTCATTGTGTCGAACAGCTGCGCGGATCTCGTGCAGGGCGTTCTCGATCCGAAGGTGAACCGCACATGATGGCCGATTCCTCCTTGCCTGCCGTGCCCGAAAGGCCCTCCGCGATGACCGCCACCGCGCGCGCCGCGGGCCGCTTCGTGCGTGCCCTGATGCGCGAGCCGACCGGTGCGGTCGGGCTCGTGTTGATCGTCGTGCTGCTCGGCGTCGCGCTGTGTGCGCCGCTCCTGCCGTTGAAAGATCCGTTGAAGCTCTATATCGACCATCGCTTGCAGGCGCCGGGCGGCGAATTCTGGCTCGGCACCGACCAGGTTGGACGCGACATGTTGAGCCGCGTGATCTGGGGCGCGCGGGCATCGCTCGCCATCGGGCTCGCGGCGGTCGCGATCGGTGTCGTGCTCGGCACGGCCATCGGTCTGATCGCGGGCTACAAGTCGGGCACATGGACCGACGAGCTGCTGATGAAAGCGATGGAAGTGCTCGCGTCGATTCCGCTGCTCATCTGGGCGATCGCGCTCGTCGGCATCACGGGAACGGACACGATTCATGTCGCGGGCATCGCGCTTTCCAACGAGACGAAGCTCGTGTTGCTGATCGGCGTGCTCTACGCGCCGGGTCTTGCGCGTCTCACGTATGGTCTGGCGCGTGCCGAAGTGCAGGCGGAATACGTCGCGGCGCGCCGTCTTCAGGGCGCGAACGCAACGCGCATCGTGCTCTCCGACGTGCTGCCGAACATCATCTCGCCTGTGCTCGTCCAAGCGACGCTGCTGCTCGGCGTGACGATCATCGTCGAGGCGTCCCTGAGTTTCATCGGGCTGGGCGTGCAGCCGCCGACGCCGAGCTGGGGCGCGATGCTCTCCGATTCGCGCGCGCTGATCTTCACCGACTTCTGGTGGGTCTCGATCTTTCCCGGCGCGGCGGTGTTCGCGAGCGTGCTCGCGTTCAATCTCGTCGGCGACGGCATGCGCACGATCCTCGATCCCCGGCGCCGTCGCCGCGCGGCCGATGCGACGCAGGGAGGTGCGGCATGAACGGCGCGCTGCTATCGGTGGAAGGGCTGCGGGTCGCGTATGGGCAAGGCCGCGACGCGCTCGAAGTGCTGCACGGTCTCGACCTGACGGTGAGCGCCGGCGAAGCAGTTGGCCTCGTCGGCGAATCGGGTTCGGGCAAGAGCGTGGCGTCGCTTGCCGTGCTCGGCCTGCTTGGGTCGGGCGGGCACGTGACCGGCGGGCGCATCGTCTTCGAAGGCGAAGATCTCGCGCAGGCCGGCGAAGCGCATCTGCGCGAGTTACGCGGCAAGCGTCTGTCGATGATCTTCCAGGACCCGGGCACCGCGCTCAATCCGGCATTCACGATCGGCACGCAGATCGCCGATGTGATCCGCGCACATCGGCCGGTGCGTGGCCGCGCGCTTGCGGGCGAGATCGAAGACATCCTAGCGCGGGTCGGCTTCAGGGATCCGCGCCGCGCGGCGCGTGCCTATCCGCACGAACTGAGCGGCGGCATGAAGCAGCGCGCGCTGATCGCGGCGGCAATCGTCTGCGAGCCCTCGCTCCTGATCGCCGATGAACCGACCACTGCGCTCGATGTGACTGTGCAGGCGCAGATCGTCGCGTTGCTGCGCTCGCTGGTGCGCGAGTTGAACATGGGCCTCGTCTTCATCACGCACAACCTCGACCTGATGGCGGAGTTGTGTTCGCGCGCGGTCGTGCTCCGTCATGGCGAGATAGTGGAGCACGGCGAAGTCGCGCAACTTTTCATGCAGCCGGCGCATGCGTACACGCGCCAGCTGATCGACTGCATTCCGCGTTTGCCGCGCGAGGCCATGACCGGGGAGGGCCGCAATCATGCTGCAATCTGATCGCGCCGTGCCGCTGCTTCGTTTGTCCGATGTGGGCAAGTCGTATGCGCTAGGGCGCTCCGCGCTCGCGCGCCTCTTGCGGCGCGAGCACTTTCACGCCGTAGCCGGGCTCTCGTTCGACGTCGCGGCGGGCGAGTCGCTCGCGATCGTCGGCGAAAGCGGCAGCGGCAAGTCGACCGTGGCGCGCATGATCGTGCGCCTCATCGAACCGACTAGCGGCGATATCGAGTTCAACGGGCGATCCTTCGTGCAACTCGCGGACGGCGATCTCGCCGCGTTCCGCAAGCAGGTGCAGATGGTGTTCCAGAGCACGATGAACTCGCTGAATCCGCGCAAGACGGTCGCCACGGCGCTCGCCGAAGCCATCGGCCGCGACGGGGTGCCGATTCCCGATCTGCTCGACATGGTGCGCCTGCCGCGCACGGTGCTTGCGCGCCTGCCGCATCAGTTGTCGGGCGGGCAGCGGCAGCGCGTCGGCATCGCGCGGGCGCTGGCGCGTCGGCCGACACTGCTCGTCGCCGACGAGCCGACCTCGGCGCTCGATGTGTCGATTCAGGCGGAGATCATTCGCCTGCTGCGCGAGCTTCATCGCACGGCGGGTGTGACGCTCGTGGTCATCAGCCACGATCTCGCGCTCGTCGGTGAACTGTGCGAGCGCGTCGCCGTGATGCAGACAGGTCGACTCGTGGAAATCGGCAGTGCGAGCCAGGTGCTGAATGCGCCGCGCGAACGCTACACGGCGGAACTGCTTGCTGCGATTCCCCGAGGACTTGCAGGACAGCACGCTACCGCGTGAGCGGCGCAACAAACCCACTACGCGACTGAAACGAAACCCGGACATTCTGCGGACCGCATGAAAATCCGCACGATATGAATCGATTCATTCGCGAACATCAATCGTCGCCACGACCGGACCACCGGCGACGCCAGTCTGGAGAGAAGCAGTGAAGATCAGATCGCTCGGCATGCTCGCGCTCGCGGGCGCGAGTTGTGCGGCCCACGCGCAGAGTTCCGTCACGCTGTATGGCGTCATCAACGAGGCGCTGACGTGGTCGTCGAATCAGGGCGGCCATCACGCCGTGCAACTGACGGGCAACGGCGAGTACGGCAGCCGCTGGGGCCTGAAAGGTGCGGAAGAACTGGGCGGCGGAACCCAGGCGATCTTCACGCTGGAGAACGGCTTCAATCCCGTCAACGGCGCGCTCGGCCAGAACAACCGCATGTTCGGCCGTCAGGCCTTCATGGGCGTGGCCAACGCGCAGTACGGCACGCTGACCTTCGGGCGCCAGTACGACGCCATCGTCGGCACGCTGCAGACGATGACGTCCAACGGCGCGTGGGGCGGCGTGATGTTCTCGCATCCCTACGACAACGACAACACCGACAACTATCTGCGCGTGAACAACTCGGTGAAGTACACCTCGCCGTACTTTCATGGCTTCACCGGCATTGCGATGTACGCGTTCAGCAACGCGGCCGGAGACTTCTCGAACAATCGCATGTGGTCGGTGGGCAGCATCTATACGCAGGGCCCGTTCTCGATCGCGGCGGCTTATTCGCTCTATGACAGGCCCGGCGTCAACACCACGCCGACGGTCAACAAGGGCGGCGCGATCACGTGTTGCGATGCGCCGATCACCTCGAGGCGCGAACAGATCGCGGGCATCGGCGCGTCCTACATATTCGGACCGGCGAAGTTCAGCCTGATGTACAGCAATGCGATCTACACCGACGTGGGCACGTCGCTCACGAGCGGCATCAACTATCGCTTCAACAATTACGAGGCGAACGTGCGCTATACGATCACGCCCTCGCTCATCGTCGGCGCGGCGTACACCTATACGAGCGACAACATCACCGGCGGCCCAGACGGCCCCGCGCAGGTGCACTGGCATCAGGTGAACCTGCTGGTCGACGAGTTCCTGTCGAAGCGCACATCGGTCTACCTGGAAGTGATCTGGCTGCGAGCGGGCGGCGGAGTGTTTCCGCGCCCGGTCGGCGGTCCGTTGCCGGCGACATCGGACGGCACGCTTGCTTCGCAGATCCAGACGATGAACCCGTCGTCGTCGAAGAATCAGGCGGTGGCGAGCATCGGCTTCGTGCACAAGTTCTAGCCATTTTTTTTGATGCGTGTAATGAATCGATTCACTGACCCGCCTTCGGCGGCGTCGAACATGAAGAGGCGGTGAGCATGTCAGAAAGACTTTATCGGGCAGGCGTGGATATCGGCGGGACGTTCACCGATATCGTCGTCATCGACGATCAGGGCGTGGTCCACACGAAGAAGGTCTCGTCCACGCCACAGGACTACGGCGTGGCGATCGTCACGGGACTAGAGGCGCTGCTCGCGTCGCTCGGCGCGACGCCGCGTCAGGTGACCGAACTGGTGCACGCGACGACCATCGCCACCAACACGGTGCTGGAAGGAAAGGGCGCGCGCACGGCGCTGGTGACGACGCGCGGCTTTCGCGATGTGGTCGAGATCGGTCGCCTGCGCGTGCCGATGCTCTACAACCTCGCGTATCGCAAGCCCGCGCCGCTGGCGAAACGCCGTCATCGCCATGAAGTCGACGAGCGCCTGAACGCCGACGGCTCCGTCGCGAAGTCGCTCGACGATGCCGAAGTCATAGCGGTGGCCGAACGGATCGCGGCGCAGGACATCGAATCGGTCGCGATCAGCCTGCTGCACGCGTATGCGAATCCGGAGCACGAGATCCGCGTTCGCGAACTGTTGCGCCGTGTGCTCGGCGAGCGCGTCTATCTGACGTGCTCGCACGAGATTCTGCCGGAGATCCGCGAATACGAGCGCACCAGCACGACCGTGGTGAACGCGTATCTCGGACCCGTCGTGGTGAGCTATCTGCACTCGTTGATCGCCAGGCTGCGCGATGTCGGCATGCGCGGGCCGGTGCAGATCATGCATTCGAATGGCGGCGTGATGAGCGCGGCGGCCGTCATGCAGAAACCGGCGGCGATCATCGAATCCGGTCCGGCGGCGGGCGTGATCGCGGGGGCATCGGTGGCCTCGGCGTCGGGATATGCCGACTGCATCACTGTCGACATGGGCGGCACGACCGCGAAGGCCGCGATCATCGAGCGCGGCGAACCGGCGCGCACGACGGAATACGAAGTCGGCGCGGGCATCAACCTGAGCAGCAAGCTCGTGAAGGGCGGCGGCCATGCGGTGAAGCTGCCGTTCATCGATGTGTCGGAGATCGGCGCGGGCGGCGGCAGCATGGTGCGCATCGACGCGGGCGGCCTCGTGAAGGTCGGGCCGGACTCGGCCGGTTCCGTGCCCGGTCCGGTCGCCTACGATGCGGGCGGCACGACGCCCACGCTCACCGACGCGGTTCTCGCGCTCGGCTATCTGAATCCGCACTATCTCGCGGGCGGCGAACTGCGCATCGACCATGCGAAAGCCTGCGACGCGATGCGCGCGCACGTGGCCGAACCGACGAACACGGAACTGCACGAAGCCGCCTACGGCGTCTTCTCGATCGCCGCATCGACGATGACGCGCGCCGTGAAAGCCGTATCGACGTATCGCGGCCGCGACCCGCGCGACTTCGCGCTGTTCGCGTTCGGCGGCAACGGGCCGATCATCGTGCATGCGATCGCCGCGTTGCTCGACATGCGCACGGTCATCGTTCCGCCGAGTCCCGGCGTGTTCAGCGCGCTCGGTCTGCTGTTCTCGACGACGCAGCATGAATTCATGCAGACGATGTTCCGCCGAGTCGATGCCGACGCCGCAGCGCCGCTCTGCGATGCGCTCGAAGATCTGGCCGCACGCGCCCGCGCCGAAATGATCGAAGAAGGTCTTGCGCGCGATGACATCGAGTTGCGTTGCTCGCTCGATCTGCGTTACGCGGGGCAGGCGTATGAACTCGCCGTGCCGCTCGCGTGGCGATCGGGCGAGGCCGTCGATATCGCAGACGTGAAGCGCGCTTTTCACGCGGAGCACGAGCGTACCTACGGTCATGCATCGCAGGACGATGTTGTCGAGCTCGTCAATCTGCGCGTGCTCGGCAGCCTGAAGTCGGAGCGCTCACGCGTGTACGACGCGCGGCGCGCGGGAGGCGCCCGCGCCGATGCGGGGACGCGCGTGATGCGGCGCGCGTACTTCGGTCCCGCGCACGGTTTCGTCGATACACCGGTCATCTCGCGAGCGACGCTGCGCGCCGGGCCGCTCGACGGGCCGGTGATCGTCGAGGAATACGACTCGACTTGCGTCGTGCCGCCAGGCGCGCGCGCCCGTGTCGACGCGCATGAAAACATCGTCATCACGCTGGGAGACAACACATGACATCCGCCACGCACACGCCGTCTTCGGACGACGCCATCACGCTCGAAATCGTCAAGAATGCGCTCGGCTCGGTGGCGGACGAGATGGCGCTCGTCGTGCTGCGCTCGGCCTATTCGCCGATCGTGCGCGACTCGATGGACTTCTCCACCGCAGTGTTCGACCGGCAAGGCCGCGTGATCGCGCAAGGTCTCACGCTGCCGATCCACCTCGGCGCGTTTCCTGCGGCGATGCGCAACGTGATCGAACGCTTCGGCGCAAATGGCCAGCCCGGCGATGTCTATGTGATGAACGATCCGTACACCTCGGGCGGCATGCATCTTCCCGACGTGTATCTGATCCAGCCCGTCTTCTTCGGCGGAAGCATCGAAGGGTATGTCGCGACGATCGTGCATCACGCCGATATCGGCGGCATGGCGCCGGGCAGCATGGCGATCGGCGCGACCGAGATCTTTCAGGAAGGCTTGCGCATTCCGCTGCTCAAGCTCTTCGATGCGGGCGAGGCGAATCACACGCTGATCACGCTGCTCGAAATCAATTCGCGCATGCCCGATCAACTGCGCGGCGATCTGCGCGCGCAGGTCGCGTCGTGCCGTGCGGGCGCGCGCGGGCTCGCGCAACTGATCGGGAAATACGGTGCCGACGGCTTTGCCCGCCTCGTCGACGCGCTGCACGACTATGCCGACCGGCTGACGCGCCAGGCGATCGCCGCGATGCCCGACGGCGAATACTGCTATGACGACTTCATCGACGGCCTGGGCGACCGGCCGCAACCGATCCGCTTTCGCGTCAGGGTGACGATCGCCGGCGACGAAGTGACGATCGACTGGAGCGGCACCGATGCACAGGTGGCCGGCGCGATCAACGGACCGTTCGCGACGACGCAATCGGTCGCCTACGCTGGGGTGCGCTGCGCGATCGGCGTCGATGTGCCCAATTGCGAGGGCTTCTCGCGGCCGGTGCATGTGTTCGCGGAGCCGGGCTCGATCGTCAATCCGGTGGAGCCGGCGGCGTGCGCTGCGCGCGGCATCATGGCGTATCGCATGTTCGATGTGCTGCAGGGCGCGTTTGCGCAGATCGTTCCGGATGCGATGCCGGCGCTCGGCGAAGGCGGTCCATCGGTGGTGTCGATCTCGGGACGAGGTGCTGCGGGCAACTGGCTGATCACGGACGGCATCCTCGGCAGCTGGGGTGCAAGCGCGCGGTGCGACGGCAGTGAGGGCATCGCCAATCCGCTCGGCAATCTGTCGAATCAGCCGGTCGAACTGATCGAGGCGCGCTTGCCCGTTGTCATCACGGATTATGGTTTCGTGCCGGACTCGGGCGGCGCGGGCAAGCATCGCGGCGGACTTGCAATGCGCCGCACGTATGCGCTGCGGGCGGAAAGCGCGTCGCTGGGCTTGCGCTCGGACCGGCGCGAGCATCGGCCGGCCGGTTCGCACGGCGGACTGGACGGCTCGCCGTCGTTCAATCTGCTCACGCGCGACGGCGAATCCATGCTGCTGCCGAGTATGCCGAGCTCGGTCATCGCGCTCGCGCGCGACGACCGGGTCTGTCATATCGCGGCGGGCGGCGCGGGCTACGGTCCGCCTTGGGAGCGCGAGCCACAGGCGGTCGTCGAAGATGTGCTCGACGGACTGATTTCCGGGCGCATGGCGCGCGATCTGTACGGCGTGGTCATCGACCGGGGCGAAATCGATCCTGTCGCGACCGAAGCGGCACGCGCCGCGCTTGCGCAATTGCCCGCCGATGAACTGCGCGCGCGGCAGGACCGCGTCTTCGCCGAATCGAACGGCCTGCAGGAAGCGCTGTCTTTTCGGACCAGCGAGGTGCGGACATGAACGCATGCGCCGACGACCTGCGCGAATACCGTCTGCTGCGTCCCGCGTGGGCGGAGATCGATGAAGGCGCGATCGCCGCGAATCTCACGGTGGCGCGCACGCTCGCGGGCGACGCGAAGATCTGGTTCGTCTGCAAGGGCGACGGCTTCGGTTTCGGCGCGGCGAAGGTCGCGCGCCTCGCCGACGCCGCCGGTGTCGACGGCTTCTGTGTCGGCAGTCCGGAAGAGGGTATGGCGATCCGCGCGGCGGGCGTTACGCGCGACATCCTGCTGTTCGCATCGACGCTGCCGGAGGACGCGGCGCGGGTCGCGTCGCTCGGCCTGATCGTCACGATCCAGAGCATGGAGAGCCTGCGCGCGTTCGCGGCGGCGGGCGTTCCGGTCGATGCGTTCATCGAAATCGATCCGGGCTTCGGCCGTTTCGGTTTTCTCGCGTCGCAATGGGCACAAGCGTTTGCCGCGCTCGCGCAGCAGTCGACCGTTCGCCTGAAGGGCGTCTACACGCACCTGAGTTCGCCCGGCGATGAGGCGATCACCGCGCGCCAGGCGGGCGTTTTCGATGCCGCGCTCGCCGATGCTCATTCAGCGGGTTTCCACGATCTGGAGACGATGCTCGCGAGTTCGCGCGTGATGATCGCGCATCCGGCGCTGCGCTACAGCGCGGTCGATCCGGGACGGCTGCTCTACGGCGCGCTCGATGCCGAATGGATGGCGCGCGTGCCGTTGCGCCCGATGCTTCACGCCATTCGCGGACGCATCATCCATGTGCAGGAGCATCCGGCGGGATCGACGCTCGGCATCGGCTATGCCGCGCCCATTCGTCTCGAGCACGCGATGCGCGTGGGCGTGGTGCCGATCGGATTCGGGGATGGGCTGAATCACGTACCGCCGTTCGGACGCGTGCTGATCGGCGGACGCGAGGCGACGATCATGGGGCGGCGCTCATTGCAGCATACGGTGATCGATCTGAGCGCGTTGCCGGAGGCCGGAGTCGGCAGCGTCGTGACGATCGTCGGCGAGGACGGCGGCGGGTTCATCGGCATCGACGAGCTGGCCGATGCGGTGCGCATTCCGGTGATGGAGTTGCTGCCACGCGTCGTTCGGATGTTGCCTCAGATATCCTGGACTTGAATGGGCAGACGGAAGCTGAACGACGCGGGTTGCCCCTAGATTTGCTCGCGGCATCCTTAGCTATAATCGCGCGGTCAGGCGCTGTGATCCAGCGTCACGACAGGCAGGAAGGGTTATCCCCCATTCCCTGATCAACGCAATTGCCGTTCCCCACAGGAGACTGGCATGTCAGACCGACTCATCATTTTCGACACCACCTTGCGCGATGGAGAACAGTCGCCGGGTGCCTCGATGACCAAAGACGAAAAACTGCGCATCGCCCGACAACTCGAGCGCATGCGCGTCGACGTGATCGAAGCAGGGTTCGCCGCGAGCTCCGAAGGCGACTTCCAGGCGATTCACGCGATTGCCGGCGAGGTAAAGGACAGCATCGTCTGTTCTCTGGCGCGGGCGAACGAGCGTGACATTTCGCGAGCCGCCGAAGCGCTGAAGCCGGCCAGCCGATTCCGCATTCATACCTTCATCGCCACATCCGCGCTGCACATGGAAAAGAAGCTGCGCATGTCGCCCGATCAGGTCTATGAACAGGCGCGGCGCGCAGTGCGTCTCGCGCGCGGTTATACCGATGACGTCGAGTTCTCGCCGGAAGACGGGAGCCGCTCCGACCTCGACTTTCTCTGTCGCGTGATAGAAGGCGTGATCGACGAAGGTGCGACTACCATCAATGTCCCCGATACGGTCGGCTATGCCGTTCCGGATGGCTACGCTGCCTTGATCCGCGAACTTCGTGAACGCATTCCCAATTCCGACCGGGCGGTCTTTTCGGTCCACTGTCACGATGATCTCGGCCTGGCCGTCGCCAACTCGCTGGCCGCCGTCAAGTCGGGCGGGGCCAGGCAGATCGAATGTGCGATCAACGGCCTTGGCGAGCGAGCGGGTAATACGGCGCTCGAGGAAGTCGTGATGGCAGTCAAGACGCGACGGGACGTGTTCGGCCTCGATGTGCGCGTGGACACGACTCAGATTGTCGAAGCCTCGCGGCTGGTTTCGGAGATCACAGGGTTCACGGTGCAACCTAACAAGGCGGTCGTCGGCGCCAATGCGTTTGCGCATGCATCGGGCATCCACCAGGACGGCGTGCTGAAAGCGCGCGACACCTACGAAATCATGCGCGCGGAAGACGTAGGCTGGAGCGCGAACAGGATCGTGCTCGGCAAGCTGTCTGGTCGAAATGCATTCAGGCAGCGGTTGCAGGAGTTGGGAATCGAGATCGATAGCGATGCCGAACTGAATGCCGCGTTCGTCCGCTTCAAGGCGCTTGCCGATCAGGAAGCAACCGTGTCTGACGACGCACTCGTCGCTTTGTCGCGGCAAGGCAAGGTCGCCGATACGACCGGTTTGCAACTCTGACGACAGGCGCAGGCAAGTCTTCGCATTTCCGGGAGACGAACACCTCTGCGTTCGCTCTCCTTTCAGTTCAATCCCTCGCGGGTCGCCGTGCGAGTCTGGTGTACCCGTCCCGACATTGGTCGCATGAAAGTATGAAAACCGATATGCCCACACAGTTTGTCGTTTCCCCGAGCGCTACGCCGACTCCGCACGATCAGATCGTCGCGAGCATTTCAAACCCCGTGTTCGGTCGGGTGTTCACCGATCACATGGCAACGATGCGCTGGACCAATACGCTTGGCTGGCACGATGCCAAGGTCGAGCCTCGCCGGCCGTTTCAGATCGATCCCGCTTGCGCCGTGTTGCACTATGCGCAGGAAATCTTTGAAGGCATGAAGGCGTACCGCGGCGAAGACGGTTCGATCTCGCTGTTCCGCCCCTTCGAGAATGCCAAGCGGTTTCGTGCCTCGGCCGCGCGCCTTGCCATGGCGGATCTCCCGGAAGCGCTCTTCGTCGAGGCGGTGGAATCGCTCGTCAAGGTAGACCGGGACTGGGTGCCTGGCGGCGACAGCAGTCTCTATTTGCGTCCGTTCATGTTTGCCTCCGAGAGCTTCCTCGGTGTGCGCGCGTCACACGAATACGTGTTCTGCGTCATCGCCTGCCCGGTAGGTCCGTACTTCAAGGCAGGCAAGTCGTCGGTTACGGTCTGGGTGTCCGACCGATACACTCGCGCGGCGCCGGGTGGAACGGGTTCGGCCAAATGCGGCGGCAACTATGCTGCCAGCCTGATCGCGCAGACCGAGGCTGCAGCCAAAGGTTGCGACCAGGTCGTTTTTCTGGATGCCGCCGAGCATAAATGGATCGAAGAGATGGGAGGGATGAATCTTTTCTTCGTCATGGACGATGGCTCTCTGACGACGCCGCCACTGTCCGGCACGATTCTGCCGGGCATTACCCGGGCTTCGATCATAGAGCTTGCCAGGCGTGAAGGCATCGTAGTCAACGAAACGCCTTATGCTTTCGACGCCTGGCGTGCAGATGCCGCGAGCGGCCGTGTCCGGGAGGTATTCGCCTGTGGGACCGCTGCTGTCGTCACTGCGGTCGGAGAGGTTCGCCATGCCGATGGAGAATTTCAGATCGGCAACGGGGGAGAAGGGCCCGTGACACAGCGCATCCGCACGCAGTTGACCGGAATTCAGCGCGGCAGGCTCGCCGATCCGCTTGAATGGGTTTATCGCATCGAATAAGGCCGATAAGGCCTAAATCGCGCTCGTGCTCTTCGACGCGGGTGCGTGGCGTCATGCGTCGCGCACTTGGCCCGTGAGTGGCGAGCGCCAACTGAGCTGACGAGCGACCAGGAGGCGCTGCAGGTACTCGCCGGACTGACCGTGAGTCGAGCATTCGCGCGGTAAAGCATTCATGACAGTTGCGGATCCGGAAGCTGCCGCGTAAGGCTCGGCTCGCGAATGTCCGCAAAGGCCGAGCTGCTCGCGTCGCCCAGTCGGCAAGGCTCGCCCAAATTCGGCCATTGACAAACCCATTACAATGACGCTCGTACGACTCATTCGGCCCTGACAACGGTCGTCTGAGTCAAGAGCGAGCCAATGAGTCATTGAACTCTGACGACTTTCGTCCGTCGATGCCAGGCGCAGATGTTCGCGCGTTGAGGACTTCAAGGAAAAGTATTCGAGACGGGGCGGCGTAGCCTTCACTTCGTCGTTCGCGTCAATCGCGATCTGCGGCGATTCTCGTTGCCTCAACTTGATCACGAATGCGGCCAACAGCGACGTGTCTCACTAGGGCATTTCAATTCTGACGAACCTTCGGCAGCGTCGTAAGCTTTAATGCAGCGCCCACGTACGAGGGACGACGCGGAGCAACCATGACCCTTCAGCAGTTGGAGACGTTCTTCTGGTCAGTAAAGTTAGGGAGCTTTTCGGCCGCTGCCGAGCGCATGTATGCGACCCAGTCTGCGGTCTCCATGCGCGTGCGTGAGCTTGAGCGGGCTCTTGGTGTCGACCTGTTCGACAGGACACATCGCAACGCGCGCCTTACACCGAAAGGCCGCGAGTTGATGGATTACGCAAGCCGAATCCTCGATCTGTCCACCGAACTCGAACATCGCGTCGGCGCGCCCGAAGCAGTGTCAGGAACGGTTCGGTTCGGCGTCGCGGAAGTCGTTACCACGACTTGGCTGCCGCGACTCATCACGCTCATCGCGGAGCGCTTTCCCAACGTTCGGCTCGAAATTGAGGAAGCGTTGACCGCGGAGTTAATGGCCAGCCTGCATCAGGCCGAACTGGAACTGGTCCTTGCCCCCGGACATACCCGAACGCCGGGCGTATCGACGCTCTCGCTGGGCACGGTCGATTTCCAATGGATGGCGAGTCCGAGCCTCGGACTCGATGAGCGTGTTTACTCGCCCCAAGAACTCGCCGAGTATCCGATCATCGGCATGAAGCAATCGTCATTTCATTACACGGCGTTGGAGGACTGGTTTCTCACCGAGCACGTTCGATGTCGCTATCTGGCTCGCTGCAAGAGCGTTGCCGTCGCGGCTTCCATGACCGTGGCCGGGATGGGAATCTCGTACTTGCCGGTTCGCTCCTACGAAAATGAGATCGCGCAGAAAAGGCTCGCCATCGTCCACGTAACGAATGCGCTCGAGCCGGTGGAGTTCATCGCCGCTTGTCCTGTCGGGCAAACCTACTCGCTCGCTCGCGCTGTCGCCGAACTCGCATGCGAGGTCAGCGACTTCACGAGAAACACTTGACCCGAACGCTGAAGATGTTGCTGCGCTGCGCCATGCGACTTCAATTTTTTTGATGCTTTTCGGCGCAAATAACTCGTTTGTTTTTGTCTTTCGTCGAGCCTATCGTTGAATCAAGCACAGCGCGCGTCCCCACGCGACTCGCACCGACTGTGCTGAGAGAAACGGAGGAAGACAAAAATGGAAGCGGTCCTCATGCGCGAGGAGGCGGTTGCTCGCCCCGAAGGCGGGAAACACGTCAAGCTCAACGTCACGCTCAAGTCCATCACTTCGCTTGCAGAGAACATCAACGCCTTCGAGTTTGTGAGCAGCGATTGTGGTCCTCTGCCTGCGTTCTCGGCAGGTTCACACGTCGATGTTCACCTGCCGGGTTCGACGATCCGCCAGTATTCCCTGTGCAATTCTCCCGCGGAGCGTCATCGCTATGTCGTAGCCGTGTTACGCGATGCGTCCGGTCGAGGCGGTTCCGTCGCGATGCACGATAACCTGCGCGTGGGTCAGAAGCTGGTGATCTCCGCGCCGCGGAATCACTTCGCACTCGAGGAGTCGGCGCGGACGCATGTCTTCATCGCGGGCGGTATCGGCATCACGCCGATCATGTCGATGCTCGCGGAAGTACAGAGGCGCGGAGAACAGTTTCATCTCTTCTATTGCGCACGCACGCCCGAACGTACGGCGTTTCTGGATCGCCTCAAGCCGCTGATCGACAGGGGACTCGTCTCCCTTCATTTCGATGATGGCGACCCTCAAAAAGGCCTCGACCTAACGGCGACGTTGACGAAGCGCTCCGACAACGCGCATCTCTACTATTGCGGGCCAGGCCGGTTCATGGATGCGATCGAAAAGGCGAGCGCGCATTGGCCAGCGGGCACACGCCACTGCGAACGATTCTCGGCAAGCGGCACCGTTGCCCCGTCCATTGATTCCTCATCTCGTGACGGGCAGGAGCGCCCGGTGCCGTTCGAACTGGAACTTCGCCGCGCCCAAAAAACGTTCACGGTGCAGGCCGAAGAATCCATCGTGGATGTGCTACGCGCCAATGGCGTTGAAGTGGACACATCGTGCTGCGAAGGCTATTGCGGAACATGCATGACTCGCTACCTCGAAGGCGAACCGCTGCACCGGGACACGGTGCTCGACGAAGAAGACCGCGAGGAGTTCGTGATGATCTGCTGCTCGCGCTCGAAGTCCGGGAAGCTCGTCCTCGATCTCTGACGAGAAATCAAACGCCATTCAGATTTCAAGACTGAGCGTCGCATCCGATCGCTCAGCCGTTCCTCATCGACCCGAAAGGAATCGCACCATGAGTACGTTCGAATACGTGAAGGATTGCTGGTATCCGATTGGCTTCTCGTCTGAGTTTCCCGTGGGCGAATTGCAGGGGCACAAGATCGTCAATCGTCCGATCGTGATGTGGCGCGCTGAGAGCGGCAAAGTCGTTGCGTTCGACGACCGCTGCTGCCACAAGCGCTTTCCGCTCTCGCAAAGCAAGCTGCTCGACAATGGCCAGCTGGAGTGTGCGTATCACGGGCTGTGCTACGACACATCGGGAAAATGCACGGCGATTCCTTCCGCACCGGACAAGCCGATCCCGCCTCAGGCGCGCTTGAGCGTGGTGCCGGTGCGTGAACAGGACGGTGTCGTGTGGGTCTGGCCGGGCAATCCGGCGAGCGCGCAGCGTTTCGATCCGCCGCGCACGCACGAGATCTCCGACGCCGAGAACCTTTCGATCGGCGCGCCCGAACCGCTTCACGTGCCGGCGAATTATCTTCTGCTCATCGAGAATCTGCTGGACATCACGCACTTTTATCCGCTTCACGACGGCAATATCGGCGATAAGGAGAACAGCAAGATTCCCGTCGAGCTGGAAGAGGGCGAGAGCGAAGGACATACCTTCGTGCGTACGACGCGTCATGTGCACGGCTACAGGCAGCCGCCATATCTGAAGGAATGGTTTCTCTACGACGAAGTGGAACGCGTTCACACGCATTGCATGGTCAGTCCCGGCCTCACTCGCGTCGTGATGCGCGTTGCGCCCGAGGGAGACCTCGGCACCGACAAGGAGCGCGGCTATACGCTGCTTCATCTTCACTTCCCAGTGGACGAACGCAATCTCGTCTGGCGCTGGAATGTGTCATGCAAGAACTGGCACACGACGCTGAGCGACCCGAACATGGCGACAGCGACGAAGGTCGCGGAGATGTTTCCGGCGGTCGTCGCACAGGACGAGTGGGCGCTGAAACGTCAGCAGCACATGATGGAGTATCCGGATGACGGCTATTCAGAACTCTTCCTCAAGACCGACAAGGCCTTGCGTCGCGCACGACAGATTCTGATGAGTATGCAGCGCAAGGAGCGCGAACTTCAAATCGCGCCGGTCGATCAGAACGCGCCCGCGCAAGAATCGGCGATGGCGTAGAAAGAGAGTCAAGTCACGCCGCCCTAATCAAATCAATAAAACCCCTTAAAAATGGGCTGGGCGGCTTTCATTACGAGAACATCGACTCTGGTTCAGGAGACACATCATGGAAACCCACGATACCTCGTCGTTGGCGGTCCGGCCAGAGGCCGTACCCAAAGATTCGAGCGATCGCAAGACTCTGTTGCAGCGCGCCGTATCCTCTTGCGTGTATGTTTTCGAAAGGGTGATGCCGGACCCATTCGTCATCGTCATCCTGTTGACTGTGATGGTGGCCGGCCTTGCGCTCGTCTTCGCCCCCAAGGGAACGCCCGAGGTGATCCTGTCGGGCTGGTACAAGGGCATCTTCGGCATCTTCACGTTCGCGTTTCAGATGGTGCTCGTGCTAGTCACAGGATATGCGCTGGCCAGCGCGCCGCTCATCAAGGCGGGCTTGCACCGTGTGAGCCGTCTTGCGGTTGGACCGATATCGGCCGTGCTGCTCGTGTTCGGGGTCGGCGCGGTGGCGACGTTCCTGAACTGGGGATTCGGTCTCGTCATTGGCGCGCTGCTGTCGAAACAGGTCGCGAGGCAGGTGAAGGTGGATTTCGCGTGGCTCGTTGCTGCGGCCTATAGCTCGTGGGTATTGTGGGCGTTCACCGGCATGTCGAGCTCGATCGCGCTATCGATCGCGTCGCCGGGCAATCCGCTGAACATCGTGGAGAAGCACACGCACACCGCTGTGCCGCTTTCGCAGACCGTGTTCACGAGCTGGAATCTGCTCGGTGGCGTCGCTGCCATGATTCTGATTCCGGTCGTGTTCATTCTCATGCGGCCTGCCGATAGAGACGTGATCGCCGCGGACGTCAGGCTGCTCGAAGCCGACGACAAGAAACTCGAAGAGGTGGCCGAGGCGCGCAATCGGACCTTTGCCGACGTGCTCGATTGTTCACGTCTGTGCGCGTTGGTCTTCGTGCTGGCCGGCGCGGCTTATCTGGCGACTCAATGGATTCGCCACGGTGTGAATCTCGACATCAACACGGTGATCTTCATCTTTCTGCTGGCGGGGCTGTGTCTGCATGGAAGCCCGCGACGCTACGTTGGCGCGGTGACGGAGGCCGCCAAGGTCACGGGGCCGATGCTGCTGCAGTATCCGTTCTACGGCGGAATCATGGGCATCATGGGCGCGACCGCACTCGACGAGACCGTCGCACACGCGTACATCCATATCGCGTCGGGGTCCACGCTGCCTTTTCTGAGCTATCTCGCCTCAGGCGTGATTACCTTGTTCATCCCCAGCGGTGGTGGTCATTGGGCAGTGCAAGGTCCCTTCACGATACCCGCCGCCATGCAGCTTGGCGCCAGCCTTCCCGGAACGTCGATGGCGATAGCCGCTGGCGAGATGGCCGGAAGTCTCCTGCAGGCTTTCTGGGCGATACCCGTCGTCGCGATCGCGGGCGTCGGTGTGCAGCGCGTGTTGGGATTCACGCTAGTCATCTTTCTGACCGCGGGATCGCTTATCGGCCTGTTGTATCTGTTCGTCGTGCCGGGATTGAGCGGCGGCTGACGGACTTATCGGAACGCTCGGCGATTCCCGCGGCCTTCCTAATGCTCCGATTAAACCTGAGTTCCCTGCCGAGCGCGGGGAATTCTTCGAAGAATTGCTTAAAGGAAATGTATGGACCAACCACTCAAGGGAATCAGGGTCATCGAGTTTTGCAACGTGGCCGCCGGCCCGTTCTGCGGCATGCTGCTCGCCGACATGGGCGCGGACGTCATCAAGGTTGAGCACCCGCAAGGCGGCGACACTCTCCGGGCA
This sequence comes from Caballeronia megalochromosomata, assembly GCA_001580565.1. Lineage (GTDB taxonomy): Bacteria > Pseudomonadota > Gammaproteobacteria > Burkholderiales > Burkholderiaceae > Caballeronia > Caballeronia megalochromosomata. The sequence goes on along the minus strand of LRBF01000170.1, from coordinate 2,362 downwards.
TGGCCGCCGATCTCGGATGGCTTTAGCGAGAACTTCGCCTCCCTCAATCGAAACAAGCGCTCGGTGACGCTCGACCTGAAGAATCGCGAGGACGTCCAGCAAGCCAGGGCGCTGATAAGCACCGCAGATGTCGTTGTCGAAAATAACCGGCCCGGCGTGATGGATCGGCTGGGGCTCGGATACGAGGCGATTCGGGCCGCTTGCCCGAGCATTGTCTACTGTTCGATTTCCGCCTACGGACAGACCGGTCCACGTTCGCAAGAAGGCGGCTTCGACCTCACCGTGCAAGCGATGAGCGGAATCATGAGCATCACGGGCGAACCGGGCAGCGCGCCGGTAAAGTGCGGCGTGCCGCTCGCAGATTTCTCCGCCGGTCTCTACGCGGCTTTCTCGGTCGTGTCTGCCTTGCGAGGCGTCGCGCAAACGGGCGAAGGCACCCACATCGATGTGCCGATGCTTGGGGCTACGCTCGCCATTTCCGCATTGCAGACGTCTGAATACTTCGGTACGGGCCGCGATCCGCAGAAGCTCGGTTCGGCGCATCCACGCAACGCGCCCTATCAGGCGTTCAAGGCGCGCGATACGTACTTCGGCATGGCTGCTGGCAATAACGCGCTCTGGAAGTCGGTCTGCAAGGTTATCGAACGTCCTGAATTCGAACTGGACGAACGGTACACGTCGACGACTTTGCGCGCACAGCATCAAGTCGATCTACGCAATACCCTGGAGGCCATTTTTGCGAAGCAAGACGCCGAGTATTGGATCTCGCGCTTCCGCGATGCGGGCGTTCCGTGCGCGCCCGTCAACACCTATTCGCAGGTGCTGAAGGACGTCCAAGTCGACCACATGCAATGGGTACAGACGCTCGAACTGCCGAACGGGGTTCGGACGAAGACGTTCGCGTCGCCGATCAAATTCTCCGGCAGGACGGCTGAAATTCGACTGCGGCCTCCCGCGCTCGGCGAGCATAACGCCGAATTGCTTAACAAGTCGGAGATCGAAGCATGAGCAATCTCCTTATCGCTATTCACGCAACGCACACGGTCATTACGCTCAATCGGCCCGACAAGCTAAATGCGCTCTCGCCGGATATGGTCGAAGAGTTGATCCAGGTGTTCGACGATGCAGAGGCCTCGAAAACTTCGCTCGTGATTCTGCAGGGCGAGGGACGCTGCTTCAGTGCGGGCTTCGATATGAGCGAAGTGCATACGCAGAGCGAAGGCGACCTCGTACTCCGTTTTATTCGCATCGAAACACTGTTGAACAAGGTCGCCAGTTCTTCGTGTTTTACGGTAGCGCTCGCTCATGGGCGGAATTTCGGCGCAGGCGTCGATCTGATTGCGGCCTGCAATCTACGCGTCGCCGCGCCGGATACAACGTTTCGAATGCCGGGCCTCAAGTTCGGACTTGTCCTCGGCTCGGCCCGCTTTGCACGCATCGTCGGTTCGCAAGAGGCGCGGCGCATCCTCGAAACCGCTGCGACGTTCGACGTCGAGCGTGCGAGCGCGAAGGGCTTCATCGAGCGCGTGGCCGGACCGGGAGAGTACCAAAGCGTGATTTCCGAAGCTGTCGAGCGAGTTGGCGCGTTGCCTGCAGAGAGTCGCGCACTGCTGCGACGTGCACTCGATACGGAGCGAGCGGACGCGGACCTTGCCGCGCTCGTGCGATCGGCGTCTGCGCCCGGCTTGCGAAGACGGATCAATGCGTACCTGTCCTTATCCAAGAAGCCGTGAAGGGCGATCCGCTAGAACAATGGGACGCCGAGGCCACCCGTCGAGCAGCGCATGGAAACGTGGCTGGAAGCAGGGCGACTCGCCGCGACGACTCGGTGACGAGTCTCCATTGTTTCATTGACGTTTAGGCATCCAGGAATCCCGCCGCCACGAAGCCACCGTCGATGGTTAGTGTCCGGCCCGTGACAAAGCTGGCGCCTTCGGACGCGAAGAACGAAACGGCCGCAGCAACTTCGTCGGGCTGACCGTCACGCTTCATCGGAACTTGCCGGAGGCAAGCGCTCCGGGCCTCATGTGAATGCTGCCGGGTCAAATCCGTGTCCACCGGCCCAGGCGCGGCAGCGTTGGCCGAAATGCCGCGTTCAGCTAGTTCGATGACCATCTGACGAGTCAGGCCGATGAGTCAGGCCGATCATCGCCGCCTTGAAGGTACCGTAGCCGGTGCGCCCGGCTCCCGTGCGAATGCCCCCGACCGAAGCGATGTTGACGATTCGCCCCCACTCCAGGTGTTTCATGGCAACGCTGCTTGTTGGGCAAGCGCGAGCGGCCCTCACATTCACCTCCACGATTCGTCGAAAATGATCCAGGGGAAACTCGGTGAAAGGATGCAGACCGGCGATGTCAGCGCT
>LRBF01000169.1 GCA_001580565.1 Caballeronia megalochromosomata | reverse complement strand
TTGTGGGGACACTCGCTACCGGCGGGCCATTAGGTCGATCGCCTGTGCCGCGGCCGGCATGAAGTGCTTAGGCTGGGACAAGCTGTTTCTTTGGTTACTTTCTTTGCAGCAGTGTATAGACCGGAGACATGGGTAACACGTCTGTCAGGACATGGGTAACACATTTAGCTCCCTTTGCCGCCTTGCTTCAAGCTGATGGTATCGATTCGATGATGAGCCAGGTAAACGTCGTAACTGCCGTCGATTCCGGCACACGGCCTGAAGGCGATGGGCAGGTTCGCCAGTGCGCTCGAAACCTTGAAGCGTTGCGACTGGAAGCACACCTCGCCATTGATGCCCACCCGAACTACCGTGTCGCCGTCGCCGTACTCGATCGGCGGCAGACGTTCCGGATACGCTCGCGGGCTTGTTCGATAGCGCGAGATCGGCGTGACCATGCCCAGCGCCTGATGGGGTCGCTCGTGGTTGTACACGCTGCGCCACGTATCAAAGGCTTGCTGGGCGCTGTTCAAATCCCTGAAATGCCGCCCCGCGAGCAGTTCAGCTTTGAGCGTTCGATGAAACCGTTCGTCTTTCCCGTTGGTTTGCGGGTGCCTTGGCCGACTGCGCGAGACCCCGATTCCCAGGAGGATCAGCCAGATTGCCAGCTCGGTCAGTTGTCCCGGTCGCGCTGGGCAGCCCCATGGCGGACCGTTGTCCGTATTGATGCGCAGCGGCAATCCATATCGGCGAAACACCGCGCGCAGGTGCTCGCGCACCACCCGCGTGGGCGTGTTGTCACATGCATCGAGCGCGAGATTAAAGCGAGAGTGATCGTCAAGCACCGTGAGCGGGCTGCAACGCCGACCACCGTCGAGTTCGATGCAGCCCTTGAAATCCATCTGCCAAAGATCATTGGGATGCGCGTGTTCGAAGCGCTGCCATCGCGAAGCGT
>LRBF01000168.1 GCA_001580565.1 Caballeronia megalochromosomata | reverse complement strand
TTTTTGTGGTGTGGCTTGCGTTGGTGGAGTGGGGGCCGGGGGTGACGGTTGGGCGGCTTGGCAGGATCGGGCGGCGTTTTCGATCCAATTAGCCCTTTGCCGGATCCCGTTTTCGTGTCGGTTTATTAGCGTTGCCCCTGTGCGGGGCGGCACCTACTTTCTTTGCTGCTGCAAAGAAAGTAGGCAAAGAAACAGCTTTTCCCATCCAAAGTGCTTCATGCCGGCCGCGGCACAGGCGATTGGCTGAATGGCCCGGCAGTAGCGAGTGCCCCCACAAAACTCACCGGGCTTGGACCGCGCACGGTCTGACAAGCTAGTACCTTTAGGGCGCTGGTTCAGCACGAAAGAGTTTCGGCACAGCGCTACGCGCTGCCGTGGGGTATGCGAGGGAAACCGACGAGAAAAGAGAAACGCAGAAGCACACGCAGACCCGATTGACCCATCGGCCGCGAAGCGGGCTGGAGCTATTGATGCTGAACCAGTTTGTTGTGTGGCGCGATGTGACAGACCGTGCGCGGTCCAAGCCCGGTGAGTTTTGTGGGGGCACTCGCTACAGCCGGGCCATTAGGTCAATCGCCTGTGCCGCGGCCGGCGTGAAGTGCTTAGGCTGGGCAAGCTGTTTCTTTGGTTACTTTCTTTGCAGCAGTGTATAGACCGGAGACATGGGTAACACGTCTGTCAGGACATGGGTAACACATTTAGCTCCCTTTGCCGCCTTGCTTCAAGCTGATGGTATCGATTCGATGATGAGCCAGGTAGACGTCGTAACTGCCGTCGATTCCGGCACACGGCCTGAAGGCGATGGGCAGGTTCGCCAGTGCGCTCGAAACCTTGAAGCGTTGCGACTGGAAGCACACCTCGCCATTGATGCCCACCCGAACTACCGTGTCGCCGTCGCCGTACTCGATCGGCGGCAGACGTTCCGGATACGCTCGCGGGCTTGTTCGATAGCGCGAGATCGGCGTGGCCATGCCAAGCGCCTGATGGGGTCGCTCGTGGTTGTACACGCTGCGCCACGTATCAAAGGCTTGCTGGGCGTTGTTCAAATCCCTGAAATGCCGCCCCGCGAGCAGTTCAGCTTTGAGCGTTCGATGAAACCGTTCGTCTTTCCCGTTGGTCTGCGGATGCCTGGGCCGACTGCGCGAGACCCCGATTCCCAAGAGGATCAGCCAGATTGCCAGCTCGGTCAGCTGTCCCGGTCGCGCTGGGCAGCCCCATGGCGGACCGTTGTCCGTATTGATGCGCAGCGGCAGTCCATATCGGCGAAACACCGCGCGCAGGTGCTCGCGCACCACCCGCGTGGGCGTGCTGCCACATGCATCGAGCGCGAGATTAAAGCGAGAGTGATCGTCAAGCACCGTGAGCGGGCTGCAACGCCGACCACCGTCGAGTTCGATGCAGCCCTTGAAATCCATCTGCCAAAGATCATTGGGATGCTCGTGTTCGAAGCGCTGCCATCGCGAAGCGTCCGTGCTGGCCTCGGCCGTAATCAAGCCGTGCCGGTGCAGGATGCGCGTCACGGTACTTGGCGAAGGCACCTGAACACAACTCAGATCGTTCAGGCGACGGGCAATCTTGGCCGCTCCCCACGCGGGTTGCGTTTCACGCATTTGGACCACCCGTGCTTCAAGCTCAGCAGCAGTACGCGTTGGGCTATGAACCGGACGTCGGGACTGATCGGCCAACGCGGTATCGCCCTGCTCGAAGCGCTTGATCCACTTGTAACCGGTCTTCGCACTGACGCCATACTGACGACACAAGGCGCGCCGATTGGCCCCCTCCTGTGTCGCAAACGTCACGAATTCAAGCCGCAGTTCCATGGTGTTTTTGCTATCCCAAGACATGATCGACTCCGGACGAACCATTCGTCCGAA
>LRBF01000167.1 GCA_001580565.1 Caballeronia megalochromosomata | reverse complement strand
TAGGCGCGACGGTCGGCGCCCTTGTCGGCTTGGCCGTTATCGAGGCCACGACAATGATCACCTGACCTCGCAAGTGGCGGCCGCGTCGAAATTCAGGTGGCCTTGTCGGTCCGTGTGGCGGCATGACCGTCATTCGTCTCCGCATCGTTTTGCCGCCAGCGCAGGGGATTGATTTTAATCACCTCCCGGGCTGAGTTCACGATGCCTAAGCGCGCAGTGGAAAGCTGAGACACCTTCGTGCTGTGCTTTCCAACGACCCTCTCAAGCGGCAATACCGAGAGTCGGAATTCGATTGGCCACAAGTCCGGCTGGGAACAACCGCGGGCGTGTGCGCTGCGGTAGGTTGCTTCAAATCAATCGCGGTTCTCAAGTCACGGATGAGCAATAGCAGCTAAGGCGCGCGTTGCCGTCAGCACTCAAGCAAGCATCACGTCTTCGCGAAGAGGGCGGCGAGCGGTTCTCATTTTTCACGCAAGCACACATTGCAGGTGGCTGCCTGCGGCAAAGGCTTGAAATGCTATGACGACGTGGCGACGAGTCGCACTATGATTGACGGTGCTCACGCCGCTCCCATCGGTGCGGTCGACCGCTTTGGTTAGCAACGACATTGCCTTTACTAGTCGGCCGAACGACGACGACCTTGTCCGATTGGCAGAGGAAATCGTTCGTGTCAACGAGTGTTAGGCTGGCGTCCTACGAAGACATTTCCTCTTTGCCAATATGAAAAGACGCGGGGTATCGTTCATGGAGTGCCCCAGGTCCGGCGAGGGGCGGGGCGCGGGCGAGTCGCGACAGACAAACGCAACTCTGTATACGTGCATTTTGTAGACTTTTGAGGCGTCGGAATGAGAGAGCTTGCACGTGGAGCGAATCCTAAACTCACGAAGAACGACTTCGAGCAGCTGTCCGAGTTTCGTTTTCAAATGCGGCGGTTCGAACGGTTTTCAGAGAACGCCGCGCACGAGGAAGGCATCACGCCGCTGCAATATCTTCTGCTTCTGCACATTCGCGGATTCCCCGATCGCGACTGGGCGAGCGTTGGAGAACTGGCAGAGCGGTTGCAAGCACAGCATCACGGCGTCGTCGCGCTGGTATCGCGCTGCGAGACGCTCGGATTCGTCAGGCGGCAGGTTAGCGAAACGGATCGCCGACAGGTTGAAGTGCACCTTGAGAAATCTGGCAACGAGGTCCTCGACAAGCTCGCGCAGATGCATCGTACGGAACTGCAGCTACTTCAAGGTGCGTTCCAAGTGCCGCAAATCAAATATTAAGCGACCAACCTACCATTCGACGCAGCGAGTTGCTCAAAGGGACATCGCGCGACCAAGCGGTCCTAGGCACGCTGATCGTCAAGCTGTAAGTCGGGCGTCATCGCAGTCTGAATTACGGTCGGCGTGCTCACGCTTCCGCCCACCCGTGACCGATACGCGCTTCCTGATGATTACACGCGTTACATCACAATATGATATTTTTCAAAATTTTGAAAAAAGGCTCGGATACGTCGTGGACCTCGCCCGTTCCAATGCTCCCGCTTGGCACGGAAGGAGGCAAACGAAAAGAATTTCATTTTGATTTAGGTTAGCTTTCTTTTTTATGTTTCGTCCTCCTCTGGTCTTGCACTACGCCGGACGATAGTGTCGGGACGCCAGCCCACCCGCCGACTTCAATGCCCGTTCGCGGTTTGCTGCGTGCACATGTGCGAAAGAGGCACGCACTTTGCGCTCTATCGCTGTATTCATTTCAACGTGCAGCGAACAATTTGCCGTCAAGGTGCTGCTTACACTCGCCTTACCCACATTGCGCGCTTTTTTGGGGACCCCCTCATGTCTGCAACTGTCGGTGACTTTCTAATTGATCGCCTGCATGCCTGGGGCGTACGGCGCATTTACGGCTACCCCGGTGATGGCATCAACGGGGTGTTTGGCGCGTTGAATCGTGCAAAGGGAAAGATCGAGTTCATTCAGGTGCGCCACGAGGAGATGGCCGCGTTCATGGCCTCCGCCCATGCAAAATTCACGGGCGAACTCGGCGTGTGCATCGCGACATCGGGGCCTGGCGCATCACATCTTCTGACCGGCCTCTACGATGCACGCATGGATCATATGCCGGTCCTCGCGATCACGGGCCAACAGGCGCGCGCGGCACTCGGCGGCCACTATCAGCAGGAGCTCGATCTCCCCTCGATGTTCAAGGATGTCGCTGGCGCCTTCGTGCAGCAAGCAAGTGTTCCCTCACAGATCCGGCACTTGGTGGATCGCGCCGTGCGCATCGCGCTGTCCGAGCGCAAGGTCACCGCGCTGATACTCCCGAACGATCTGCAGGACCTTGAATATGAGCCGCCCGGGCGCAAGCACGGCACGCTGCATTCAGGCGTCGGGTATTGCGCGCCAAAGATAGTGCCTTATCCCGACGATTTGCAACGCGCAGCGGACGTGCTTAACGCCGGCAAGAAGGTTGCGATTCTCGTCGGCGCAGGCGCGCTCGAGGCCACCGACGAAGTGATGGCGGTTGCCGACATACTTGGCGCTGGGGTCGCGAAAGCGCTGCTCGGCAAGGCTGCGCTACCCGACGACTTGCCTTACGTCACGGGTTCCATCGGTCTGCTGGGCACCGAGCCGAGTTACAAGCTGATGACCGAATGCGACACGCTGCTCATGATTGGCTCGGGCTTTCCGTATTCCGAGTTCCTGCCGAAAGAAGGCGCGGCGCGCGGCGTGCAGATCGACATCAAGGCCGACATGCTCTCGATTCGCTATCCGATGGAGGTCAATCTCGTCGGCGAAAGCGCAGAAACCTTGCGTGCGCTGTTGCCCCTCCTGCAAGCGCAAACGAACCACGTGTGGCGCAAGGATATCGAAGGCTGGCTCGGCGACTGGTGGAAGACGCTCGAGAAACGCGCGCTTGAGCCCGCGAAAGTTGGCGTGAATCCGCAGCGCACCGTGTGGGAGCTTTCTCCACGCGTTCCTGCGAACGCGATCGTCACCAGCGATTCGGGTTCATGTGCGAACTGGTATGCACGGGATCTGAAAGTGAAGCGCGGCATGATGTGCTCGCTCTCGGGTGGACTCGCGTCGATGGGCGCGGCCGTGCCTTATGCAATCGCAGCGAAGTTCGCTCATCCCGAGCGGCCCGTGATCGCGCTCGTCGGAGATGGCGCGATGCAAATGAACAACATGGCCGAGCTCATCACCGTGGCGAAGTACTGGAAGCAATGGTCCAGTCCGCATTGGATCTGCATGGTACTGAACAACCAGGATCTGAATCAGGTCACTTGGGAACAGCGCGTGATGGAGGGCGATCCGAAGTTCGAGGCGTCGCAGGATATTCCATCCGTGCCGTATCACAAGTTCGCGGAACTGATTGGCTTAAAGGGCTTGTACGTCGACGATGCCGAACGCATGGCGGCCGTGTGGGACGAAGCGTTCGCGTCGGATCGCCCTGTGGTGATCGAAGTGAAAGCCGACCCGAACGTGCCGCCGCTGCCACCGCACATTACGCTGCACCAGGCCAAGGCGTTCGCGACGACACTCATGAAGGGCGACCCAAATCAGGGCAATGTGATTGTCGAAACCGCACGACAAGTGCTCGGTGCGGTCTTACCGGGCCACAAGAACACCTAGCGGACGAGGGACGCGCCATGATCTTGACTAGACGGGATGCCGCGATCGAGGCAATTCGTGCGCGCGCATACTCGATCCCCACCGACAAGCCTGAGGCCGATGGCTCGTTCGCGTGGAATGCGACGACGCTTGTAATCGTCGAAGTTGTGGCGGCGGGCAAGAGCGGCATCGGCTACACATACAACGATGCGAGCGTCGCAAAGCTGATTGACGCCACGCTCGCGCCCCTGCTCATCGGCGACGATGCATGGAACATCAATGCGCTCTGGCTGCGCATGCAGCAGCAGGTGCGCAATATCGGCCGCTCCGGCATTGCGGCGACGGCGATCTCAGCGCTCGACTGCGCTCTATGGGACGTGAAAGCTCGGCTCCTCGACATTCCGCTTGCGCGATTGCTCGGCGTGATGAGGGAACGCGTGCCGCTCTACGGCAGTGGGGGTTTCACTACTTATAGCGACGACGAAATGCACGAGCAGCTTTCGCATTGGGTCTTCGAGGACGGATGTCGATGGGTCAAGATCAAGATCGGCAGCGAGCCTGCGCGTGACCCACATCGCGTGCGTGTGGCCCGTAGGGCCATCGGCGACGGTGCGGGCTTGTTTGTCGATGCGAACGGCGCGCTTGATTGCAAACAGGCGCTCGACTATGCGTATCGATTTTCCGAAGAAAACGTCGCATGGTTTGAAGAGCCCGTTTCCTCGGACGATCTTGTGGGACTCTCCTCACTGCGCGACGCACTGCCCGCGCAGATGGAACTGGCTGCTGGCGAGTACGGCTACACCCAGGACGACTTTCGCACCTTGCTCGCACGTAACGCCGTCGACGTGCTCCAAGCCGATGTCACACGCTGCGGCGGCATTACCGGCTTCATGCGCGTCGCGGCGATGTGCGACGCTTTTCATCGCCCCCTATCCGCGCACTGCGCTCCATCGATGCATCTGCACGTCGCGTGTGCTGCGCCTCGCTTGCGCCACCAGGAATGGTTCCACGATCACGTTCGCATCGAGCAGATGCTGTTCGATGGCGCGCCACGCGCAGTGGACGGCGCGATCGCACCAGACCTGTCGCGACCCGGCTGCGGGCTGGATTTCAAACATGCGGACGCCCAGCGCTATGCCATCTAAGGACAGAGCATAACAATGAACAAGACAACGACTGTCGGCATCGCCTTGGCATGCGGGCTCGCCGCACTGATCGGGACCAGCAAGCGCGCTGATCGTCGTACGCCTGCGCAAACACGAACGCAAACGCATATCGATACCGCGTGCACGTTCAACCACAGTTCCGCGCTGCTCGCCCTCTCCGTGCTCGCGGACAGCGCGATGGAGCACTATCGCGGCTCCTTTGACAACCCGGCGATGTACACGCCGCTCGTTGTCTCGACACTGTCTCTGCTCGCCGGCCTGCATGGTGGGCACGATCATGAGCCTCAGCGTCATCCCGTGCGCAATTCGGTGTATGTCGGCGCAGTGCTCGCCGGGCTCGCAGGCACCGGCTTTCATGTGTACAACATCACCAAGCGTCCCGGCCGATGGAGTTGGCACAACCTCTTCTATGCTGCACCAATCGGCGCACCGATGGCACTGCTGTTCTCCGGCGCGCTGGGGGCGGTCGCCGAACGCCTTCGCGATGAACCTCAGCACGAGCCGCGCCTCTTCGGCATGCCAGCAGGACAGGCGCTGGCGCTGGTAACAAGCGCGGGCCTGGTCGGCACGCTGGGCGAAGTCGCGCTGCTGCATTTTCGCGGCGCATTTCAAAACCCGGCGATGTACGCGCCTATTGTGATCCCGCCCGTCGCTGCGGCGCTGCTTGTGAACACCGCGATTGCTGCACCCCGATCGCGCTGGTTCACG
>LRBF01000166.1 GCA_001580565.1 Caballeronia megalochromosomata | reverse complement strand
GTGCCAATAAACCGACACGAAAACGGGATCCAGCGAAAAAAATCGCCGCTAAGCCAACAGGGACTTGATTGCCCCAACGAAAGCCTTTCTGTATCGTGGCCCGAAGAATGCCAGGAAAGCAGCCGACCAAGGAAAGAGCGAATCGGAAATGGAACCTCAAAGCGAAGCGATTAAAACCGACGTGTTGATCATAGGCGCAGGCCCGGTAGGGCTATTCGCCGCCTTCGAGGCAGGCGTGATCGGCCTCACGTGCCAGATCGTCGACACGCTCGGCCGCATCGGCGGGCAATGCATCGAACTCTATCCCGACAAGCCAATCTACGACATCCCCGCGATCCCTTCCTGCACCGCGCGCGAGCTCGTCGATCGCCTGCGCGAGCAGATTCGCCCCTTCGATGTACCCATCCATCTCGATCATCGCGTGCAGTCCGTCACGCAACACGAGGGCGATCATCGCTGGACCGTGACGACCGAACGCGGCATGACCTTCGACTGCGCCGCGATCCTCATCGCCGCCGGCAACGGCGCCTTCGTCCCGCAGCGGCTGCAACTGCCCGAAGCCGTCGCGCTCGAAGGCAAAGACATCCACTACAGCGTCTCCCGCGCGGCGGATTTCGCCGACAAAAACATCATCGTCGCGGGTGGCGGCGATTCGGCGCTCGACTGGGCGCTCGCGCTGAAGGACATCGCGAAGAAGCTCACGCTCGTGCATCGGCGCAGCGGCTTCTCGGCGGCGGCGAACTCGGTCGCGACCATGAAGCGCGCCGTCGAAGCGGGCGAGATGGCGTTCGTCGTCGGCATGATCGAATCGCTCGATGCGCCCGATGGCACGCTGCGCGGCGCGCGCATCAAGCAGGTGGAAGGCTCGACCGATCTCGCCGCGGACAAGATCGTCGCGCTCTACGGGCTCGTCTCGGAACTCGGACCGATCGCCACATGGAATCTCGATGTGCGTGGCGGGCGCATCGAAGTGGATACGTCGAACTATGAATCGTCGCGGCCCGGCATCTTCGCGGTCGGCGATATCGCCAACTATCCGAACAAGCAGAAGCTCATTCTGTCGGGCTTCCATGAAGCATCGCTCGCGCTGCGCAAGGCCTATTCGTATGCGAATCCCGAGAAGAAGCGCGTGCACGTGCATTCGAGCTATGACGCGAAGCTCGCCGAGCGCGTGAACGCCGCGCACGCGGCCGACGGAGCGTAAGTCACGCGTGTAGATGCGCCGGATCGCGGCACGTCGCATGATCGTGAGGCTGATCGTTCCATGCCGAGCCGAGAATGATGCTGCAGAAGTTCAGGCGCCTGTAGTTCGGGTCTTTCAGTGCGAGCACATCGGCCTTGACGTTGCCGAACGTCGATTCGGGCTTCCCGATCGTGCCTTGCGCGAATGCATCGATGATGCCCTCCTTGAAATTCGCCTCGCGCGGATGCGCCGCGACCACGAGGCGCCGCTGATCCGCGCTGAATTCATCGTAGGCAAGACCGAGCACGTCCATCTCGACGCCCGCCGTGACCAGCGCGACGACTGGCTTCTTGTACTGCGGAATACCGGGCGTCGTATGGAGTGCGATCGCGTCCCACACTTGTTCGATCTCGTATTCGCCGATGCCATGCTGACGCAGGAAATCGCGCGCCGCGTTCGCGCCATCGACTTCGAAGCGGTCATGCGGGCTGCTGTACGCTTCGGTGAGGCCCATGTCATGGAACATCGCGCCGATATAAAGCAGTTCGGGATCGTACTTCAGTTGCTTGCGTTCGCCCGCGAGCGCGCCGAACAGGAACACGCGGCGCGAATGGTGGTAGAGCAGGTCGGGCTCGGTATCGCGCACGAGTTGCGTGGCTTCGCGCGCCATCTGGCTGTCGGGAATCCTGATGCCTGCAATGATTTCGCTCATGAGTGTGGCTCCGTGATATGAGTGGGTCAAAGACGCGAATGCCGGTGCGTTGTTAAAATCGCGCAGCGCGTCGGATGCCTTTAGTCTCGCCAAAACGCCTTCGTGTCTCAATCGGAACGACGCGTCGAAGCCTGCCAGGCGCACGCCGTCTTCTGCCACGCGCGCTCATCACGGACCTTCCTTTCGATGCGTACAGTCGCGATCGCAATCTTTCCGGGCGTGCAGGCGCTCGATGTGGCCGGTCCCGTCGATGTGTTCGCGGAAGCGAACGGCTTCATTCCCGCATCGAGCGCGTACGAGATCACGCTCGTCGGTCCCGCGGAGCACATCGTGCGCGCCTCGAACGGCACGCGTCTCGTCGCGGATCTGTCTTTCGATGAAGCGGCCCGGCGCTACGGCACCGCGCTCGTCGCGGGCGGCCCGGCGCTTCCCGTCGACGAACCCGATCCCCGGCTGACGGCCTGGCTCGCCGATGTCGCCTCACACTGCGAGCGTTACGGTTCAATCTGCACGGGCGCATTCGCGCTCGGTCACGCGGGCCTGCTCGACGGCCGCAATGTCACCACGCACTGGCAGAACGCGCCGCGCCTCGCGGAGCGTTTCCCGCGCGCACGCGTCGAGCTGGATCGCATCTACATGCGCGACGGCAGGCTCGTCACGTCGGCGGGCGTGACGGCGGGCATCGATGTCGCGCTCGCGCTCGTCGCCGAAGATCATGGCGCGCAGGTCGCGCTCGCGGTCGCGAAACGCCTCGTCGTGTTCGCGCAGCGGCGCGGCGGCCAGTCGCAGTTCAGCCCGTATCTGAGCGCACCCGCCGACGAAACCTCGCCGGTCGCGAAAGTGCAGGCGTATGTGATGGAGCACATCGGCGAGCGGCTGTCGGTCGCGCAACTGGCGAGCGTCGCGGCCATGAGCGAGCGCAACTTCGCGCGCGCCTTCGTGCAGCTCGCGCAGATGACGCCGCATGAGTTCGTCGAACGCGCACGCGTCGACGCGGCCCGCAATATGCTCGAAAGCAGCGACACGCCGCTGAAAACCGTCGCGTACGATTGTGGCTTCGGCACGGCGGATCGCATGCGGCTCGTGTTCGCGCGGCGGCTCGGCGTGTCGCCGAATGACTATCGGCTGAGCTTTCGCACGCGCTTTACGAAGTGACCCGTGACGACGTCGTCGCGACGGGTTCGTTAAAATTGAGATGAACGCGGCGAGCTCGACAGTACGCGCGCCGCAGAATCCACCCTCGACATATCGGAACAGCGAATGACGAAACAAGAGACCGCCATGCAAGATCCCTACGAACGACGCGCGTTGTTGCTGCACCTCGGCGACGTGCTGGAGTCGGTGTTTTGCCTGAGCCAATGCGCCGACGAATACGCGAGCATCGGCGAAGCGGTGAAGGGCAACGAGGCGCTCGCGGGCTTCACGCTGCTCGGCTTCATCGACGAAAAGATGGCGCCGCGCGATTTCATCCGCCGCGCATCGGGCGCGTTCTTCGTGTGGCCGAAGGCGCTGCTCGACGAAACGCTGAATCGGCCGATGCTCGCCAACACCGTCAAGCACGATCTCTTCGCGGATAACGCGAAGGGCTGGGATGCATACATGCAGGAGCGACGCAAGGAAGTGCCGTGGTTCGGCGAGAATGTGCCGGACACTGCGGAAAGCGCGGCCCCGGCGCATGCGGCGCCCGCTCAGGCCCCGCAGAAGCAGAAGGGCAAGGCAACGAAGGCATCACGCTATTCGACGTGGCCGTGGCCCGACAAACCAGCCGACGCCTGATCGACACAATCGCAGTCGGTCGGCTTATTGCTTCTTGCCCATGCTGTTCGCGCCTGCATCGAAGCCGAGCCCGTTCGGCCGGTCGGGCGCGGCACCCTTGCCCGATGACGTCTTGCCCGGCCGCGTCTTCAGCGCATCGCTGGCATTCGCGGCGGCGGCAGCGGGCGGCGTGACGTTTTTTTCCTGATACGCAGGCGTGCTGTCGTATTCGAGCTTGTTCGGTTTCTGCGGCGCCTGCTTAGCGCTCGCGACGACGGCCAGCGTGCCGCCGAGCAGAATCCCCGTCATGCGCCCGAGCGTGCCGAATGTGGGTCTCATCGCCTGCCTCCCTTTGTTCTGCGCTTTCCCAATGTCTAGCAAAGCATGGACCCGCCTGCATGCGGCTTTCGAGCGCACGCTTGTCGATGCTCAAGCTTCTCGCCGCTGACCGAGGCCGCGTGATCACGCGTTGACCGCGGTCAATGGCGCCGGTGCGCGCGCCCGGGAAAATCCCCGCTTTTTGACGTGGGAAAAATAGAAATGAAAAAAGGTCTCGGGGCAATGGTGATGGCGTGCGCGGCACTCTTCGCAGGCGCGGCGCACGCGGCGAGCGATGCATCGTCGAGCGAATCGATGGGCGGCATCCACGCCGGCGACGTGCTGGTGCGCCTGCGCGCGATCAGCATCCAGCCCGATGTGAAAGCGGGCGGCGCGCTCGGCACGCTCGGCGTGGACGTGAACAACGCGATCGTGCCGGAGCTCGATTTCACCTACATGATTCGCGACGAGATCGGCGTGGAACTGATTCTGGGCACGTCGCGGCATCAGGTGACATCGAACATCGGCGGACTGGGCGGCGTGAGCGTGCTGCCGCCGACGCTGCTCCTGCAATATCACTTCAATCATGCGGGCCGCGTGCGTCCGTATGTCGGCGCGGGCGTGAATTACACGTATTTCTACAACGACAAGCTGAAGGCCGGCGACACGCCCGTGTCGATCAGGCACAGCAGCTTCGGCCCGGCGCTGCAGGCGGGCGTGGACGTGCAGGTGGCGAAGAATCTCTTCGTCAACGCGGACCTGAAGAAGATCTGGATGCGCACGAGCGCGTCAGCCGACGGCGCGGATCTCGGCTCGCTCAAGATCGATCCGTGGGTCATCGGCATCGGCGTCGGCATGAAGTTCTGACGCGCGGCATGCCTTCACGAGTGTGCGCCACGCCGCGCTATGTCTGAAAATTGGCGGAAGATGCCGGTGCTTCTGGCGTGGACGGTTTGGCGGCCGCGGTATCCTTGGCAGCAGGCCCGGCGCAGACTCGCGCCGTTCGAGCGTGTGTGAGCACGCGCGAGCGGTATGCGAGCTGCAACGACTAATAAAACCGCATCGGGGAACTGCAAGCCAATGAGACCTTCCACTTACGCGGGAATCGCCTTGCTCGCGGCGTGTGGCGCCGCCTTCGCGCAACAGCCGCTCGCCGTGCCCGGACGCAGCCAGAGCGCGTGGCAGCAATCGGTCGACAACGCCGCCTGCTACGGCTACGCCAATCAGACAACCAAAGTGAACATTGCGCGCGAAGCGCAGACGCCGCCGCGCGATGCCCAGCGCGAAACGCGCGTGCTCACCCCGCCGCGTCCGGTCGAGCCGCCTCTGCCAGCGGGCGCATCGGGTGCGCTCGCGGCTTCCGCTGCGGCGCCCGCATCGGGTGCATCGGCGGCGATCGCGGCGTCGAACTTGCCGCCGGGGCGGGTCTCGGGTGCGTCGGGGCTGCCTGGCGCGTCCGGCCCGATGCCCGGCATGCCGGCCGTGCCCGCATCGATGGCGGCTGGCGCGTCCGGCGCATCGGATGCGATCTACGGCGGCGACATGAAGATGCCGCCGCTGCCGCCGCCCGAGCCGCCGATGACGCGCTACTGGCGCGCCTACAGCGAGTGCATGCAGAATCGCGGCTACTTTACGCGATGAATCGTCGATGCACCGCGTGAACGTTCAGCCGATTCACGAAGGCGGATGCGCATGCGGCGCGGTGCGCGTGCGCGTCGTGGGCGAGCCGAAGGAAGTTAATCTGTGCCACTGCATGACATGCCGGCGCATACACGGCGCGCCGTTCGGCGTCTATGCGATCTTTGCGCGCAGCGCGGTTCAGGTGTCGGGCGACACGGTGGGATGGGAAAGTTCGACGACGGGCAAACGGCACCATTGCCCGTCGTGCGGCTCGCCGGTCTATCTGGCGTTCGACGGCATCGACGAGATCGAAGTGCCGACCGGCATCTTCGATGAGACCGGCGTGTATCCGCCGCAATATGAAATCTGGTGCAGGAGCGCCGAGCCCTGGCACGACGCGCAAGGGCGGCCGCGCCACGCGCGCGGCGCACCCTGATCACACCATCAGCACTCGACGATCGCCTTCACGACGCCCGCTTTCGGATCGAGCAGCGACGAGAACTGCTCGGGCACATCGGCGAGCGTCAGGCGATGCGTGTTGAGCGCATCGGTCGGCACTTCGCCTTTACGCATCGCGGCGAGCACGGTCTCGAAGTCTTCGGGTGTCGCGTTGCGGCTCGCGAGCAGCGTCGCTTCGCGCTTGTGGAACTCGGGATCGGCGAAGGAAATGCGATCCGGCACGATCGATACCAGCACATACTTCCCGCCGTGCGCGATGAACTCGAAGCCGCGTTCCATCGCGCGCGAGTTGCCGGTCGCGTCGAACACCACGTCGAAGAATTCGCCGTTCGTGAGCGTCGAGAGCGCTTCCTTGTCGCGCTCGCCGATCTGCACGGTGGCGTCCACTTTCAGCTCGCGCTTGCAGAACGCGAGGCGGTCTTCGCGCGTGTCGAGCGCGGTGACGTTCGCGCCGCGCAGGCGCGAGAACGTGATGGCCGCCATGCCGATCGGACCCGTGCCGACGATCAGCACGCGTTGTCCCGGCTTGACGTCCGCGCGGCGTACGGCGTGGGCGCCGATCGCGAGGAATTCGATCATCGCGGCCTGATCGAGCGTGACGCCCTCGGCCTTGTGGACGAATTGTGCGGGCAGATTCAGATATTCGGTGAACGCGCCGTCGCGATGCACGCCGAGCACCTGGATTTTCACGCAGCAATTGGTCTTGCCCTGCCGACACGCGATGCACTCGCCGCAGGAGAGATAGGGCATCACGTAGACGGTGTCGCCCGCCTTCAGGCCGCTCGCCGGGTCCGCTTCCTCGATCACGCCGGACAACTCGTGGCCCATCACACGCGGATACGAGAGATACGGCTGATTGCCGGTGAAGATGTGCAGGTCGGTGCCGCATACGCCGACGCGCTTCACGCGCAACAACACATCGTTCTCGCCGCGCTGCGGCTTCTCGCGCTGTTCGGCTTTCAGGATTCCGGGCGTTTCGCAAATGACGGTCAGCATGCTGTTGTCTCGTGATGTCTTTGGAGTGGGGCGTCCGACAATCTAACGATGCCGGCTGATTTGGTCAAGCCAATTTCAATATTGAAAAAGTGGTAAGGCCAGAATCGCGGTGAGCGGCGCGTGCAGTTTCGCCTTATATTTCCACGAGAGCGAATCCCGCAGAACGCGCAAAAAAGGATCACACGTGCAGCAGCTTCATGAATTCGTCGAACGGCATCCGCGGCTTTTCGTGCTGTCGGGCGCGGGCATCAGCACGGAGTCGGGCATTCCCTGTTATCGCGACCGCGAAGGCCAGCGCACGGGCCGTGCGCCGATCCTGCTGAAGGATTTTCTCGGCTCGGAATACGCGCGCCGCCGCTACTGGGCGCGCAGTCTCATCGGCTGGCCGGTCGTGCAAAACGCCCGGCCGAACGCCGCGCATCACGCGCTGCGGGCGCTTGCGGCGCGCTCGCGGGTGCATCGGCTCGTCACGCAGAATGTCGACGGGCTGCATACCCGCGCGGGCAATCCCGATGTGATCGAGCTGCACGGCAATATCGGGCGGGTGCGCTGTATCGAATGCGGCGAGCGCCATACGCGTGCCGCGGTGCAGCGCTTGCTCGAAGCGGCGAATCCGGATTTCGTCGGCCATACGGCGCCCGCGGTGCCGGACGGCGATGCGCACATCGAGGATCTCGACTTCGCATCGTTCGATGTGCCCGGCTGCACGCGTTGCGGCGGCGTGCTCAAGCCCGACGTGGTGTTTTTCGGCGAGAGCGTGCCGCGCGCACTCGTCGATGATGCGGCGCGCTCGCTGGATGCCGCCGATGCGATGCTCGTCGTCGGGTCGTCGCTGATGGTGTATTCGGGATATCGCTTTTGCGAGTGGGCCGCGAAGGGCGGCAAGCCGATTGCGGCGATCAATATCGGCAGGACGCGGGCCGATGCGCTTCTTGCGCTGAAAGTCGAAGCGCCGTGCTCGGAGGTGCTCGAAGGCTTGATCGAGCGGCTCGATGCGCGGCCGGTCGCGGGTTAGAGCGTCTTAGGGACTTTGTTTGGCTACAGGCGCTTCGCAGACTTTCGTTTTCGGTGGATCCCGTTTTCGTGTCGGTCTATTAGCACTGCCCCTGTGCGGGGCGGCAGTCACTTTCTTTGCTGCTGCAAAGAAAGTGACCAAAGAAACAGCTTGTCCCAGCCTAAGCACTTCACACCGGCCGCGGCACAGGCGATTGGCTGAATGGCCCGGCAATAGCGAGTGCCCTCACAAGCAGAACCGGGCTTGGACCGCGCACGGTCTGACAAGCTAGTACCTTAATCGTGCTGGTTCAGCACGAAATAGC
>LRBF01000165.1 GCA_001580565.1 Caballeronia megalochromosomata | reverse complement strand
TGGCGCTGGTAACAAGCGCGGGCCTGGTCGGCACGCTGGGCGAAGTCGCGCTGCTGCATTTTCGCGGCGCATTTCAAAACCCGGCGATGTACGCGCCTATTGTGATCCCGCCCGTCGCTGCGGCGCTGCTTGTGAACACCGCGATTGCTGCACCCCGATCGCGCTGGTTCACGCGGCTCTGGCTGCGCATGACCGCGGCGCTCGGCGTCATCGGTGTCGGATTTCATGCGCGAGGCATCGCCCGCAATCAAGGCGGATGGCGCAACTGGAGCCAGAATTTGTTCAATGGACCTCCACTGCCTGCGCCGCCGAGCTTTTCGGCGCTCGCGCTGGCGGGACTTGCTGCGCAGCGCCTGCGGGAGACCGAGCGATGAATCTCCCTCGCTATCCCGAGTACAACGTGCTGGACAAACGCGACACGCCGTCGTGGGACGACATCACGCGCGCGGTCATCGACGCGCGGCTCGCCACGCCGAGAGAGCCGCGCTTCTTCGATGCCGTGCAGTGGAACGCAGTGCGCGCGCTCTGCGCGTGCATTGTGCCGCAATGCAAAGGCAGCGACCCAAGAAGCGATTTCGATCGCGAGCCCGTGCCCTTGGCCGCGCTGCTTGACGCGAAGCTCGCCAAAGGCGGCGGTGATGGCTATCGCGATGCACGCCTTCCGTCGATGCGCGACGCATGGCGCATCGGCCTCGCGGCGCTCGACGCCGAAAGCCGAGCGCGTCATGAATTGCCCTTCGCTCGCATCGACGAGGATGCGCGAAAGTCGTTATTGAGCGACATGCAGCACGGCAAGCTCAGCCACGGCGCATGGCAAGGCATGTCGTGTGAGCTTTTCTTTCAGCAACGCGTGCTCCACGATATTTGCGGCGCCTACTACTCGCATCCGCACGCGTGGAGCGAGATCGGCTTCGGCGGCCCCGCGAATCCGCGCGGCTATGTGCGCATGTACTTCAATCGGCGCGACCCGTGGGAAGCAGCGGAAGCCGAGCCCGGAAAGGAAGAACAGGCGCGCAAGGAGAATCGCCGTGTCCGATGATGCCCAGGAGGTGCCGCGCGGCAAGCACGGACGTGCGCCGGATGTCTTTCACAAAGGCGCCTGGCTGCCCAACCGCCACGATGACCCGGTAGGATCGGTCGATCGTGCGCTTGTCGTTCCGGCCCGTCGTCATGGCGCGGTCCGTTTCGTTGTCGCGGC
>LRBF01000164.1 GCA_001580565.1 Caballeronia megalochromosomata | reverse complement strand
ACGGGCGCGCAGTGGAAACATGCGTACGAGAAGACCTTGTGGAATATCGCGAGCCAGAACGGATCGAGTGGGCCGCCATTGCAGCGCTGCATCATTTCCTCGGCGCCGATGGCGAGCGACCGCACCGTGAATGGGGTCGCGCTAGTCGACTGCGTCATTGATTTGACACCGGGTGGATCCGGCGCGAAGGATCGTCATACTTCCACTTGATCGGCTTCGGGTTTTTGTTGTGCTCGCGGATGTAGTGCATGAGCTTGCGATCCAGATCTTTTACTGAAGTGAAGATGCCGCGGGCGATGACATCACGCTGGATGCGCGAGAACCAGTTTTCGACTTGGTTTAGCCACGACGAGTACGTCGGCGTGAAGTGCAGACGAACGTTGCGATGCGCGTTGAGAAAGTCGGTGACCCGCTGCGTCTTGTGGCTGCTGACGTTGTCGCAGATCACGTGGATTTCCCTGCGTTTGGGCTGGCTGGCGACGACATCGGTCAGGAAGGCCACGAACTGTTCGCTGGTGTGGCGCGCCACCGTCTTGCCCAGCACTTCGCCGGTCGCTGTATTGAACGCCGCGAACAGGCTGAGCGTGCCGTTGCGCTTGTACTCGAAGCCGTGACTCTCGGCGCGCCCAGGCGACAGCGGCAGCATCCGGTCCTTGCGGTCGAGTGCCTGAATCGCGGTCTTCTCGTCCACGCAGAACACCGCTGCGTGCGCCGGCGGGTTCAGATAAAGCCCGATCACATCGGCCGCTTTGGCCTCAAAGTCCGGGTCATTGGAGACCATGTGCCGCTCGAGTTGTTGCGGCTTGATGCCGTGCTTGCGCCAGATGCGCTGCACCGCGGAGACCGAAACGTCACCGAGTTCTGCCGCGAGCTTGTAGCTACTCCAGTGTGTCGAGCCGTCGGCGGGTTTGTGCTTGAGAGTGCAGTTGAGTACCCGCGCCTCAAGTTTGGCGGGCGGTTGCTTGGGAGCGCGCCCGGGGTGCCGGGCGTACATGCCGGACAGTCGCTCGCTAAGAAAGCGCCCCGACCAGCGCGCGATGAAGCGCGAGTCGCAACCCAGTGTACGCATGATGCTGTCGCGCGATTCGCCGTCCTCGAGCATCAGGATCAACTTCGCGCGTCGTACGTCTGCCGCACGCACCGTTCGACTGCGTGCCGCCGACAGCAGTTGCTCGCGTTCGGTATCGGTCAGATTCATCTTTCCCATGAGCCATATCTAAACATAGACCGGGTGCCAATTCAATGACGCACTG
>LRBF01000163.1 GCA_001580565.1 Caballeronia megalochromosomata | reverse complement strand
AGTGCGAGCGGCGCGCGCGCGACGCGCCAGCGGCCCATCAGCCCGGCATCGGAGGCGAAGCGCACGAGCGGTATCACCGCGAGCGGCAATTGCAGGCTCAGCACGACCTGTGTCGCGACGAGCAGGGCGTTCGAGCCGTGCTGACCGAAGCTCGCGACCGCGACCAGCGCCGGGCCGATCGCGAGGCCGCGCGTCAGGAGCGCGCGGGCCCAGCGCGCCATCTTGAGCCGCAGGAAGCCCTCCATCACCACCTGGCCGGCGAGCGTGCCGGTCACGGTCGCGTTCAGGCCGCAGGCGAGCAGGGCGGCGGCGAACACGACGCCCGCCCAATGGCTGCCGACGAGCGGCGCGATGAGCCGGTGCGCATCGGCGAGATCGTCGACGTCCGTATGGCCGCTCGCGTGGAACACGGCGGCCGCGACCACCAGCAGCGACGCGTTGACGACGAACGCGAGACCGAGCGAGCCGAAGGTGTCGATGTTCACGCCGTAGAGCGCGCGCCTGATCGTCGCGTCGTCGCGTGGGCTCGCGTACTCCTTGACGAGCGCGGAATGCAGATACAGGTTGTGCGGCATCACCGTCGCGCCGAGCACGCCGGCCGCGAGCCAGAGCATGCCGGCATCGCGCAGCAACGCGCCGGAGGGCGCCAGCCCGCGCAGGGCGTCGCCCCAGGCCGGATGCGCGAGCGCGAGCTCGACCACGAAGCAGACGCTCACCAAGAGGATCAGCGCCGTCACGGCGCGCTGTAGCGGACGTCTGCCACGGCTTTGCAGCGCAAGCATCGCGAAAGTCGCGACCGCAGAGATCAGCACGCCCACGGTGAGCGAGAGGCCGAAGAGCAACTGCAGCGCCACTGCGCTGCCGACGACCTCCGCGACGTCACACGCGATGATCGCGATCTCGCACGCGATCCACAGCACGAACGTCGTACGTCGGCTGTAGCGCTCGCGGCAGAGTTGCGCGAGATCGCGCCCGGTCACGACGCCAACGCGCGACGCGATCCATTGCAGCAGCACGCCCATCAGGCTCGCGAGCAGGACGACGAAGAGCAGCGAGTAGCCGTAGCGCGCGCCGCTCGCGAGCGCCGTCGCCCAGTTGCCGGGATCCATGTAGCCCACGGCGACGAGCGCGCCCGCGCCGGCGAACGAATACCAGCGCCCGCGCGGACGTGGGGCGGCCGCGGGCGGCTGCGCGTCGGACGGCGCGGGGCAAAGCTGGGCGAGCGCGGACGGATTGGTGTTCATGCGGGACGCGGCCTCGAATAGCGATGCAACGGCGGCGTCATATCAGTCGTGTACGCGTGCGTTGCCGGTTCAGAAGACGCCGCACTTCGCGGCGCACGTCGAATTGGCTCGCAACAACTGTTCCGCTGGCTATTCGTCAGGCGCGGGCGCCCATTTACGGGACGTCGCAGGCCGGTCACGAATAATGACATTGCATCGGGCTTACGCGCGCGCGTCTCCTTTTGACGAGTGTGGTTTTATCAGATGCCGCCGGGGCCGATTAGGGGCTAAAATGCGCGCTCTTTCCGCCCGCCCGCGAGCGGCGGAAAGCCGGGGAGAAGCCCGCGTGGCAAGACTGCGGACGCGTTGCGCAAGGGCGTGTACATTTTGCGCGACAGGCGATGCTTTAATTTTTGTCGCACATGCGTTTAATGGTAGTTTTCGGGGTTTTAAGGGCGTCGCGGGCGAGCATCGGACGATGGGACAATGCGCCGGGCCGGCGCGGTGCCGTGACAAGTCGGAACAAGGGAGAATCGAGATGAACGAGAAACTGGCGGGCCGCACGGCGCGGCTGGCGGGCGCACTGGCATGCGTCGCGATGTTGACTCCGCTCGCTGCATTCGCGAAGGACACGCAGTTGAACGTGTACAACTGGTCGGACTATATCGCGAAGGACACGATTCCCAACTTCACCAAGCAGACCGGCATCAAGGTGAAGTACGACAACTACGACAGCGACGACACCCTCCAGGCCAAGCTTCTCACCGGCCGTTCCGGCTATGACATCGTCGTGCCGACGAGCAATTACGCGGGCAAGCAGATCGCCGCGAATATCTTCTCGCCGCTAGACAAGTCGAAGCTGCCCAATCTCAAGTATCTCGATCCCGACCTGATGAAGCTCGTCGAGGGCGCGGACCCGGGCAACAAGTACGTGGTGCCCTGGGCCTACGGCACGACCGGCCTCGGCTATAACGTCGACAAGGCCAGACAGATCCTCGGGCCGAACGCAGAGCTGAACAACTGGGACATCCTCTTCAAGCCCGAGAACATCTCGAAGCTGAAGGCGTGCGGCGTCTCGGTGCTGGACGCGCCGGACCAGATGTTCGCGGCCGCGCTGCATTACATCGGCAAGGATCCGATGAGCACGAATCCGGCCGATTATCGCGAGGCGCTCGCGATGATGAAGAAGATCCGCCCGTACATCACGCAGTTCAACTCGTCGGGCTACATCAACGACATGGTGGGCGGCGACATCTGCTTCACTTACGGCTGGTCGGGCGACGTCGTGATCGCGAAGCATCGCGCCGTGGACGCGAAGAAGGCGTTCAAGATCGAGTACTACATTCCGAAGGGCGGCGCGCCCGTGTGGTTCGACGTGATGGCGATCCCGAAGGACGCGAAGAACAAGGACGCCGCGCACGAGTGGATCAACTACATCGAGACGCCGCAGGTTCACGCCGCGATCACGAACGCGGTCTACTACCCGAGCGCGAATCTGGAAGCGCGCAAGTACGTGGACAAGGATGTCGCGAACGATCCGGCCGTGTATCCACCGCAGGACGTCATCAAGACGCTGTTCCTGTTGAAGCCGCTGCCGCCCGAGATCCAGCGTCTGCAGACGCGCCTCTGGACGGAATTCAAGTCCGGCCGATGAACCCCGAAAGCCGGGTATTCTTTTGAATCGACGAAGCCCCTGGACCCCCGGGGGCTTTGTTCGTGATCGCAACGCGCGTCGGCGCGGGTCACGCAAGACGCATGGAAGCAAGGAGTCGAACAGGCAATCATGAGTGAGCAGTCGAGCGCGTTGAAGGCAGCGCCTAATTCCGGCCGGCGCGAGCCGGGCATTTCTCCATCGGCCCAGGGCACGGACGACAACTTCGTGCAGATCGTCAACGTCGTGAAGAAATTCGACGAGACGACGGCCGTGCGGGGCGTCAACCTGTCGGTGAAGAAGGGCGAGCTGTTCGCGCTGCTCGGCAGCTCGGGCTGCGGCAAGTCGACGCTTTTGCGCATGCTCGCCGGGCTCGAGTCGGTGACCGAAGGGCAGATCCTGATCGACGGCGAAGACCTCGCGAAGATGCCGCCGTATAACCGGCCGGTGAACATGATGTTCCAGTCCTACGCGCTATTTCCGCACATGAGCGTGGAATCGAATGTCGCGTTCGGGCTAAAGCAGGAAGGCGTCAAGGGCGGCGAGCTGAAGGATCGCGTGAACAACGCCCTCGAACTCGTGCAGATGGCGAAGTTCGCCAAACGCAAGCCGCATCAGTTGTCGGGCGGTCAGCAGCAGCGCGTCGCGCTCGCGCGCAGTCTCGTGAAGCGCCCGAAGCTGCTTCTGCTCGACGAGCCCATGTCCGCGCTCGACAAGCAGATCCGCCAGCGCACGCAGATCGAGCTCGTGAACATTCTCGATCAGGTGGGCGTCACCTGCATCATGGTGACGCACGATCAGGAAGAGGCGATGACGATGGCCAATCGCCTCGCCGTGATGAGCGAAGGCCAGATCGTGCAGCTCGGTACGCCGCACGAGGTGTACGAATATCCGAACACGCGCTTCTCGGCGCAGTTCATCGGCTCGACCAATCTCTTCGACGGCAATGTCGTGGAAGACGAGCCGGATCACGTCTTCGTCGAATCGCAGGACCTGCCCGTGCGTCTCTATGTGAGCCACGGCATCACCGGGCCGCTCGGCATGCCGGTGACGATCTCCGTGCGTCCGGAGCGCATCGCACTCACGCGCAAGCCGCCCGAAGGCACGTTCAACTGGGGCCGCGGCAGGGTGACGAACATCGCGTACATGGGCGGCTACACGCTTTATCACGTGACGCTCGATTCCGGCAAGGTCGTGGTCGCGAACCTGTCGAGCCTCGCGATCGGCGAGATCGATTCGCCCACCTTCGACGACGAAGTCTATGTGCGCTGGAGCGCGTCCGCGGGCGTGGTGCTGACCTCATGATGACGAAGCTGCTCAACCGCATGGGCGTGAGCGGGCGCACGCTTGTCATCGGCGGGCCGTATCTGTGGCTCCTGCTGCTGTTCTTCGTGCCGTTCCTGCTCGTCGTGAAGATCAGCTTCGCGGACAGCCAGCTCGGCATTCCGCCGTACACGGATCTCGTGTCGATGGAACAGGGCGTGATGCATATCGCGCTCGACCTCGCGCACTACGCGTTCCTCGTGCAGGACAGCCTGTACTTCGCGACCTACATGAATTCGCTGCTGGTCGCGGCGGTGTCGACCTTGCTGTGCCTCTTGATCGGCTATCCGATGGCGTACTACATCGCGCGCTCGAATCCGTCCACGCGCAACATCCTGATGATGGCGGTGATGCTGCCGTTCTGGACGTCGTTTCTGATCCGCGTGTATGCGTGGATCGGCATTCTCAAGAACAACGGCTTGCTCAACAACTTTCTGATGTCGATCGGCCTGCTACATTCGCCGATCGAGCTGTATCACACGAATATCGCGGTGTATATCGGCATGGTGTATTCGTATCTGCCGTTTCTCGTGATGCCGCTCTACGCGCATCTCGTGAAAATGGATCTGACCTTGCTCGAAGCGGCCTACGATCTCGGCGCGAAGCCCTGGAAGGCGTTCGTGCAGATCACGTTGCCGTTGTCGAAGAACGGCATCATCGCGGGCTGTCTGCTCGTGTTCATTCCGGCGGTGGGCGAGTACGTGATTCCCGAACTGCTCGGCGGCGCGGATACGCTCATGATCGGCCGCGTCATGTGGAACGAGTTCTTCAACAATGCCGACTGGCCGATGGCCTCCGCCGTCACCTGCGCGATGGTCCTGCTGCTGCTCGTGCCGATGGCGCTTTTCCAGCACTTCCAGGCGAAGCAACTGGAGGAGAAGCGATGATCAGGCCCAGCCGTCCGTTGCAAATCACCGCGCTGGGTATTGGATTCGCGTTTCTGTATATCCCGATCCTGAGCCTCATCGTTTATTCGTTCAACGATTCGCCGCTCGTCACCGTCTGGACCGAGCCGTCGCTCAAGTGGTATCGCGCGCTCATCACGGATGACGAACTCATCAACGCCGCGTGGCTGTCGCTGCGCATCGCGTTTTTTACGGCCTGCGCGTCGGTCGTGATCGGCACGTGGGCGGGCTTCGTGCTCGCGCGCATGGGACGCTTCAAGGGCTTCACGCTCTACGCGGGCATGATCAACGCGCCGCTCGTGATTCCGGAAGTCATTCAGGGCATCTCGCTGCTCTTGCTGTTCGTCGAAATGGCGAAGCTCATGGGCTGGCCGGATCGCGGCTTTTTCACGATCTGGATCGGACACGTGATGCTGTGCATCTCGTATGTCGCGATCATCGTGGAATCGCGTGTGCGGGAGCTGAATCCGTCGCTGGAGGAAGCCGCGCTCGATCTCGGCGCAACGCCGCTGCGCGTGTTCTTCGCGATCACGCTACCGTTGATCTCGCAGGCGCTCGTCGCCGGCTGGCTCCTGTCGTTCACGCTGTCGATCGATGATCTCGTGCTCTCCGCGTTCCTCTCCGGTCCAGGCTCGACGACGCTCCCGCTCGTCGTGTTCTCGCGCGTGCGCCTGGGTCTGAATCCGGAGATGAACGCGCTCGCGACCTTGTTCATCGCGCTCGTGACGATCGGCGTGATCGCGGCGAACGCCTTCATGCAGCGCAGTGAGCGCAGAAGGCTCGCGGGCGTCATGTAACGCCGACGACGCGGCGATGGATAGAGACGCGGCCCCTCAAGGGGCCGCGTGCATGTCAGGCGTTCGCCAGATGCTTCGCGAAGGTCGCCGGATCGGTATTGGTGCCGCACAACAGCACGCCGACGCGCTTGTCCTGCAAGCGCTCGCGCAACGGGCCGAGCAGGGCGGCGGTGGCCGCCGCGCACGCCGGTTCGACCGCGAGCTTGAGCTCGCTGAAAAGCTGCAGCATGCCGTGGCGCAACTCGCTGTCCGACACGGTCACGATGTCGTCGATATGCCGCCGGCACAGCTCATAGCTGTACTGCTCGGTGTGCGGCGCCATGAGCGAATCGGCGATGCCGTGCATCGCGCCCATCTTGATCGTGTGATTTGCTTCGAAGCTGCGCTTCATGGCGTCGGATCCTTCGGGTTCCACGCCGTAGACATGCAGCGACGGGTTCGCGAGCCGCATCGCCGTCGAGACGCCCGCGGCCAGGCCGCCACCGCCGATCGGCAGAATCACCGCGTCGAGATCGGGCGCCTGCGAAGTCCACTCGTAGCCGAGCGTCGCCGTGCCGAGCACCGTGCGATAGCCGTTGAACGGATGGATGAAGACGCGTCCTTCTTCCGCTTCGACGCGGCGCACGACATTGAATGCCTCCGCGACGTTCTCCGCGAACACGACTTCCGCGCCGAAGCGCCGGCAGAGCGCCACGCGCGCTGGACTCGCGCTCTTGATGATCACGACCTTCGCGCCCACGCCCATGCGCTGCGCCGCGTATGCCACCGCCACTGCGTGATTGCCTGCCGACACGCAGGTGACGCCCGCCGAGCGCTCGCTGTCCGAGAGCGCGAGGATGTTCGAGAACGCGCCGCGCGCCTTGAACGTGCCGCTCGCCTGCAGCAGTTCGAACTTGAACGTGATCGGTGTGCCTTCGAGCGTCGGGAAATCGTGACGCTCGAAGGTCGGCGTGCGCGCGACCCAGGGCGTAAGCGCCATGTGCTGCTCGGCGATCTCGTCGAGCGTCGGAATGGGCGTGCCGTCGATCGTATTGTCGGAATGCTGCGTGGCAGTGGACATGGCTTTTCGTTCTGAAAAAGGTCAGCGAGCCTGTGCTTCGACGGACATGCTGTGAATGAACTTGCCGAGGAACGCTTCACACTGAATGAGCTGTTCGAGCGACACGTACTCGTTGGCCTTGTGCGCCTGCTCGATATTGCCCGGACCGCACACGATGCTCGGCACGCCCGCGTTGGCGAAGAGGCCCGCTTCGGTGCCGTAGGCGACCTTGTGCTTGTCCTGGTTTTGCGTGAGCGCGCGCACGAGTTGCGTGATCGCGGCCTGCTC
This sequence comes from Caballeronia megalochromosomata, assembly GCA_001580565.1. GTDB lineage: Bacteria > Pseudomonadota > Gammaproteobacteria > Burkholderiales > Burkholderiaceae > Caballeronia > Caballeronia megalochromosomata. The sequence goes on along the minus strand of LRBF01000163.1, from coordinate 11,788 downwards.
GGTGGCGTCGAGGCCCGGCGCCGACGCGAGCTTCGTGAATTCGATGGCCGCGTTGCCGTGCTCTTTCAGCATCTTCGGCAGCAGCGTGTCGTGCGCGTACGCCTCGATGCGCCTGAAGATCTGGTCCGGATCGATCGTCGGCAGATTGCGGAACTCGAACTCGAAGTTGCATTCGGCAGGCACGGTGTTGATCGCGTTGCCGCCTTTGATCGTGCTCGTCTGACCGGTAGTGAAGGGCACGTCGTAGAGTTCGTCGAAGGGGCCCTTGGCGCGGAATTCGTCGACGAGATCGCGGATGTGGCAGATGAGCCGCGCCGCGTATTCGATCGCGTTCAGGCCTTTCGGCGTGAGCGACGAATGCGCGGCGAACCCGCGCACGCAGCAGTGATACGTGTTGATGCCTTTATGCGCGATGATCGGGCGCATCGAGGTCGGCTCGCCGACGATGCAGCCGTCCGGCTTCACACCGCGCTTTTGCAGGTCCGCGATCATCAGCGGGGCGCCCGCGCAGCCGACTTCTTCGTCGTACGAAAGCGCGAAGTGGATGGGTTTGGCGAGTTTCGTCGCCTGCATTTTCGGCAGCATGGCGAGCGCCGCGCCGATGAAGCCCTTCATGTCGCACGAGCCGCGGCCGTAGAGAAGGCCGTCGCGCACTTCGGGCTTGAACGGGTCGCTCTGCCAGTCCTGGCCGTCGACGGGTACCACGTCTGTGTGGCCCGAGAGGACAATGCCGCCGTTGGTCTCGCCGTCGTGCGCCGGGACCGTGGCGAAGAGGTTTGCCCACTGGCCGCGGGGATCGCTGGTGATGGTCGCTTCGACGCCCGATTTGCGGAATTCGTCGCGGACGGTTTCGATCAGGCCGAGGTTCGGGTTGCGGCTGACAGTGTCGAAAGACACGAGGCGCTCGATCCACGGTAACGAGAGCGGTGATGTTGTTGACGCTTGTTCTGGATGCGCCGGGTCGGCGATCTGAGACATGTTTTTACTCCTGCGGGTAGGGTTTGATCATAGCCGAAAAGGGGGTGGGGGCGGGTTGGTTCGCCACGGGCTTCCATGGATGGCCTGAATTCGCGTCGGTCTATTGGCACTGCCCCTGTGCGGGGCGGCACTTTCTTTGCTGCTGCAAAGAAAGTAACCAAAGAAAGCAGCTTGTCCCATCCAAAGTGCTTCACACCGGCCGCGGCACAGGCGATTGACCTAATGGCCCGGCAGTAGCGAGTGCCCCCACAAAACTCACCGGGCTTGGATCGCGCACGGTCTGACACATCGCACCACTGAACGGACTGGTTCAGCACGAAATGGCTCCAGCCCGCTGCGCGGCCGATGGGTCAATCGTGTGCGCGTGCGCTTCTGCGTTTCTCTTTTCTCGTCGGTTTCCCTCGCATACTCCACGGCAGCGCGTAGCGCTGTGCCGAAACTCTTTCGTGCTGAACCCGCGCGCTAAACGTTCTGGCTCGTCAGACCGTGCGCGGTCCAAGCCCTGTTCTGCTTGTGGGGGCACTCGCTACTGCCGGGCCATTCAGCCAATCGCCTGTGCCGCGGCCGGCATGAAGCACTTTGGATGGACAAGCTGCTTTCTTTGCCTACTTTCTTTGCAGCAGCAAAGAAAGTAGGTGCCGCCCCGCACAGGGGCAACGCTAATAAACCGACACGACTTCAGGCCATCCACAAAAGCCCAAGCCCAAATCACCTAACAACAGCAGCCGGTTGCCTAACCGGCCCCCCCAACGCCCGCAACGTCTCCTTAACCGTAGAAATCCGAACCGCAAGATCCGGACTCCGCGCCTCGATGCGCAACTTATCCTGCCCCGCCAGCTTGATGTGCTTATGCTTCTGCACCATCTCGATGATCCTCATCGCATCCACCGGCGGATTCGGGATGAACTGCAGCGAGATGGACTGCTCCGCCGCATCGATCTTCGAAATCCCGAGCGGCTTCGCCGCCAGCCTCAACCGGTGCGTCTCCACAAGCGCATGCGCCTGCGGCGGCAGCTTGCCGAACCGGTCGACGAGTTCCTCGAGAATGCCATCGATCGCATCGCTCGATTCGCAGTTCGCGAGCCGCTTGTACAGCGACAGACGCTCCTGCACATCGCCGCAGTAATCGGCCGGCAAGATCGCGGGCGCGTGCAGGTTGATCTCGGTCGTCGCGGCGAGTGGCGCGTTCAGATCAGGCTCGCGGCCTTCCTTCAGCGCGCGCACGGCGTCGTTCAGCATGTCGGTGTAAAGCTGGAAGCCGATCTCCTGAATCTCGCCCGATTGCTTGTCGCCGAGCACTTCGCCCGTGCCGCGAATTTCCAGATCGTGCATCGCGAGATAGAAGCCCGAGCCGAGTTCCTCCATCTGCTGGATCGCCTCGAGCCGGCGCTGCGCCTGCTTGGTCAGCGACTGCGGATCGTGCACGAGCAGATAGGCATACGCCTGATGATGCGAACGCCCGACGCGCCCGCGCAACTGATGCAGCTGCGCAAGCCCGAACTTGTCCGCGCGATGCATGAGGATCGTGTTCGCGCTCGGCACGTCGATGCCGGTCTCGATGATCGTCGTGCACAACAGCACGTTCGCGCGCTGCCCGACGAAATCGCGCATCACGCGTTCGAGTTCGCGCTCGTGCATCTGTCCATGCGCCACCGCGATGCGCGCTTCCGGCACCAAAGCTTCGAGCATCGTGCGCCGATTTTCGATCGTCTCGACTTCGTTGTGCAGGAAGTACACCTGGCCGCCGCGCTTGAGTTCGCGCAGCATCGCCTCGCGGATCACGCCGTCTTCCTCGCGTCGCACGAAGGTCTTGATCGCGAGCCGCTTCTGCGGTGCGGTCGCGATCACGGAGAAATCGCGCAGGCCTTCGAGCGCCATGCCGAGCGTGCGCGGAATCGGCGTCGCGGTGAGCGTGAGCACGTCGACCTCGGCGCGCAACGCCTTCAACGCCTCCTTCTGACGCACGCCGAAGCGGTGTTCCTCGTCGATGATTACGAGCCCGAGCCGCTTGAACTTCACATCGCCCGACAAGAGCTTGTGCGTGCCGATGACGATATCGACCGAGCCTTCGTTGATCTGCTGCACGGAAGTCGACACTTCCTTGCCGCTCTTGAAGCGCGACAGTTCCGCGATACGCACGGGCCAGTCGGCGAAACGGTCGGTGAAGGTCTGCGTGTGCTGTTCCGCGAGCAGGGTCGTGGGCGAAAGAATCGCGACCTGCTTGCCCGCCATCACCGCGATGAACGCGGCGCGCAGCGCGACTTCCGTCTTGCCGAAGCCGACGTCGCCGCACACGAGCCGGTCCATCGGCTTGCCGCTCGTCATGTCGCCGATCACCGCCGCGATCGCCGCCGCCTGGTCGGGCGTTTCCTCGAAGCCGAAGCTTTCCGCGAACTTGACGTAGTCGCGCGGTTCGAGCTTGAACGCGTAGCCCTCGCGCGCGGCGCGGCGCGCGTAAAGGTTGAGCAGTTCCGCGGCCGTATCGCGAATCTGCTGCGCAGCCTTGCGCTTGGCCTTTTCCCACTGGCCGGAGCCGAGCGTATGCAGCGGCGCGCTTTCTGGGTCCGCGCCGCTGTAGCGCGAAATCACGTGCAACTGCGCGACCGGCACGTACAGCTTCGATTCGTTCTGATACTCCAGATGCAGAAATTCGGTTTCGCCTTCGCCGAGATCCATCGACACGAGACCCCGGTAGCGGCCGATCCCGTGCTGCGCATGGACGACAGGGTCGCCGATCTTCAACTCGGCGAGATCGCGCACCATCGAATCGACGTTGCTCGCCTGTTCCTGCCGGCGCCCTCCGGCGCGGCGCGCGAGCGGCCCGTAAAGCTCCGTCTCGGTGACGATCGAAAGCTTCTCCCCGGGCAACGCGAAGCCGGTCGAAAGCGGCGCGATGCCGAGCGTGAACTTGCCGTCGCTCGTCAGCCATTCCTGGAACGTGTCGCGCAACTCGCCGCGCAGGCCGTTGTCCGCCAGCAGTTGCTGCATGGTTTCACGCCGTCCCGCCGATTCCGCGACGAGCATCACGCGGTTCTCCGTCTGCTCCAGATAATGGCGCAGCGCGAGCAGGGGTTCGTCGGCGTGACGGTCGAGAGCGAGACCCGGCAGCGGCGCCGCCCAGCCGCCTTCCGGCGTGCTCGGGAACTTCAGTTGCGCGAAGGGCTTCGCGAATGTGAAGAAATCGTCATCGCTCAGAAAGAGCCGGCGCGGTTCGAGCAAGGGCCGCTCGCGGTCGTGCGAGAGAAAGTCGAAGCGCTGCTTCGTGTCGTTCGTGAAGCGCTTGATCGCCGCGTCCATGTCGCCGACGAAAGCGAGCTGCGAGCCTTCCGGCAGATAGTGGAAGAGCGTGGCGGTTTCGTCGAAGAAGAGCGGCAGATAGTATTCGATGCCCGCCGAAGGCACGCCGTTGCCGATGTCCTTATAGATCTGCGAGCGGCTCGGATCGCCCTCGAAGACTTCGCGCCAGCGGCTGCGAAAGGCGGTGCGCGCGGCTTCGTCGAAGGGAAACTCGCGGCCCGGCAGCAGGCGCACGTCGCGCACCGGGTAGAGGCTGCGCTGCGTGTCGGGATCGAACGCGCGGATGGAGTCGACCTGATCGTCGAACAGGTCGAGACGATAGGGCAGCGCGGAGCCCATCGGATACAGGTCGATCAGCGAGCCGCGCACGCAGTATTCGCCCGGGCGCACGACCTGACTCACGTGCTCGTACCCCGCGAGCGTCAGCTGCGCCTTGAGCTTCGCTTCGTCGAGGCGCTCGCCCTGCGTGAACGAGAACGTGTAGGCCGCGAGAAACGACGCGGGCGGCATGCGATAGAGCGCCGTCGTCGCGGGCACGATCAGGATGTCGCAGCGCCCTTCGCCGAGATCGTGCAGCGTCGCGAGGCGCTCGGACACGAGGTCCTGGTGCGGCGAGAATGTGTCGTACGGCAGCGTCTCCCAGTCGGGCAGAAGGCGCACGCGCGCGTCCGGCGCGAAATAGGGGATTTCGGCGGCGAGACGTTGGGCATCGACCGCGCTCGCGGTCACGACCGTCAGTAGCGGCACGCGCTCGCGATACGCGGCGTGATAGCGCGCGATGGCGAGCGCATCGGACGAGCCAGAGGCGCCGTCGAAGACGAAGCGCTGACCCGGTTTCACGAGCGCGATGGGAGAACTGGACTGCGCGTTGACGGCTTTGGAAGGCATAAAGTGTGCATGGAGCCGTCCGGCGAACGCGGGTTCGGAGAGTCGAACTACCGCGCGCGGGACGTGATCGCGAAAGACCTATTATAAAATCCGGGCTTCAACTTTGACTTGCCCACAATATTCGCCCGTGACTTCGCGCCTGTTCTCACTGATTCCCTGCGCCGGAACCGGCAGCCGTTCCGGTGCGCCGATGCCGAAGCAATACCAGACTGTCGCGGGCCGCCCGATGCTCGGGTACACGCTCGCGGCGTTCGACGCCTGCTCCGAATTCTCGCAGACCCTGGTCGTGCTCGCACCGGACGACAATCATTTCGACGCGCGCCGCTTCGCGGGACTGCGCTTCGCCGTGGAGCGCTGCGGCGGCGCCTCGCGCCAGGCGTCGGTGTACAACGGGCTCATCGCGCTCGGGCAATTCGGCGCGCGCGAGGACGACTGGGTTCTCGTGCACGACGCCGCGCGTCCCGGCATCACGCCGGAGCTGATTCGCAAACTTGTCGCGGAACTGCGCGATGATGCGGTAGGCGGCATTCTCGCACTGCCGGTCGCGGATACGTTAAAGCGCGTCGCACCGAACATGCCCGATGTGCCGTCTGCCGCGGGTGAAGGGCAGACGCGCATCGCCCGCACGGAATCGCGCGATGGGCTCTGGCAGGCGCAGACGCCGCAAATGTTCCGGCTCGGCGTGCTGCGCGAGGCGATCGAGCGTGCGCGTCACGACGGCCACGACCTGACCGACGAAGCGAGCGCCATCGAATGGCTGGGGCACTCGCCGAAGCTGGTTCAGGGCAGCCTGCGCAACTTCAAGGTGACTTATCCGGAAGATTTCGCGCTCGCGGGCGCGATCCTCTCCGCGAACGTCTGACTCACACTCAACCAAGGTTTGGATCGATGGATTTCAGAATCGGACAAGGGTACGACGTCCACCAGCTCGTCGAGGGCCGCCCGCTCATCATCGGCGGCGTAACGATTCCCTATGAGCGCGGCCTGCTCGGCCATTCCGACGCCGACGTGCTGCTCCACGCGATCACCGACGCGCTCTTCGGTGCGGCCTCGCTCGGCGATATCGGCCGGCACTTTCCGGACACGGCGACGGAATTCGCCGGCGCCGACAGCCGCGTGCTGCTGCGCGAAGCGTTCAGGCGCGTGTCGGACGCGGGATACGCGATCGCCAACGTCGACAGCACGATCATCGCGCAGGCGCCGAAACTCGCACCGCATATCGATGCGATGCGCGCGAACATCGCCGCCGATCTCGATCTTTCGATCGACCGCGTGAACGTGAAGGCCAAGACCAACGAGAAACTCGGCTATCTCGGCCGCAAGGAAGGCATCGAGGCGCAGGCCGCGGTGCTGCTGCGGCGCACGTCGATCGACGGATGAACCGACGCCACGCCGGCCGGCGTGGCTACCCTTGCGCCTCGATCGTCAGCGCGACGGCATTGATCACCGCTGCGATGCGGCCGACATCGCGCAACTGCGTGGTCGACATGCCCTCGGCCACGAGGTTTTCGTAGTGCGACTTCACGCAGAAGTGGCACTTGCCGACGATCGATGCCGCGAGCGCGTACATCTCGAAGCGCCGTTTGTCCACGCCGCCGTGCGACGCATAGGCATTCATGCGCAGGCCGGCGGGCTGCGTTTTAAGATCGGCGTTGTCGGCCATCTCCAGATACGGATACCAGACGTTGTTCATGCCCATCAGCGCGGCGGCGGTCAGCACGGCGTTCGTCTCTTCCGGCGACAGCACGCCCGCGTTGCGGATAATGCCGACGAGCTTCGTCGCCTTTGCGGCATAGGCGGCGGCCAGCGCGACGCCGACCGCGTCATTGCCTTCGAGCGACGAGCGCGCGATCGTGCCGTCGACATTCAGGCGAATGTCCTTCGCGTAGTCGGGCACGAGTTCCTTGATCGCAGACAGGAATTCCATTGTTTTCTCCTATTCGACGGCGTTAAAAAGCCCGCCGCAGCCGAAGATACTCGGCCGAGGGCGGGCTTTTGCGGCATCGGGAAACGCTTACAGCGTCGAGCCGCCGACAGCGCGGTTGCACGGGCACAGTTCGTCCGTTTGCAGGCCGTCGAGAATACGCAGGACTTCTTCCGGGCTGCGGCCCACGTTCAGGTTATTGACCGATACGTGCTGAATCACGTTGTCCGGATCGACGATGAAGGTCGCGCGCAGCGCCACGCCGGCTTCCTTGTCGCGCACGCCGAGCTGGTCGATCAGCTCGCCTTTCACGTCGCCGAACGCGTAGTGGTTCAGCTTGTTCAGGTCCTTATGCTCGCGGCGCCATGCCAGTTTGACGAACTCGTTGTCGACGCTGCCGCCGAGCAGCACCGCGTCGCGGTCCTCGAAATCCTTCGCCAGCTTCGCGAACTCGACGATTTCCGTCGGGCACACGAACGTGAAGTCCTTCGGGTAAAAGTAGATGATCTTCCATTTGCCCGGGAATGACTGCTCGGTGACTTCCTCGAAAGCGGACTGGCCGTTTTCCTCGGGATGGTTGAAACCCGGCTTCGCAGCGGTGACGGTGAATGCTTCGACTTTATCGCCAACGGTCTTCATGCAGTAACTCCTGTGAAATCGTTGAAAGGGCGAACTTCAAGCAGACTACTGGATCGCTGTAACGCGCGCGTGACTGCGCGTTAACCCGGCTCATCTTAGCGCTATAAAAATAATCGGCTTAATAGATTTTAACTACTGGTTCGGATAGTTTTTCACGAATGTGCCGGCAGGCAGGACGTTCTAGCCTTCGAAGCGCGCGCCGCCTTTCATCGGCGGGAAATCGATGGTGACTTCGAAGCCGGGAAGCGGCGTGCGATTGCGCAGCCGCAGCGTGCCGCGCTGGCGCGTGACGAGACGCTGCACGATCGCCATGCCGAGACCCGTGCCGTTCGCCTGTGTGCGCGCCGTATCGACGCGATAGAACGGGCGCGTGATGAGCGCCACCTGATCGTCGGGAATGCCGCGGCCTTCGTCCATCACGGACAGCTCGACCTTGCCGTGTGCGACGCGCGTGAGCAGCGTGATGCGCGCGATGTCGTCCTGTTCGCTGCGTCCGTACTTGCGCGCGTTTTCCAGCAGATTGCCGACCACGCGGCGCGCGTCGGTCGGATCGCCTTCGATCACCGCGCCCTGCGCGAGATCGGTGCGCATTACGACGCCGTCGTCGGCCTGAAAGCGCGCGGCAAGCTCGCTCGCGATCATCGAAAGATCGACCGCTTCGGGCATGCGCTGCATCGGGCGCGCGTAGTCGAGGAATCGGCCGATGATCATGTCCATCTGCTCGATGTCGTCGATCATCGCGAGCTTTGTCGCTTCGTCCGACGGGCTCATTTCGGTCTCGAGGCGCAGACGTGCGAGCGGCGTGCGCAGATCGTGCGAGATGCCCGCGAGCATCAGCGCGCGATCCGCTTCGAGCTGCTCGAGATCCTGCACCATCTGGTTGAAGCTTCGATTGGTTTCCGCCGCCACGCCCATGCCGCGCTCGGGCAAGGGCTCCGGCGACTGTCCCGAGCCGACCTTGCGCGCCGCGAGCGCGAGGCGCGCGAACGGCCGGTTCACGAGACTCGTGATGAACGCCGCGCCGAACAGCGACAGCGCGAGCGCGAACACGCCCCAGCCAGCCCATTGCAGGCCGGTGACGGTGTCGAGTTGATCGCGATCGAGCGCGACCCAGTAGTCGTCGTCGTCGATCTTGAAGCTGATCCAGACGCCCGGAATGTCGTTCACCGACTGCGCGATGATCGTCTCGTTGCCGAGGCGGCCGCGCACGTCGCGCTCGATCAGCCGGTTGAGCGATTCGTCGGGCTGCAGCTTGTATTTGTCGGTGGTCTCGCGCGGATACACGCGCACGCCTTCATTGCTCTCCAGATCCTGAAGGAGCGCGCGGCGCAGATCGGGATCGGAGTAGAGCAGGGCGGTGCGCGTGAGCTTGACCACGGCGACGAGTTGCAGGGCCACGCGTTGCGCGCGCGGCTCGCGCTCGATCACGCGAAAGCTCTGGAACCACGCCGTCAGACTGACGGCGATGAGCAGCGCGATCAGCGCGAAGGTTCGCCAGAACAGGCCGCCGAACGCGAGCGCCAGTAGCCGCCTGTCGATGCGCATGGGTCTGTCGGGTTCAGCTCGATGAAGGGGGGAAAGCGTGACGAAACTCGCTCAAATATCGATCAGGCCGCGCCGTCAGGAATGAAGACGTAGCCGAGGCCCCACACCGTCTGAATGAAACGGGGACTGCTGGGGTCGGGCTCGATCAGCTTGCGCAGACGCGAGATCTGCACGTCGAGACTCCGGTCGAACACTTCGTATTCACGGCCGCGCGCGAGCTCCATCAGCTTTTCGCGCGAGAGCGGCTGACGCGGATGACGCGCGAACACCTTCAGCACCGAGAACTCGCCGGTGGTCAGCGGAATTTCCTGGCCGTTCTTCGTGAGCGTGCGCGTGGCGAGGTTCAGTGCGAACTCGCCGAACTCGAACACTTCGGTGGTTTCTGACGGCGCGCCCGGCAACTCGGACGGCGTCTGGCGACGCAGCACCGCGTGGATGCGCGCGACGAGTTCGCGCGGGTTGAACGGCTTCGGCAGATAGTCGTCCGCGCCCATTTCCAGGCCGACGATGCGATCGACATCCTCGCCCTTCGCGGTAAGCATGATGATCGGCGTGCGATCGTTGCTGCCGCGCAAACGCCGGCAGATGGAAAGACCGTCCTCGCCGGGAAGCATCAGGTCGAGCACGAGCAGATCGAAACGCTCGCGCACCCAGAGCTTGTTCATCGACGGCGCGTTTTCCGCGACGTACACGTTGAAGCCCTGTTCACCGAGGTAACGCCGCAGCAGATCACGCAGGCGCGGATCGTCGTCGACGACGAGAATTTTTGAAGGGTTCTTGGTTTCCATGGCGGCATCTTAGCGCGTTTGTTCAAACGCCGAGTTTGTAACAAAAGGGAGTGTAACAGTTCGTTACAAAATTTACGGAGCGTGTGGCACGGCCTAAGGGTTCCGTGCGTACACTGCTTTACCTAAGCCCGCCATTCGGTAGATACTCCATTAGACCAGCGCGTCATGCGGCCCGACCAAGCCGCGACGAGACGCGCGCGAAAAGAATGAGGCTGTCCGGTTGTCGAGCAACGAAGGGAACAACATGAAGGGAGCGCGGCAGCGCGGACCCGTGCGCACCGAGCGCATCTTTAGGAAGACACTTCTCGCCAGTGCGCTTTACGCAGTACTGAGCACGCCTCACGCCTATGCGCAGTCAACCGGCTTCGATCGTGGTATCTCCACGTCGCCGAATCGTTTCGATGGTCGCATGATCCGCGCGCAGCAACGCACGAGCCAGGGCGCGACGCCTTCGAGCCGCGATCACGATCCGAAAGCGCCGGCCATGCAACCCATCCAGCAAGTCGATCAGACACCGCCCGCGCGCCCGCCTCGCCATACGGTAATGACCGCCGACGAGCGGCGTCTCCTGCGGCAGCACATCGAAGAAGCGGTGCGCGATCTCTACAAGCGGTAAGCGGCGCGGCCCGCCATGAACCGACGTCAGTTCCTCTCGATGGCCGGCGCGTTCGCGGGATATGCAGGCAGCGTCGGCGATGCGTTCGCTATCGCACATTCCGATCCTTCGTCTTCCATTCGCTCGCTCGTGCTCGTCGATCTCGACGGCGGCAACGATGGCCTGAACACCGTCATTCCGATCGCCGATCCTCGCTATCGCGTGTTGAGGCCGAATCTCGCGATATCGAAAGATCGCGCATTGATGCTCGATGAACGCACGGCCCTGCATCCGTCGCTGTTGCCGTTGCTGAGCGCGTGGCGGGCGAACGATCTGGCCATCGTGCAGGGCGTCGGTTATGACGCGCCCAACCGGTCGCATTACCGCTCGCGCCAGATCTGGGACACGGCGTCGAATGCCGATGAATATCGGGCCGGTGGCTGGCTCGATCGCGTGAATGTCATCACCGAAGTGGCGACGTTCAACGCCGCCTGCGACGCCCTCGCGCGTCCCTCGTCTCATGGCGTGAACGTGATCCGCCTCTCGCTGCCCGGATTCGATACGCACGAGAATCAGGCGCACCGGCATGCAGCGCGTCTTGCCCAACTGGCTGAATGTCTTGCATCGCTGCGGGCGTCGTTGATCGCGTCCGGCGTATGGGATCGCACGCTCGTGATGACGCGTTCCGACTTCGGGCGCGCCGCGCGTGAGAATGCCGCGGGCGGCACGGAGCACGGCGCGGCTGCCGCGCATTTCATGATGGGTGGCCGTGTGCGCGGCGGACTTCTCGGCATGCCGCCGCGACTCGATCGACTCGACGCGGACGGCGGCCTGCCCGTCGGCATCGACTTCAGAAGGCTGTATGCGACGGTCCTCGACGCATGCTGGAAGCGCGATTGCGCATCGGTACTCGGCGCGCGTTTCGAGCCGCTACCGATGCTTCGTGTCTAGCGCGTGCGCCAGGTGATCCACAGCTTGCGGATCGGCGTGAGCGCGATGCGTTGATGCAGCACCTGGAAGTTTTCCCGCTCGATCTCGTCAAAGAGCGCGAGCGAAAGCGCGGCCTGCGCGCGCAGCACGCGCTGCGTCGCGCGTTCCGAAGCCGGAATGGCGGCGAGCGCATCGTCGAGCGCG
>LRBF01000162.1 GCA_001580565.1 Caballeronia megalochromosomata | reverse complement strand
GGTACAGGATTTGCCTATTCAGAGGGCCGAAAAAAATCCGCCCCAAGGAAGCCCACGTCGATGCCACCTTCCGCACGCCTATCGCCCTCGTCGATCACCGTCGAATCGCCAGCGCGGCTGCATCTTGGCTTCATCGATCCGAACGGCTCCCTGGGCCGAGCCTTCGGCAGCATAGGCCTTGCCATCGACGCCCACGCCACGCGAATCACCGCACGCCACGCGCCGGCATCGCGACGCAACGCGATCATCGACGGCGCCGCAAACGATGCCCAGCGCGCACGCATCGAGCGATATCTCGAGCAACTGGAAGCAGCCTTGGGCAAGAACTCAACAGCAATCGACATCGAGATACACGAAACACCGCGCGCCCACACGGGCTTGGGCTCCGGCACGCAACTGGCGCTGGCAATAGGCACCGCCTTCGCCTGTCTGCGAGGCCACGAAGCCACCACCGCCGACATAGCAAGAATCCTCGCGCGTGGCGCGCGCTCCGGCATCGGCATCCATGGATTCGATCACGGCGGCCTGATCGTCGACGGCGGGCGCGACACGCGCGCCACGTCCACCACGACACTGCCGCCGCTCATCGCGCGCCAGCCCTTCCCCGAAGCCTGGCGCGTGCTCCTCATCGACGACACCTCGCGCGAAGGCCTGCACGGCGACGAAGAAAGGCGCGGCCTAGCATCGCTCGCGCCCTTTCCCACGGCGCTCGCCGCGCATCTGAGCCATCTCGTGCTGATGCGCATCCTGCCCGCCGTCGCGGAACACGATTTCGATACCTACGCCGACGCCATCTGCGATTTGCAGCAGACCATCGGCGAATACTTCGCGCCCGTGCAAGGCGGCGTGTTCGCCAGCCCCACCGTCGCGCGCGCGCTCGAAGCCGTCGCCGCCGAGATGAAAGCGGGCATCGGACAGACGTCGTGGGGTCCGGTCGGCTTCGCGTTCGTCGCGAGCGCACAGGACGCCGAGCGCGCGCTGGCCGCCGCGCAACGTGCCTCGCCGGGCGCGCCGCTCACGTTCACCGTCGCCGCGGGACGCAATCGCGGCGCGACGTGGCGCGCGGCCGAACATCGTCATCACGGCGCAAACGCAGCCTGAACACGCAGTGCACATCGACAGCTTCAATCGACATCACGACACGCCAAACGAGTCCATCGCCATGCCCGAAGCCACCGAAAGACCCTACGTCCTGCACATGTTCACCAGCACGCCGCAAATGAGCCCGTTCGACGTGAACATGGCCGCCGACGCGGGCTATCAGATCCTCGTGCCCTACTGCAATGTCGACGAGGACAGCGTCGTGCAGCTCACGCAGGACGCGATCTTCTCGCGCGGGCCGAAGGGCGTGTCGCGCACCGGCATCTTCATCGGCGGACGCGACGTGATGCTCGCCGCCGACATGCTCGAAAAAGCCCGCAACGCAATGGTCCCGCCCTTCGAAGTCTCCGTGTTCGCGGACCCGAGCGGCGCCTACACCACCGCCGCCGCGCTCGTCGCGCTCGCGGAGAAGCATCTGCGCGCCGCGCATTCCGTCGATCTCGGCGGCAAGCGCGTGCTGATTCTCGGCGGCACGGGCGCGGTCGGACGCGTGGCGGCGGCGATGGCCGCATCGCTCGGCGCGGATGTCGCCGTCGCGAGCCATTCGAGCCACTCGCGCGCAACCCAGGTGAGCGACGAGATCAATCGCCGCTTCGATATCGCGACCTCGGGCGTCGCGACCGGCTCGCCCGATCAGCTGCATCGCGAACTCGCGCGCGCCGAAGTGGTGTTCGCGACGGCCGTGGCGGGCGTGCAGGTGATGACCTCCGCCGATCTGCCGCACGCGAAGAACCTCCTGATCGCCGCCGATGTCAACGCCGTGCCGCCCGAAGGCATCGCCGGCGTCAACGTCATGGACGACGGCAAACCGCTCGCGGGCGCGGCGCGCGCCGACGCGGTGGGCATCGGCGCGCTCGCCATTGGCAACGTGAAGTATCAGGCCGAGCATCGGCTCTTTTTGCGCATGCGCACCGGCGGCAAGCCCGTTTATCTCGGCTTTCCTGAAGCGTTCGACGAAGCCCGCGCGATCGTCGCGGGACAAAGCTCGTGACCTGGTTTGACACGTCCCGCGCGCCGCGTGTGGCCATCGCGGGACTGTCGGCGCGGCTCGTCGCGCAATCGGCTGCGCGCGCGGGGCTGAACGTCGTCGCGCTCGATATCTTCGGCGACCGCGATACGCGCGCGCACGCGGGCATGTGGTTCGATATCGGCGGCGACGGGTTGTCGATTGATCGCGCGCGGCTCTACGACGCGCTCGAACACGCGGCGCGCCTGCCGCGCATGCTCGGTCTGATCGTGACGAGCGGGCTCGAACCGCTCGCGGGTGAACTCGCGCGCGCGCCGCATGTGCCGCGCTTCATCGGCAACGGGGCGCAGGCGGCGGCGGTGCGCGATCCGCGGCGCTTTTTTGCGTTGCTCGACGAGGCGCATATCGCGCATCCGGAAGTGCGCCACGCGCCGCCCGCCGATCCCGACGGCTGGCTCGTCAAGCGCTCCGACGGTTGTGGCGGCACGCATATCGAATGGGCCGTCGACGTCGAACACGTTCCCGCCGGCGCGTATTTTCAGCGGCTCGCGAAAGGCCGTTCCATGTCCGCGCTCTTCGTCGCCACGCATCGCGAGGCCACCGTCATCGGCTTCGCGGAGCAACTGACGGTCGAAGCGGGACGCCTGCCCTTCGTGCACGCGGGCTCGCTCGGACCGGTGCAACTGTCGCAGCACATGGCGGCGCGCATCGTCGCGGCCATCGACAGGATCGTCTGGCAAACGGACCTGAGCGGCCTGAACAGCATCGACTTTCTGCTCGACGGCGACACCTTCAGCGTGCTCGAAATCAACACGCGCCCGTCCTCGACGATGGCGCTCTACGAAGCCGCCTGGCCCGACGCGTGGCCGCGCGGCTTGATCGGCGCGCATCTGGACGCGTGTCTGCACGGCGCATTGCCGCACACCTCCGACACGGCCGCGCGAACGCCGCCGCTTTACGCGGGGCAGCGCGTCGTGTTTGCGCGCGAGGGATTTACCGCATCGCGCGCGTTCAGCGACGCCTGCTTCGACGATCCCGCCTGCCACGACGTGCCGCTCGCCGGCGCGCGCATCGAAGCGGGCCAGCCGGTCTGCACGATGACCGTGTCCGCGCCCGCGTTCTCCGCCTTGCGCGGCGCGCTTGATCGAGAGCACGCGCGCCTTCTGCAACGCATCGAAACCTTGTCCAGACCATGACTTCAACTTTTCAGGCCGACGCCGCGATGAGCGTCAACGCGTCGAGCGAGCGGCTCGTCGCGCGTCTCATCGACGATGCCGCGCGCCTTCACGTCGATATCACGCGCACGGACGGCGGCACCGTCATCGTCGATGCGGGCGTGAACGCCAAGGGCAGCGCCGACGCGGGCGTCCTGATTGCGCGCATCTGCATGGGCGGGCTCGGGCGCGTCGCGCGGCGCATCGCCTTCGATGACGCGCCGCTCTGGCCGGGCTTCATCGAGGTGCACACGAGCAATCCGGTTCTCGCCTGCCTCGCGAGCCAGTATGCGGGCTGGAGCCTCGCCGCGACCAAGGAACAGACGGGCGGCAAGAAGTTCTTCTCGCTCGGATCGGGCCCGGCGCGCGCGCTCGCGTGCAAGGAGCCGCTTTTCGACGAACTCGGCTATCGCGACCGGCACGATCGCGGCGCGCTCGTGATGGAAGTGGATCGCCTTCCGCCGAAGGTCGTCATCGACAAGGTGCTCAAGGATTGCGGCCTCGCGCCGGAGCGTCTCGTGATCGCCGTGACGCCGACACAGTCTGTCGCGGGCACGGTGCAGGTCGTCGCGCGCGTCGTGGAGGTTGCGCTGCACAAGACGCATGTGCTGGGCGTGGACCTGGGGGAGATCGTCGAAGGCAGCGGCAGCGCGCCGCTTCCGCCGCCCGCGCCCGACGGCATACAGGCGATGGGCCGCACCAACGACGCGATACTCTATGGCGGCCGCGTGCATCTCACCGTGAAGAGCGATGCGGTCGCGAAGCTTCTCGCCGCCGAATTGCCATCGTCGAATGCGCGCGATTACGGGCGTCCGTTCGCCGACATCTTCACGTCGTTCAACTACGACTTCTATCAGATCGACCCGGCGCTTTTCGCGCCCGCCGAGGCGTGGGTGTCGAGCCTGGAAAGCGGCGCGACGTATCACGGCGGCAAGGTCGATCGCGCGTTGCTCGAAGCGCAATGGAGCGCGTCATGAGCTTTCGCGTGGCCATCATGACCGATGAAACCGGCTGGCACACCGGCCGCCTGAAAAAGGCCTTCCGGGCGCGCGACGTGGAAGCGCGCTGCGTCGATCTCGCCGATTGCCGCATCGACACGACATGGAAGCCGCACGGCCTCGCGATTCCCGGCTTCGGCCATACGCTGCCCGACGCGGTGTTCGTGCGCGGCATCGCGGGGGGCACCTTCGAGCAGGTGACGCTGCGGCTCGGCGTCCTGCACGCGCTGCGCGAATCGGGCGTGCCCGTCTATAACGACGCGCGCGCGATCGAGCGCAGCGTCGACAAGTCGATGACCAGCTTTCTGCTCAATCGCTACGGCGTGCCGACGCCCGCGACGTGGGCCTGCGAATCGCCGGCGCATGCGCAGCGCGTGCTGATGCGTGAGGCGGCGGCGGGCCGGCAGGTCGTGATGAAGCCGCTGTTCGGCTCGCAGGGCAAGGGCCTGAAGAAACCCGGCGTGCGCCTGCCGTCGCTCAAAGCATTCAGTCAGGTCGCGTATCTGCAGCGTTACGTCGATTCGGGCACGCCCGGCTTCGACTGGCGCGTGCTCGTGATCGGCGCCCGGGCCGTGGCGGCGATGAAGCGTGTCGGCGGCGAGGACTGGATTCACAACTTCGCGCGCGGCGCGCGCTGCGAGCCGGCCGAATTGTCGCCCGCGCTCGCGGACATCGCTGTGCGCGCGACAGCCGCGCTCGGGCTCGATTACGCGGGCGTCGATCTGATTGCCGCGCAGGACGGCCGGCCGGTCGTGCTCGAAGTGAACGGCGTCGCCGCGTGGCGTGGCCTGCAATCGGTGACGTCTGCCGATATCGCGACGTTGCTCGTCGACGATCTGCTCGATCGCAAGCTGCGCGCATCGAACGGCGCGCTTGCGCTCGCCAGCGGCGATGAGCACGCCTGACGCAGCGCTCTCCGGGCGCGCGCGCACCGCGTTCCTGCGCGCGTGCCGGCTCGACGTCGAGACGAGAAAGCCCGGCAACGTGAGCGTCGCGAGCGCGGGGCACGGCATGACGTCGGCGCAATTCATCGCGAGCGCGGGCGCAGCGGCGGCGGGCCTTTTCACGCCGGGCGCGCGCGTGGGCGCACGCATTCTCGATGCCGTGCGCCGCACCTTCGACGCTGTCGGCTGCAATACGAACCTCGGCATCGTGCTGCTCGCCGCGCCCTTGTGCGCCGCGCTCGAGCGTTTCGATGCGAACGAACCGGTCAGTGCATCGCGCTGGCATGCGGCGACGCAACGCGTGCTCGCGGAACTGGACGTCGACGATGCGCGCCTCGCCTATCGCGCGATCGCGCTCGCCAATCCGGGCGGCCTCGGCGATGTGCCCGAGCAGCCCGTGCACGCGCCGCCGACCGTGACGCTGCGCGCGGCGATGATGCTCGCGGCGGATCGCGACAGCATCGCGCGTCAGTATGAGAACGGTTTCGCCGATATCTTCGGCGCGGCGGGCCCGGTCACGGCATCGACGGAGCATCGCGCGATGCTCGACGCGTTCCTCGCGTTTCTTTCCGGCTGGCCCGATTCGCACATAGTGCGCAAACAGGGCGCGGCGGTGGCGCAAAGTGTCACGCGCGACGCGGCGCGGCATCGCGCGAACTGGCGCATAGCGGGCTGTCCGGCCGTGTCGACGGCACTCGATGACTGGGACGCCGAACTGAAGGCGCGCGGCATCAATCCGGGCACGAGCGCGGACCTCGCGGTGGCGACGCTCTTCGTCGCGCTGGCGACATCACCGATGAATGCATGAAGTCTGCCCGCGCGGACAAAAAATTGGCACGGAACATGTTAGGAAGTTCGCGGTTGAGCGGTCGCATCGGAACTCCGGTCGAACCGTGAGCCTTGCGCGGCTTTGGGTCTTACCGTCGCGAGTTGAGAGCAAGTCGCTAGTCCCTGGAACCACACATCACTGGAGGAACAGCATGGCCAAGATCAACCGCGTCATGGTGGGAGAATCGCTCGTCGGCGATGGCAACGAGGTCGCGCACATCGACTTGATCATCGGACCGCGAGGTTCCGCTGCCGAGACCGCGTTCTGCCACGCGCTCACGAACAACAAGGATGGCTTCACGTCGCTGCTCGCCGTGGTCGCGCCGAATCTGCTGACCAAGCCGAACACGATCCTCTTCAACAAGGTGACGATCAAGGGTGCAAAACAGGCGGTGCAGATGTTCGGCCCGGCGCAGCGCGCGGTGGCGATGGCCGTCGCTGACAGCGTGGAAGGCGGCGTCATTCCCGCCGATGAAGCCGACGACCTGTTCATTTGCGTCGGCGTGTTCATCCACTGGGAAGCGGACAACGACCAGAAGATCCACGACTTCAACTATCAGGCGACGAAGGAAGCGCTTGCGCGCGCGGTGGCGGGCGAGCCGTCGGCGCAGGAGGTAGTATCGAAGAAAGGAACGATGTCGCATCCGTTCTCGCCGAGCTGATGCCGTGTGGGGCCGGTGCGTTTGCGCTGTTTGCGCAGCTTGCGTGCCGGCCGGTCTGGATCAACGAAACTTCGAGGCTCATCGCATGACCCCACGTTGCTGCGCGCTCACGGTGCTCACCTGCCTCTCGCTGATTTCGCCGCTTTCGATCGCCGCGACGGGGGCCGGGAGCGGCGCGCCCGCCAAGAATCACGATTACCCGACGGAAGGGCGCGTGGAGTTCGTGCTCGGATGTATGGACGACAACGGGCACGATTTCGCCAACGTGTACAAGTGCTCGTGTGCGATCGACAGGATCGCTCAGGTGCTTACTTATGACGACTACGTCGAACAGTCGACGTTTTCGAAGTACGCGACACTGGGCGGGGAAGGTGGTGCGGAGTTTCGGGTCGATCGCGCGAAGGCGCAGACCAGGAAGTATCGCGAATTGCAGAAGGATGCTTATAAGGCTTGCGGGATTCCGCTGAAGGCTGCTAAGTAGTTCGTGCTTGTTCTTTTCGCTTCGCTGGATCCCGATTTCGCGTCGGTCTATTTGCACTGCCCCTGTGCGGGGCGGCAGTCACTTTCTTTGCTGCTGCAAAGAAAGTAACCAAAGAAACAGCTTTCCCCATCCACAGTTCTTCA
>LRBF01000161.1 GCA_001580565.1 Caballeronia megalochromosomata | reverse complement strand
GGTGACCGCGAAGGACATTGCCGAGCAGACGGGCTCGGCGCATGTTGCGGCTTTGCTGTCGAAGGGGTGAGGGCGTTCGGGGTTGTCGTTGGATCCCGTATTCCCGTCGGTTTATTGGCACTGCCCCTGTGCGGGGCGGCAGTCACTTTCTTTGCTGCTGCAAAGAAAGTAACCAAAGAAACAGCTTTCCCCATCCAAAGTGCTTCACGCCGGCCGCGGCACAGGCGATTGACCTAATGGCCCGGCTGTAGCGAGTGCCCTCGTAGGTCTAACCGGGCTTGGATCGCGCACGGTCCGTCACATCGCACCACACAACAAACTGGTTCAGCACGAAAGAGCTCCGGCCCGCTTCGCGGCCGACCGGTCAATCGGGTCTGCGTGCGCTTCTTCTTCGTCGGTTTCCCTCGCATACCCAACGGCAGCGCGTAGCGCTGTGCCGATGCTATTTCGTGCTGAACCAGCGCGCTAAAGGCTATGGCTCGTCAGACCGTGCGCGATCCAAGCCCGATTAGACCTACGAGGGCACTCGCTAATGCCGGGCCATTCAGCCAATCGCCTGTGCCGCGGCCGGCATGAAGCACTTTGGATGGAAAAGCTGCTTTCTTTGCCTACTTTCTTTGCAGCAGCAAAGAAAGTAGGTGCCGCCCCGCACAGGGGCAGTGCTAATAAACCAAAAAGAAAACGGGATCCGGCGACAAACCGGCCTCAACCGATCAAAACCCGTCGACCAAATGGCTGACCGCCAGAATCCGGAAACAGCGCCGCACCGACGCGCTGCGGATCGATATCGAAAGTCTCACCCGCCGCGCTGGCAATGACAGCATCGAGCCCGATGGTCGGCTTAAGATCCCGCGCCTGATACAGCGACGCATTCCCGAGCCCAGGCCAGTCCGCGAGCACGCGCCCACCCTTCACCGCGCCGCCGACGATCATCGCCGCCGACGCCGTTCCGTGATCCGTGCCGCCCGTACCGTTCGCCGCCGCGGTGCGCCCGAACTCGGTCGCGACGAGCACCGTCGTCTTCGCCCAGTGCTCGCCGAGCCCATCGCGCAGGGCGGCGAGCATCGTGTCGAGCGCCTTCAACTGGGCGGCGAGGCGCGGGTTCTGCGCGCTGTGCGTGTCCCAGCCGCCGGTTTCGATCATCGCGATGCGCGGGCCGTCAGGCTTGCCGAGAAAACTCGCCGCGAGCTTGCCGAGGCTCGCCGGGTCCTGTCGCGCGCCCGCGTCGGCGGCAAGGCCGCGCGCCTGCATCGCCGCATCCCAGAGCGGATGAAGCTGCGCATCGCCCGCATAGAGTTGCGAGACGCGCATGATGAGATCGTCGGGCGCCTGCGGCAACGACGACGGCGCATAGGACGTCACGTCGGCGCGTCCGCGCAGCGCGAGCGGCACGGTCGGCGCAAACGCGATGGCATCGGCGCGCGGCGCGGGCAGCATCGACAGCAGACGGTTCAGCCAGCCGTCTTTCATTTGATAAGGCGCGTTGCCACCGGTTTCGAGCACGTTCTGGCCGTCGAAGTGCGAGCGCTCGCGATACGGCGACGCCACCGCGTGCACGAAAAGCGCCTGCTCGTCGCGATACATCCGCGCGACCTGCTGCAGCGACGGATGCAGCGCGAAGGTGCCGTCGAGCTTCGTCGCGGTCGATGCGTCGATCGCGAGCGGCCCGCGCAGCGTCGCGTAAGCCGGATCGCCATAAGGTACGACGATGTTCAGCCCGTCCGCCGCGCCACGCTGGATCACGAAGACGAAGCGCCGTTCGGTATCGGCGGATGCGAACACGAGTTGCGGCGCGACGAGCATCGCGCCGGCGCTCGCGCCCGCGCACCAGAGGAATTGGCGACGCGTCAGCATGGGTTCATCTCCTCAGAAAATCGGGCGATACGAGCAGCAGGGCGAGCGCGGTCGGCGCGCTTTCGGCGCGTGACACGGCATTCGCGGTTGTATCCGACAGCGCACCGGGAAGCAGTTGCGGACCGAGCGTTCGGGCGTCGAGCCGGTCGCCCGCGCGCGCCGCGAAGCGCTGCGCGAGCTCCACGCGGCGCACCAGCGCATCGGGCGCGGCCCAGCTCGCGGCGACATCGTCATAACCGGCGGGCGAGCCGGGGCGCCAGACCTGCTGGCCGAGCTGCGTGAGCAGCGGCGCAGCGCGCATGCCTTGCAGGTCCGTGCGGCCGAGCCCGCGCAGCGACGACACCGTCCAGTCCCACGGCGTCTTGAACTTGGTCGGCGCGCTCTGCCAGGCGTCGGGCGCATCGATCAACGCGCGATAGACCGACGGCAGATCGCCGCCCGTGTCGCTGAAGACGTTCGCGAGTCGGTCGACGAGCGCGGGCGGCGGCGTGTCCGCCACGAAATGGCGCGCGAGCTTCTCCGCGACGTGATGCGCGGTCGCCCGCGCGTTCGCGAGATCGTGCAGCACGGCGAGCGGCTGCGCTTCGTTCATCTGCGCGTACTGCTTGCCCATCACGGTGCGCACGCCCGGCTCGTGCAGGCCCGGGCGGAACACGAACG
>LRBF01000160.1 GCA_001580565.1 Caballeronia megalochromosomata | reverse complement strand
TACTCCGAGCAGGGGGAAGCGTTCATTCCATTTCTTTGGTTACTTTCTTTGCAGCAGCAAAGAAAGTGACTCTGTAGTGGTCTAACAATCTTGGACACATCGAAAGGTAGACTTTGATCGACCAGCGAGGTGTCAAATGGGCAGAAGAGAGTTATCAGAGGAATTCAAGCGCGAGGCGGTGGCGCTCGTCCTGGAGCGGGGCTACACAGTGACGAAGGCCGCGAAGGCGCTGGGCATTGGAGAGACGGCGTTGCGGCGCTGGATCGGCAATCGCCGTCCGGTTGCGGGTGCACCTGTGAACGCAGTCGAGAGTGGCAGCGCTGAACAGGTAAGGATTCAAGCACTTGAGAAGCGCGTGATGGAGCTTGAACGGGAGCGCGACATTCTAAAAAAGTCCACGGCCTTCTTTGTCAAGGAACTGGATCGCGACGCGAAGTGATCCGGCAGGCAGAGAAGGCATATCCGGTAGTGACGCTGTGTCGCGTAGTGGGCGTGGCGCGCAGCAGTTACTACGCATGGAAGGCACGGCAGTGCAAGACGCGCCCGGCACGTATGGAACTGGTGCGCGAGGTGCAGGCGATTCATGCGCAGATGCGGCAAAGCTATGGCAGTCGGCGCATGTCGCAGGAACTGAATCGTCGTGGCCATGCGGTGGGACGCGAACGTGCGCGTGGACTCATGCGCGAAGGCGGTGTGCAGGCGCGAGTACGTCGCACGCATCGTTATGTGAAGCGCGAGCAGGCATCGGCGATTGCCGAGAACCGGCTCGATCGGGCATTCGCCGTGACGGTTGCGAACCGGTTCTGGGCGGGCGATGTAACGTATATCTGGACGCAGCAGGGCTGGATGTATCTGGCGGTGGTGCTCGATCTGTATTCCCGGCGTGTAGTGGGCTGGGCGAGCTCGGGTTCCTGTGACACGTTTCTGGTGATTCGCGCGTTACAAGTCGCACTTGATACGCGGCGTATCGAACCGGGGTTGATGTTCCATTCGGACCAGGGAAGTAATTATGCGAGCCAGACGTTCCGGCAGTTCCTCAAGGAGCACCAGATCGTGCAGAGCATGAGCCGTAAAGGAAACTGTTGGGACAATGCGGTGGTAGAACGCTTCTTTTGTACGCTCAAAGGAGAGTGCGTTGGCGAGCATGCATACCGTGATCATGCCGAGGCGCACGCCGATGTGCTGGATTACATCTTGATGTACTACAACCAGGACCGCTTGCACTCGGCGGCGGGTCACATGCCGCCGGCCGAGTTCGAGCAATTAAAGGTGGAAACTGCGTAACCGGTGTCCAGGACTAACGACACATTGAACCCCTCACTTCTTTTCCTCTGAAACACACGTCACCAAACAA
>LRBF01000159.1 GCA_001580565.1 Caballeronia megalochromosomata | reverse complement strand
AGACACGTTTTTGTTTCATGTCGCTGTACAGTGCGGAATTGGTAGTGGTGTTATCGAACAGGGTTTGGTGTTCCATTCGGACCAGGGAAGTAATTTATTCGAGCCAGACGTTCCTTGAGTTCCTCAAGGAGCACCAGATCGTGCAGAGCATGAGCCGTAAAGGAAACTGTTGGGACAATGCGGTGGTAGAACGCTTCTTTTGTACGCTCAAAGGAGAGTGCGTTGGCGAGCATGCATACCGTGATCATGCCGAGGCGCACGCCGATGTGCTGGATTACATCTTGATGTACTACAACCAGGACCGCTTGCACTCGGCGGCGGGTCACATGCCGCCGGCCGAGTTCGAGCAATTAAAGGTGGAAACTGCGTAACCGGTGTCCAGGAATACTGAACCACTACACACCTACTTTCTTTGCTGCTGCAAAGAAAGTAACCAAAGAAACAGCTTTTCCATCCAAAGTGCCTCACGCCGGCCGCGGCACAGGCGATCGACCTAATGGCCCGGCAGTAGCGAGTGCCCCCACAAAACTCGCGCGGCTTGGACCGCGCACGGTCTGACAAGCTAGTTGTTTGAGCGCGCGGGTTCAGCACGAAAGAGTTCCGGCACAGCGCTACGCGCTGCCGTTGGGTATGCGAGGGAAACCGGCGAAGAAGAAGCGCACGCATACCGAATTGACCCATCGGCCGCGCAGCCGGCCGGAGCTATTTGTGCTGAACCGGTCTGTCATTCGGCGCGATGTGACAGACCGTGCGCGATCCAAGCCCGGCTAGACCTATGAGGGCACTCGCTACTGCCGGTCCATTCAGCCAATCGCCTGTGCCGCGGCCGGTGTGAGGCACTTTGGATGGGGAAAGCTGTTTCTTTGGTTACTTTCTTTGCAGCAGCAAAGAAAGTAGGTGCCGCCCCGCACAGGGGCAACGCTAATAAACCGACGCGAATTCAGGCCATCCATAGAAACGCCAGTCCAACGACGCCGCAAAAAACACCTACCGCAAAGCCTGCCCCGCATCCAAAGCAAGATTCAATTTAAGCACATTCACCAGGGGCCCCCCGAGCAAACA
>LRBF01000158.1 GCA_001580565.1 Caballeronia megalochromosomata | reverse complement strand
GCGGCGCGAGGTGACAGACCGTGCGCGGTCCAAGCCCGGTGAGTTTTGTGGGGGCACTCGCTACTGCCGGGCCATTCAGCCAATCGCCTGTGCCGCGGCCGGTGTGAGGCACTTTGGATGGGGAAAGCTGCTTTCTTTGGTCACTTTCTTTGCAGCAGCAAAGAAAGTGACTGCCGCCCCGCATAGGGGCAGTGCTAATAAACCAACACGAACACGGGATCCGGCGAAAGCCTCCAGACAAACCAGCATTCCTTATCGAAACCCCATAAACCGCACTAAAAAAAACCGCCTACCATGAAATCTCCAAGCGCGCACCGGAGGTCCACCATGGAACTGCTCGCCATCCCCATCGACAAGCCCGACGACACCAACTTCATCCTCGGCCAGTCGCACTTCATCAAGACGGTCGAGGATCTGCACGAGGCGCTCGTCGGCGCGGTGCCGGGCATTCGCTTCGGGCTCGCATTCTGCGAGGCATCGGGCAAGCGCCTCGTGCGCACCTCAGGCACGGACGACGGGCTCGTCGAGATGGCCGCCCGCAACGCGCAGAAAATCGGCGCGGGCCACAGCTTCATCATCGTGCTCGGCGACGGCTTCTTCCCCGTCAACGTGCTCAATACCGTCAAGGCCGTGCCGGAGGTCTGCCGCATCTTCTGCGCGACCGCCAATCCGACGCAGGTGCTCGTCGCGCAGACGGATCAGGGGCGCGGGATCGTCGGCGTGGTGGATGGCCTGCCGCCGCTCGGCGTCGAGACAGCCGAAGACGTCCAGTGGCGCCACGACCTCCTGCGCAAGATCGGCTACAAGGCCTGAATCGCCCCCGAAGGCCCGCCGCGCCTTGACTTGACGGCGCAAATCGCGAGAATGAGGCCCGCCGCCGCGCGCCTCGCCCGCGCTTTTTTCTGGCCGGGGCCTGACATCATGGAAAATATCGGGATACGGTATAAACGCCGTTAGCGCTTTTCGAGCTTTTTCGCGCTTTCGCGCACGACGCGGCCCGCGCCTCGCGCACCGGCCGCATCCCGGCATCACCCCCGCCGATACGGCACCGAACACCGGCCACCCGCGCCGCCCGAGGACAGGGTCGTCCACGCGCGGCCTACAGGAGCATTACATGACCGACATGAATCCAGGCTTTTTCGGCAGGATAGGCATTGCCTTCGGCGCCTTTTTCGGCGTTCTGGGCAATGCAGCGTTCGCGGGCCGCGTGCAACGCCTGCGCGAAGCGCCCGAAGCGCCCGATTTCGCGTCCGAAGCGCCCAAGCCCGCCGCCGCGCCGGTTCAACCCGTGCAGCCCGCGCCGTCGGTGCTGAAGGAAGCCAGTCCCATCGCCGCGCTGCAGCTGCTCGGCCTTCTGCAGCGCGATGCGCGTTTCATCGATTTCGTCGAAGAGGACATCGTCAATTACAGCGACGCCGATATCGGCGCGGCCGCCCGCCTCGTGCACGACGGCTGCCGCGCGGTGCTGCGCGAGCATTTCTCGATCAAGCCGGTGCGCACCGAAGCCGAAGGCAGCCGCATCACGTTGCAGGAAGGTTTCGACGCGGCCGCGGTGCGCCTGACGGGCAATGTCGTCGGCAAGCCGCCCTTTAACGGCAGCATCAGCCATCGCGGCTGGAAGGTCGAGGACACGCGCCTGCCGAAGCTCGCGCCGTCCCATGATGCGAGCATCGTCGCACCGGCGGAGGTGGAACTGTGAGCGACATCAACAGCAACGAAACCCAGGCGCGCTATTCGATCGGCATCGATCTCGGCACGACGCATTGCGCGCTGTCCTACGTCGACATGGGCGCGAGCGACGGCGAAAAGACCGCGCAAGGCGTGCTTTCGATCCCGCAACTGACCGCGCCCGGCGCCGCCGAAGAGCGCGATCTGCTGCCGTCTTTCCTCTATCTGCCGCACGAGAACGAACTCGCGCCCGGCGATCTCACGCTGCCGTGGACGCAGGAGCGCACGTTCGTCGTCGGCGAGCTGGCGAGGAGCCGCGGCGCCGGCACGCCGATCCGCCTCGTCTCCAGCGCGAAAAGCTGGCTGTGCCATCCGGGCGTCGACCGGCGCGCGGCGATCCTGCCGTCCGATGCGCCCGAGGAAGTCGAGCGCGTGTCGCCGCTGGAAAGCTCGGTGCGCTATCTGACGCACTTGCGCGAGGCGTGGAATCACGCGCATCCGGAGGCGCCGTTCGATCAGCAGGACGTCACCGTGACGATTCCCGCATCCTTCGATCCCGCCGCCCGCGAACTCACCGCGGAAGCCGCTGCTGCGGCCGGCTACTCGCGCATGACGCTGCTCGAAGAGCCGCAAGCCGCGCTCTATAGCTGGATCCAGAAGTCCACGGGCGGCTGGCGCAAGCAGGTCAAGGTGGGCGATGTGATTCTCGTCGTCGATGTCGGCGGCGGCACGACCGATCTTTCGCTGATCGCGGTCGTCGAGCGCGAGGGGAACCTCGAACTGCATCGCGTCGCGGTCGGCGAGCATATCCTGCTCGGCGGCGACAACATGGACCTCGCGCTCGCGCACACGGTCGCGCGCAAGCTCGCGGCGCAAGGCACGCAGCCCGATCCGTGGCAGTTGCGCGCCCTCACCTACGCGTGCCGCTCGGCGAAGGAAACGCTGCTCTCCGATCCATCCGCCGACGCCGTGCCGCTCGTCGTGCCGAGCCGCGGCTCGAAGCTGATCGGCGGGTCGCTGCGCACCGAACTCACGCGCGCCGAACTCACGCAGATCCTGCTCGAAGGCTTTTTCCCGCAAGTCGATGCAGCGGCGCGGCCCGTCTCGCGCGCGCGCGTCGGTCTCACGCAGCTCGGTCTGCCCTACGCGCAGGACGCCGCCGTCACGCGTCATCTCGCCGCGTTCCTCGGCCGTCAGGTGGGCGCGCTCGCGCAAATCGAAGGCCTTCGGCACGAAGCCCCGCAAGGCGCGACGCTGCTGCATCCGACCGTCGTGCTGTTCAATGGCGGCGTCTTCAAGTCGCCGCTGCTCGTCGAGCGCGTGATGACGACGCTCAACGCCTGGCTCGCCAGCGAGAACGCGCCCGCCGCGCGCCTGCTCGAAGGCGCGGACCTCGATCTCGCGGTCGCGCGCGGCGCGGCTTATTACGGCTACGTGCGACGCGGCAAGGGCGTGCGTATCCGTGGCGGCACGGCGCGCGCGTACTACGTCGCGGTCGAATCGGCGATGCCGGCCGTGCCCGGCCTCGAGCCGCCCGTGCAGGCGCTGTGCGTCGCGCCGTTCGGCATGGAGGAAGGCACCGACGCCGAATTGCCCGCGCAGGAGTTCGGGCTCGTCGTCGGGGAACCGGTGCATTTCCGCTTCTTCGGCTCGTCAGTGCGCAGGCAGGATCAGGTCGGCACGCTGCTCGAATACTGGCAGCCGGACGAGTTGCAGGAACTCGAGGAGATCGAGGCGTCGCTGCCACCCGAAGGCCGCACGCCGGGCGAAGTCGTGCCCGTCAAACTGCACGCGCGCGTGACCGAGGCGGGCACGCTCGAACTCGAAGCGATTCCGCGCGGCTCGTCCGAGCGCTGGAAAGTCGAGTTCGACGTCCGAGGTGGCGTCAGCGCGGATCAGGGCATGGGCCTGTAAGTGTCCGCGCGCAAGAAAAAGGTCTCGGGCGCGCGGTACAGCGTCGGCATCGATCTGGGGACGAGCAATACGGTGGTCGCGTATGCGCCGGCCGGATCGAACGATATCCGCGTGTTCGAGATCGAGCAGTTGGTCGGCGCGGGCGAAGTCGCGGCGCAGCCGCTGTTGCCGTCGCTGCGCTATCACTTCGCGCCGGGCGAGCTCAAGTCCGCCGATCTGCAATTGCCGTGGGGCGAGATGGAAGCGCCCGCCGTCATCGGCCGATTCGCGCGGATGCTCGGCGCGCAGGTGCCCGGACGCCTCGTGTCGAGCGCGAAGAGCTGGTTGTCGCATGCGGCGGTCGATCGCCTCGCGCCGATTCTCCCGTGGGGCGCCGGCGACGATGTCGAGAAAATCTCGCCTGTTGTCGCCAGCGCGAGCTATCTGGCGCACGTGCACGCGGCGTGGAACGAGCGCTTTCCGGGTGCGCCGCTCGACGCGCAAGACGTGGTGCTGACCGTCCCCGCTTCGTTCGATGAAGGCGCGCGCGCCCTCACGCTCGAAGCGGCGCGGATGGCGGGACTCGAATCGTTGCGGCTGCTGGAAGAGCCGCAGGCCGCGTTCTACGACTGGCTGTTTCATCATCGCGCGACGCTCGCCGCCGATCTCGCCGCCACGCGGCTCGTGATGATCGTCGATGTCGGCGGCGGCACCACCGACCTCACGCTCATCCAGGTCGCGATGGAAAACGGCGAGCCGGTGCTCACGCGCATCGGCGTGGGCAACCATCTGATGCTCGGCGGCGACAACATGGACCTTGCGCTCGCGCATCTCGTCGAAAAGCGACTCGCGGGCAACGATGCGCGCCTGTCCGCCGCGCGTCTGTCGCAACTGGTCGAACGCTGCCGCGCCGCGAAGGAGCAGTTGCTGGGCGACGGTGCGCCCGAGTCGACCTCGATCACGCTGCTCGGCGCGGGCGCGAAGCTCATCGGGGGCGCGCGTTCGGCGGATATCACGCGCGACGAGATCGAGCAGATCATCGTCGAAGGCTTTTTTCCGAAGGTGTCCGTCAGCGATCGCCCCAGTCGGTCACGCGGCGGCATTGTGGAATTCGGGCTGCCGTATGCGAGCGATGCGGCCATCACGCGGCACATCGCGGCCTTTCTCGGCCAGCACGCGGGCGAGGCGCGCCGTGCGCTCGACGTTCCCGCCGAAACGCTTGCCATCCCGGACACGCTGCTTCTGAACGGTGGCGTGTTTCGCGCCGCGCCGCTCGCGTGCCGTATCGCCGATACGCTTTCCGGCTGGCGCGGCGAAGCGGTCAACGTGCTCGCGAACGGCAACCCGGACGTCGCGGTCGCGCGTGGCGCGGTCGCCTATGCGCTCGCGCGCGCGGGCCATGCGCCGAAGATCGGCGGCGGCTCGGCGCGCAGCTTCTTCCTCCTGCTCGACGACGACGCCAGCGCGACGCGCGGCGTCTGCGTCCTCCCGCGCGGCGCCGAAGAAGGCCAGCCGATCCATCTCGCCGACCGCACTTTCGCGCTCACCCTCGGCGCGCCGGTGCGCTTTCACCTGGCGTCGTCGGTAGCGGAGTCGGCGTACAAGGCCGGAGAACTCGCCGATCTCGCGGCCGCATCGGGCGATTTCGTGCGCCTGCCGCCGATCGCGACTGTCGTCGATCCGCACGCCGCGGATCACGGCCGTGCACGCGAAACGCCGGTCCAGCTGACGACTTCGCTCACGGAAGTCGGCACGCTGGAGATGCATTGCATCGCCGTCGACGATCCCGCGAAACGCTGGCTGCTCGAATTCCAGTTGCGCCGCGAAGCACCCCAAAGCGATGACGCGGCGGGCGTTTCCCATCCGGCGCTGCCCAAAGCGCTCGAACTGATCGACCGCACGTTCGGCGCGAAGTCGCAAGACGTCGGCCCGAAGGAAGTCAAACGCCTGCGCGCGCAGCTCGAACAGACGCTCGGCGCGCGCGACACCTGGGACATCGCGCTCTTGCGCGAGCTCTTCGGCGCGCTCTTCGAGCGCGCGAAGAAGCGCCGCCGCAGCGCCGACCACGAACGCCTGTGGCTCAATCTCGCGGGCTACTGCATGCGGCCGGGCTTCGGGCATCCGCTCGACGAATGGCGCGTCGAACAGTTGTGGACGCTCTTCGACCAGGGCATTCAGTACAGCAACGAAAGCCAGATCTGGTCCGAATGGTGGACGCTGTGGCGCCGCGCCGCCGGTGGGCTTCCCGAAGCGGCGCAATTGCGGCTTCTCGACGACATGGCCTTCGTGCTCCAGCCGCCCGGCACGAGCCGCTATCGCCGTGCGGCGGGCGCGGCGCGCGCGGGCTACGA
Source organism: Caballeronia megalochromosomata (assembly GCA_001580565.1). Lineage (GTDB taxonomy): Bacteria > Pseudomonadota > Gammaproteobacteria > Burkholderiales > Burkholderiaceae > Caballeronia > Caballeronia megalochromosomata. The sequence goes on along the minus strand of LRBF01000158.1, from coordinate 3,182 downwards.
GGACATGGTGCGGCTCGCGGCGTCGCTGGAGCGCGTGCCGGTCGAGCGCAAGATCGAGGTCGGCGAGTGGCTGCTCACGCGCCTCAGAAAGCCTTCGGAGAACGTGCAGAGCTGGTGGGCGGTAGGCCGCATCGGCGCGCGCGCGCCCTTCTACGGCAGCGCGCACGGCGTCGTGCCGCCGGACGTCGCCGTCACGTGGCTCGACGCGATCCTCGCGCTCGACTGGAAGAAGGTCGATCCCGCCGCGTTCGCCGCCGTGCAGATTGCGCGCATGACCGGCGACCGCTCACGCGACCTGCCCGACGCGGCGCGCGCCGCCGTCGTGCAGCGCCTCGAAACGATGGGCGCCGCGCAGGCATGGGTCGCGATGGTCCGCGAGACCGTCGAGCTCGATCGCGCGGATGTCGGCCGCGTGTTCGGCGAAACGCTGCCGGCGGGATTGAAGCTCATCCCTTGATCACCTGAAGACCAGAAGCGCGGCGGGCATCACATCGAAATGCTTCGTCCTCAGAAGTTTTTTGGCCGTGCGTGGCGTGAGAAGCCCCGCCGGGTCTTGAATACCGGCTGAGCGCATCCTATGGTTATCAATGTGTCGATATGGACACACACTGAAGGAGGTCAGCATGCCATCCCCACGCAAGGCTCAAGCGAGCCAACCCGCTGAAACGGAAATGTCGAGCCGCAAGAAAACGGCTGGCAGCAAGGCATCGCCCGCGAAGGCTGCAGGCGCCAAGGAAATGCAGGTCACGAAGCGCACCACCAAGGCCAAACCGAAAAGCTGAGCGGAAACCCGAAGATCCGCCCTCGTCATCGTGCGGGGGGCATTCGATGTGGCTGTCCTTCGAATCGGCGGGCGCAACAAACCAGACGCTCGCCGATCGGCTCCCGGGCCATCCGGCCAATTCGCCTCCTTCCTACCTCCCTCCGCCTCGCTCATCCCGTCCGAACACGCCAAAAAGACGCAATAATGTCCGGATATAACGGCTGATTGCTAAAAAAAGGCGTATTTGTATGACCGCATTGGCCTAAAGTAGATATCCCGATTCCGTCAGCGAGCATGAAGATGGCCGTACCGCAGCGCGCCGCCAACGTGCGCAATCCAGGCATTCTGCTCGCGGCCGCCCGTGAGGCCGGCGCGAGCCTGGTGCGCAATCTCTCGATTCCCGCGCCGTTTTCCGATCCCGCGCTGGAGGCGCAGTTTCTCGAAGACCATAGCCAGCGCTTCTGCGCGTTCCGGCGTGCGTCGACGTTGCTCGCGCTCGCCATCTGGACGTGCTTTCTCTGGTGGGACTTCAGTTTCGCGCGCGGCAATCAGGCGCTCGCCTCGCGCCTCCCCGATATCCTCGCGCTGCGCTTCGCGGGCATCGCGCTGCTGTTCTTTGTCGGCGTGCTGGTGCTGCGGCCGGCGTTCCGCTCGCACGCGAGCTCGCAGCGCATCATCCTCACGGGCATTTACGGGCTGCTGTGCCTGATTCTCGCGATGGTAGCGATCACGCCAGCGCCCTACAACTACACCCAGCACTTCATCGGGCTGTGTCTCGCGCTGTTCTTCCAGTTCAGCTTTTTCTATCTGCGCTCGCGTGTCGCGCTGACCGCCGGCATCATCACGCTCGCGTCGATCGTCGTCCTGCAGACCACCATTCATCTGCTCAACCCGGAGGATTTCTTCGCCGGACTGTTCTATATGTTCAACGTCGTGGTGGTGGGGCACGGCGTCTGCACCCACGCCGAGCGCGTATCGCGCGAGCGCTATAGTTCGGAGCGCGCGCTCGCGTCGCTCAACGATGAACTGCGCACCGCGAATGTCTCGCTCGGCCGCAAGAACCGCGAACTCGAAGTCTCGAAGAAGGATCAGGAGAACAAGACGAACGCGCTGCTCGCACTGCGCGAGCAGCAGATGATCGCCGCGCAGACGGCGAGCCGCGAGAAGTCCAACTTCCTCGCTGCCGCGACGCACGACCTGCGTCAGCCGATGCACGCGCTCAATCTGTTCCTGCAGGCCGCCGCCGAAGCCATCCGCAACGGCGAATTCGATCAGGCCGAGCGGCTCATCAACGAATGCGGGCGTTCGTCCGTGATCCTCGCGCGGCTTCTGAACGCGGTGCTCGATCTGTCGCGGCTGGAATCGGGGCGTGTCGTGCCGCGGTATCACGTGTTCGACGTGCGGCAGATCGTCGAGGAAGCCGCCGAGCAGTTGCGCCCGTTCGCGATGAGCCGCGGCGTCGAATTGCGGCTGCGGCTGCCGAAGGAAGATGTGGTCTGCGTGCGCAGCGATGCGCACTGGCTCGGGCGCGCGGTCGCCAATCTTGTGTCCAACGGCATCAAGTACGCGGATCAGAACAAGTCGTCGAAGCCGACGGTGATCGTCGGCGTGGTGCGCTCGGCGACCCGCGCGCGCATCGACGTGCTGGATAACGGCATCGGCATTCCGGCCGATTATTTCGACGCGATCTTCCAGCCGTTCTTCCAGGTCGACAATCCCGAGCAGGATCGCGACAAGGGGCTGGGCCTCGGGCTGTCGATCGTCAACGCGGTGATGTCGATGCTCGACCAGCATCGCATCGAACTGAAGTCCACCGAAGGGCGCGGCTCGCGCTTCTCGCTCGAAATGCCGCTGTGCGGGCCATCGCCCGACAAGCCATCGGCGCGCGCGCCGGCACGCTCCGAAGCGGCCGAAATGGCGCAGCTCAAGGGGCGATACGTGTTGCTCGTGGAAGACGATGGCCTCGTGCGGGCCTCCACCGAAGCGCTGCTTTCGCAATGGGGCGTGCTTTATGACTCTGCCGCGAGCTTCGAGGAGTTCCAGACGATTCTCGGCGATATCGAGCGCTTTCCCGATCTGATCATCACCGACTTTCGGCTGCGCGATGCGAAGACGGCGCGCGAGGTGGCGATGCTCGGGGCCGCGAGGCTTGGGCGGCCTTGTCCGTGTCTCGTCGTGACGGGAGAGCCGGCGGCGAGTATCGTGCCGCTCGCGTGTGAGCAGGATGTGCTTTCCAAGCCGGTTAGTCCGGCGGAACTGCGGCGCGGGATGCTTGCGTTGATTGCGGGTGAATGTGTTGTGGCTGTATGAGCTTGTTTTTTCGCTGGATCCCGTGTTCGTGTCGGTCTATTGGCACTGCCCCTGTGCGGGGCGGCAGTCACTTTCTTTGCTGCTGCAAAGAAAGTAACCCAATAAACAG
>LRBF01000157.1 GCA_001580565.1 Caballeronia megalochromosomata | reverse complement strand
GAGGCTGAGAGAGACCCGCACACGCGGTTGCCCCATCGGCCGCGCAGCGGGCCGGAGCTATTTCGTGCTGAACCAGCCACGCGTGCGGCGCGATGTGTCAGACCGTGCGCGATCCAAGCCCGGTTCTGCTTGTGGGGGCACTCGCTACAGCCGGGCCATTCAGCCAATCGCCTGTGCCGCGGCCGGTGTGAAGCACTTTGGATGGGGAAAGCTGCTTTCTTTGGTTACTTTCTTTGCAGCAGCAAAGAAAGTGACTGCCGCCCCGCACAGGGGCAGTGCCAATAGACCTACACGATAACGGGATCCGGCGAAAAAACCTCAAACCGCCACATTCAACAACCGATCCCGCATGACCCCAGCATCACCCTTACTAAAAATCTCGACAATATAATTCGCATCCCGCACATAAGAAGGAAACCGCCGATCCACGATGCCCTTCGCGGCGAGCGCCTCCAGCGGCGCTTCAGCATCAACCTCACAAGACTTCACGATCATCAACCGCTCAGCATTGAGCAAGGTAGAAAGCCACGCGGCAAGGCTATCGGAAGTGGTATCCCAGTTGGTCATCGAATCGGGCGTCGCGCGCATCAGATCCGTCGGCACCCAAACCGCGACGCGCCCATCGCGCAATGCCCGCCGAATACGATCCTCGTTCGACGCCAGCACGAGTTCCGGCACCACGCCCTGCATGAGAATCGCGTACTGCGCCATCGCCAGCAGGCACATGTTGTGGGCCGCGAGATCGTCGAAATGCCATTCGTGCTGGTACTGCCGCACCGCGTCCGCAAAATCGCCGCCGCCCGGCACGATCACGACGCGCCCTCCGCCCACTTCCCATAGCCGCGTCAGCCACTCGCGCAGCGCCGGGTCGTGACTGAGGCTACCCCCGAGCTTCACCACCCACATATTCCTGTCCTCGTTCGATCATGCCGCCGGGCCACGCACCCGGCTCGATACCCCGTCCACGCACCGCTATATTCCAAACGCTATCACGCCGCGCGCGGCGACGCATCGTTGTAAGAGTGGGCTTCGTTGTCGGCCGCGCCCTTCGCCGCCATCGACGCAAGCAGCGCGACGGCCACGCTCGGCGCGCATGTCGATACCCATTCGGCGCGCGTCGCGTCGTCATCGGCGACACCCGCGAGCCGCGCGAAATCGATATAACTGCGCGCCTCCTGCCGCGCGAGCGCCGCCGCCAGAAAGCGCCCGCAGCCCGCACCGACGATCGGCGCAGCGGCCAGCGCCGCATCCCGCGCGATCACGCGCGCTAGATTCCCCTCGAGCGTGCGCAACTGCTCATGCCGCCAGCTCTGCGCGAAGCGCCGCCATTGCTCATCGCTCGCATCGGCGGCATCGCGACCGATCATCCGCGCAATACGCGCGCGGCTCGCGGCCTGCGTCTTCGGCCCGTTGTCGGCGCTCGGATGCTGGTCGTGCTCGGGCCACAACTCGCCCGTCAGACGATAGACATCCGCGGTCGTCGCGAACCATTCGTTCATCACGCCGGTCATCTCGCCACGAAACGCGATTCGATGCGCGACCCCGCACAACGGCGTGCGCACGACGCCCCGATAAACCAGTTCTCCGCTGACGAGCCGCTCGGCGTCGTTCGCGCCGCGTGCCACGACACGGCCGCCCACGATCGGAATGATGTCCGTCGTCGTGCTGCCGATATCGATGAGCACCGCATCGCGCAAGCACGTCGCGACCCATTGCGCGGTCGCGAGCCAGTTCGCGGACGCGACCTTGCGCCAGCCGTCCGCGCACGCCGAACGCGCGAGCCAGCCCGCGTCGCCGGCGAAGAACATCGTGCGCGGCCCGAGCCGGTGCGCAAGCATGCGCGTCAGGGTGCGCACGCCTTCGGCGCGGTCGGCAAAGAGATCGACCATTTCGCCCGTCATCGTGACGGCGTGACGCGCGCCGGCATCGGCGGCGCCGGGCCAGCGTTCGAACATGGCGTCGATCACGCGCTCCAGATGCGCGACGCCCTGCCAGAGCGGACACGCCCATTGCGCGACATCGGCGAGCGCGCCCGCGCGCGTCGTCATCGACACCTTGACGTGCGCGCCGCCCACGTCCCAGCCGAATACCGGCGCGTCGTTCGATGCCGGCGCCGTCATGACGCCGCTCCGCCGCACGCGCGCAGCAATCCGGCGTCGCCGTCGAAACCGGGCACGCGATGCGCCGCGAGCAGTTCCGCCGCGAGATTCCTGCCGCCGCGCCGGCTCAGTTCCGCGTACGCGACCGTCAGGCGCGGATTCACTTCGATCACGACCGGCCCGCGCTCCGGATGCCACACGACATCGATGCCCACGAAACCGCGCAAACCCGGAAACGCTTCGGCAACACGTAACGCGAGCCGTTCGAGCGCGCGCCCCTGCGGACCATGCCGGTCGATGCGATCGACATCGACGCCATCGAACTGCACGATGCGCGCGCGCCGTCCCGATCCCGCCGCATCCGACAAACCGATGCGCTGACGATTGATGCTCACGAGCCGCGACAGGCGTTCGCGGCAGATCAGCGAAAGACTCAGAGGTTCGCCGTCGATCCATTCCTGCAATACGGGATTGCGGCCCGCTTCCGCGCGTGCTTCGTATTCGGCGCGCGCGACGGCGAGATCGTCGTAGACGTAGGTGTCGAGGCCGCCCGCGCCGTCGTCGGGCTTGACGACCCAGCGCCGCCCGATTGCGGCGGCCGCGTTTTCGGGTTCGAGCGCGGGCGTCGCGGGAATGCTGCGCGCGGCGAGACACGCGGCCGTCGCGCTCTTGCTCGATGCCGCGCGGATCGCCTCCTTGGCGCAGCCGAGCCAGCGCGCCTGGCCGACGGCATCGTAGAGCTTGAGCAGCAGCCCGTCGCACTCGGGCGCGACGATGCAGGCATAGTCGTGCTCGCGCGCCACGCGGGCGACGAAACGGATGAGCGGCTCGCCGGGCTGCGCGCGCACGTAACCCTGGGCGTCGTCGACCTGCTCGAAACGCGAACTGGCGACGGTCACTTCGATGCCCGGCAGCGCGCGCAGATCGGCGGCGATGGCGTCGCGCATCACGCGGCCCTCGACAATCAGCGCGGAGAGGTCGGCGAGGCTGCCTGCGCCCGCCGCGTCCGGATCGATGCCGCCGCCGGTGAGATACTCGAATACAAAGATCTTGGTCAAAGGAAAGCCATCCATGCAGGTGATACCTGTTCTCGATCTGCTCGACGGCCACGCGGTGCGCGCGGTGCGCGGCGAGCGTTCGCGTTATCGGCCGGTCCAGTCCTCGTTGTGCGCCACGAGCGATCCCGTTGCGATCGCCCGCGCGCTCGTCGCCGCCACCGGCGCGCGTACGTTGTACGTCGCCGATCTGGGCGCGATCCTGCAGCGCGGCGCGCACGACCATGCGCTCGCCGCGATTTGCGATGCCCTCGGCGACGGCTCGCGCATCTGGCTCGACGCGGGCTTCACCGCGTTCGCGCCGATGTGTGCGCTCGTCGAACGCATCGCGCGGCTCGCGCGGTCCGCCTCGCCCGCGGCGATCGTGCCGGTGTTCGGCACCGAGACGCTCGTCGATATCGGCGCGATCGCGCAGGCATCGGCGGGCGGCTTCGAACCGATCCTGTCGCTCGACTATCGCGGCGGCGTCGCGCTCGGCTCGATGCATGCCGGGAGCGCCTGGTGGCCGTCGCGTGTGATCGTCATGACGCTCGATCACGTGGGCGCGTATGCCGGGCCCGATCTCGACACCTTCGCCGCCGTGCGCGCGCTCGCCGGTGCGCGTGAGCTGATCGGCGCGGGCGGCATACGCAATGCCGATGATCTCGCTCGGGCCGATGGCAGCGGCGCTTGCGCGTGGCTCGTCGCGTCCGCGATTCACGATGGGAACGTGGGTCGTCGCGATGTGCATCGCGGGGCGTTGGAGGGGTGACTCAATATTTGTGCCAAGTGGCTTTGGCCGTTGATGGTGCTGTAAACCTTTGGCAAGCAGGTGTTGCAGCGGGTGATCCACAGGTGACAGTGTGTTGCATTGCGGAGCAGTTTTTTTTGCTGGTTTTTTCGCTGGATCCCGTTTTCGTGTCGGTCTTTTTTTTCGCCGGATCCCGTTTTCGTGGTGGTCTATTAGCACTGCCCTGTCTCTTATACACAT
>LRBF01000156.1 GCA_001580565.1 Caballeronia megalochromosomata | reverse complement strand
GGTCTCGGGGGATGGGAGAGGAGTATAAGCAAAAGGTCGAGTTGATGCCCGGAGCAGAAGCCGGCGGCAAGTTCGATCTCACGCTGAGCCTGACGCACACGCAAGACGGTCTGGCCGGTACGTTCAGCTACGCCACCGATCTGTTCGATGAAGGTACCATCGCTCGGCTGGGTGAGCGCTTCACGCGCTTGCTTGAGCAGGCGCTCGATCAGCCCGATGCGCCGCTGCATGCGCTCGAACTCGTGTTGCCCGCGGAACACGCGCTGCTCGAAAGATGGAACGATACGGCTGCGGCGTATCCCGAACATCTGTGCATCCATCAGCTCTTCGAGCAACAGGTTCAACGTACGCCCGAGGCAACCGCGCTTGTCTTCGAAGATGAAGCGCTCACCTATGCGCACCTGAATGCGCGTGCCAATCAGCTTGCGCATCATCTGATCGCGCTGGGCGTGCGAGCCGAAGATCGCGTGGCGCTGTGCATGGAGCGTGGCATCGGCATGGTGGTCGCCTTGATGGCGATTCTCAAGGCGGGCGGCGCTTACCTGCCGCTCGATCCGGCCTATCCCGGCGAGCGTCTGAGCCACATTCTCACCGATGCCGCGCCGCGACTGCTGCTCGCCGATGCAGCCGGCCGTGAAGCGCTGGGCGACACCGGTGCACTGACCGTGCTCGATCCCGACTCATCGCTCGATGACGCACTCCCGCAAGACGACCCGCACACCGAAGTCGCCTCGCATCATCTCGCTTATGTGATCTATACCTCGGGTTCCACGGGCAAGCCAAAGGGCGTTGCCATCGAACATCGGACGCTGGTCGCATCCACTTTCGCCCGGCATCAGTTCTATGAGCACGCGGCGAACGAGCGCTTCCTGCTGCTTTCGTCGCTCGCCTTCGACAGTTCCGTCGCCGGCCTCTTCGGGACGCTCACGAACGGGGGCTGTCTCGCGCTTGTCGATATCGACACTGCAAGGGATCCGAACGCAATCATCCGACTGGTGCGCAATCGCGACATCACGCGCGTGCTGTGTGTGCCGTCTCTGGGTCAGGCCATTCTCGACAGCATGGCGTCGAGCGGTGAGCATCGGCTTCGGGAGATCATCGTCGCGGGTGAAGCGTGTCCGCCGAATCTCGCGCGGCAAAGCTCGACGCTGTCCCGCCCGGTATCGCTCTATAACGAGTACGGTCCCACGGAGGCGACGGTGTGGGCAACCGCGTATCGATGCCTTCCTGAAGAAACGAATCTGGTGCCGATCGGCAAGCCGATTGCCAATACGCGCGTCTATCTGCTCGATGCGCAGCGTCAGTTGATGCCGCCGGGTGCGGTGGGTGAGCTTTACGTCGGTGGTGCGGGCGTAGCGCGTGGTTATTTGAATCGGCCTGAGCTTACTGCGGAGCGTTTTATCGACGATCCGTTCGTGCCTGGTGCGCGTATGTATCGCACGGGCGACCTCGCGCGTTATCGCGCCGATGGCAATATCGAGTTCCTCGGACGCAACGATCATCAGGTCAAGATTCGGGGCTTCCGGATCGAACTCGGTGAGATCGAAGCGCAGATCGCCAGTCATCCGGCGGTGCGGGAAGCGGTCGTGATCGCGCGGGCGCGGCATGAGAAGACGCACGATCAGCAACTCGTCGCGTATGTCACCGGAACGGGCGAGATCGATGGCAGTGTCCTGCGCGAACATCTCGCCTCGCGTCTGCCCGACTACATGGTGCCCTCTGCCTTCGTCGTGCTCGATGCGCTGCCGCTCACGCCCAATGGCAAGCTCGATCGCCGTGCGCTGCCCGATCCGCAGTGGCAGAACCTCGACGCCTACGTCGCGCCGCGCACGTCGCTCGAACATGCGCTCGCGCAGTGCTTCGCCAGTGTGCTCGGGCTCGAACGCGTCAGTGTCTTCGATAACTTCTTCGCGCTTGGTGGTCACTCGCTGCTCGCCACGCAACTCGTCTCGCGTTTGCGTGAAGCGATGTCCATCGAAGTTCCGCTGCGCACCTTGTTCGATGCGCCTAGCGTGGCTTCGCTTGCCGAGGCGCTGGAGGCGGAATCGCCCCGTCAGGTCAACGCATTGCCCGCCCTGCAAGCACTTGCGCGCCCCGTGCATCTGCCGCTGTCCTTCGCACAGGAACGTCTGTGGTTCCTTGAACAGTTGAACCCCGGACAGTCCACCTATCACATTCCGGTGGCCTTGCGTCTGCGTGGCGCGCTCGATGTTCGTGCCTTCCACGCCGCGCTCAACGCTCTCGTGGCCCGTCACGAAAGCCTGCGCACATCCTTCGCGCAGCACGATGGTCAAGCCGTGCAGCACATCACGCCGCAACTGGAAATCGCGTTGCCGCTCGTCGATGCCCAAGCCACCGATGTCCGCCGCCTCGCGCAAGACGAAGCCCGACGCCCCTTCGATCTCCAACACGGTCCGCTGCTTCGCGCCCGCCTGCTGCGCCTCGCGCACGACGAACACGTCCTGCTGTTCACCATGCATCACATCGTCTCCGATGGCTGGTCCACCGGCGTGCTGGTGCGTGAACTCGGCGCGGGCTACGCGGCCGCGCTGCGCAATGAACCGCTCGCGCTGCCGCCGCTGGCCGTGCAGTATGCCGACTACACGCTGTGGCAGCGCGACTGGCTCGCCGGCGCCGAACTCGAACGCCAGACGCAATACTGGCGCAACCAGCTCGCCGAACTCGCACCGCTCGATCTGCCCACTGATCGACCCCGTCCGGCGCAGATCAGCGGACGCGGTGCGACGCTGCCCTTCGCGCTGAGTGCCGATCTCGCCGAACGCCTGCACGCGCTCGCTCAACGCGAAGGCGTCACGCCCTTCATGCTGCTGCTCGCGGTGTTCCAGACGCTGCTTGCACGTCTGTCGGGGCAAGCCGAGGTCGCCGTGGGCTCGCCCATCGCGAATCGCACGCATGCGCAGATCGAGCCGCTCATCGGCCTGTTCGTCAATACGCTGGTGCTGCGCGCCGATCTCTCGGGCTCGCCTTCCTTGCGCGATCTGCTCGCGCAGGTGCGTGACACGACGCTCGCCGCGTATGCGCATCAGGATCTGCCTTTCGAGAAACTGGTCGAGGCGCTCGCGCCGGTGCGCGACACCAGCCGCACGCCGCTGTTTCAGGTCATGTTCGTGTTGCAGAACGCACCGGCCGAAGCGCTCGCCTTGCCGGGCCTCACGCTCGAATTGCTGCCCGCCGCCGAA
>LRBF01000155.1 GCA_001580565.1 Caballeronia megalochromosomata | reverse complement strand
CCGACGCGAATACGGGATCCGGCGATAACAAAAACCAAACCCACCTCAATGCCCCAAACCCCGAATCTTCGCCGACGCATCAACAACCCCGCCCCACGGCGCCTCCTGCGGCGCAAACTCCGCGCGAATATACGCGGCAAGCTCCGCGATCTGCTCATCATCGAACGAGTCCTTAAATCCGGGCATATAACCAAGCTCATCGGTCGCAGGCGCATCGATCCCATGCAGAATGACATGCAACAGATTCTCAGGCGACTTATCACTGACACTCGTATTGAGCGAAAGCAAAGGCCTGACACCAAAATTGCCAACGCCGCCTGATTGCGCATGACAGACCGCGCACGCCGCATCAAAAATCCGCTTACCGCTTTCAAAACCGTGCACGCGCAGACCATCCTGTCGAACCAGCGCACGCGCATCGCCCCCAACCGGCGATAACGACGCAACGTAATGCGCCATCGCACGCACATCGGCTTCGGGCAGCGTCGCGAGATGCGACACCACCGGCGCCATCGGCCCCGCCGCCACGCCATGCTCATGCGAGAACCCCGTGCGCAGGTAATCGAACAGCGCCGCTTCGGTCCATCGCACCGGCGATTTCGAGTTCGCCACCAGCGACGGCGCAATCCATCCTTCCGCGCTGCCGCCCGTCAGATAAAGCCGCCCGCCCTTCTCCGCGCCGATCACGTTGCGCGGCGAATGGCACGCGCCGCAATGACCCGCGCCATCCACCAGATATTTGCCGCGATTCCATAGCGCCGAACGCGCCGGATCAGGCACGTACTCGCCCTGCTTCAGATAGAGCGCGTTCCAGCCCGCGACGAGCCCGCGCTGATTCAAGGGAAACGGCAAGCGCGTGCGCGGCGGCTGCGACTCGACCGCGGGCTGCGACATCAAATACGCATAGAGCGCGGTCATGTCGGCGTCGCTCAGCTTCGCGAACGACGTGTACGGAAACGCAGGATAGAGATGATGTCCGTCGCGCGAAATGCCCTGGCGCATCGCGCGATCGAAAGCCGCGAACGACCAGTTGCCGATGCCCGTCTTCTCATCCGGCGTGATGTTCGTCGTATAGACCGTGCCGAAAGGCGTCTCGAGCGCGAGTCCGCCCGCGTTCACCGCACCCCCCGAAGCTGTATGGCAAACCGCGCAATCGCCCGCCGCGGCGACTTCGCGTCCTCGTGCAAGCGTCGCTTGCGACCATGTCGATGCATCCGGCCGCGCGACAGGCGCGATGGGCGCGCGCAATGGCCACGCGGTGCAGGCGAGCGCGACGAGACCGCCGAGCCCCGTCGCCGCCAGCGCGCCACGCCATGATCGGCGCAGGCGTTGCGGCTTGGCCGCGTCCAACGCTTCTCGCACGCGCTCCGGCGTGAACGGCGGAGAACGGAAACGCACGCCGGTCGCATCGAAGAGCGCATTGGCGATGGCCGCGGCGGCAGGCGACGTATCGATCCGCGGATCTTCAGGCATCGCACGCGCGTCATCGAGCGCCGTCGTTTCGACACGATGCGCAAGCGGCTGCGCGTGCGGCGTTTCATCGTGCGCGGCCTGCGCGCCGAACGGCACGCCGATAAGCCTCGACGCCGCCGCTGCAATGCGCGCCGACGACACGCCCGCAATCGCGCCGATACTGCGCCGCCCTTTCGCACTGCCCGCGACGACGCGCTGAATTGCGACATCGCCGGTTGCGCGATTCACATCGAGTTCGACGATCCATGCGGAGTACTCGGGCACCGAAGGCGTCGTCTCCTGCTTGTCGAAGGCGAAGCCCCGGCCTTGCAGGGCTCCGGCGTTCTTCGCGCGCTTTGACTGCGCCTTCCATCCCGCGCGATCCGCGAGCGCACCAATGAGTTCGCGCGCACCCGCATCGTCGACCGGGTCCAGATGCGAGAGACGGAAGTCCAGCGGATCGATGTCGCGATCGCGCGCGATTTCATCGACGAAGGATTCGCGCGCGAACGCATGCGCAGCGTTGGGAATCGCGTCGTAGCCCGCGTCCGCACGCAACGTTTCCCGATGCGTCGTGTACGGTTGATGCGATTGCGCCGCCGCGACCTGGCGACGGCCCGTATCGGCGTGATAGCGCCAGTCATGCAGATGCGCATCTTCATCCAGCGATGCGCCGAGACTCAACGCCGCGTCCTTTTTCTCGTGCGCATTCATCAAACCGTGCACGCGCACCGCGCGGCCCGTGCGATGCTGCAGCATCACCGCCGCGAGCACGGCGGCAAGGGAATCGCCGTCATGCGCCGTTCCATGCACCGCGAACCGTGACGAAGGCAAGCCCGTTGCCTCGGCCAATTGCGCGACGAGGCGCGTTTCATCGCGAACGGCGCACCATAGTTCGATCGACGCGCCATTGTCGCGTGCGAGGACATCGCAGGGATGAAGGGCATCGTCGAAAAGCGGCCACGTGTAGCGCGCTTCGTACGGCATGGGCGCTTGCGCAGGCACGATCGCGGACTCAGGCAACGCCGCCGCGACGCGTCGCGCGGCGTCGACCGCGAGAGCGGCGTCGTCGGAAACGAAAGCGCCGATGCGTCCCGCCGCGATCCACGACACGTTGCCATCGAACGACATGCGTTCGATGCACGCCGTCACACGCTCGTCGATATCCACGATCACGCACGCAGCGAGCGTCGCCATCGCCGCCGTGTCCCGAACCCGCACCTCGCTCATGTCGTTCATCGCGTGCGCGTCCGCGTTTCGTCCCGCATGTACTGAGCCGCACGCCGCACGGCCGCGAGTATCTCCAGATGCGTGCCGCAGCGGCACAGGTTGAAGCGCAGCGCGTCCTTGATCGCGTCGTCGTCGGGATCGGGGTTGCGGTCGAGCAGCGCTTTCGTGCTCATGATCATGCCGTTGAGACAATAGCCGCATTGCGCGGCCTGCTCGTCGATGAACGCGCGCTGGATCGGATGCGGCGCGTCGATATCGCCGAGGCCTTCGAGCGTGGTCGTCTCACGTCCCACCGCGGCGGCGACCGGCACCACGCACGAACGCGTCGCGCCGCCGTCCATCAGCACCGTGCACGCGCCGCATTGACCGAGGCCGCAGCCGTATTTCGGCCCATTCAGCTCGAAGTCGTTGCGCAGCACGTAGAGCAGCGGCGTGCTGCGCTCAGTGGCGACGGTGCGCGTGCAGCCGTTGACAGTGAGCGTCACGGCCCGCGCGTTCGATACGGGTTCGGTCATCGGCGATATGTATTCAGAGGGAAACGCCGCCGCGCGTACGCGGCGGCGCGCAGCAATCAGGCCGCGACGGCCGCGCTTTCCTTCGCCTTGGGCGCCTTCAGCGGTTCGTTGAACACGTCGTAGGCGAAGACCCAGGCCGGATCTTCGTTCGAGCGCAGCCACGTATTGTTGTGCGACACGAGCTGCACCTTCGATGCACGCTCCGCGCGATTCGCCTCGTACAGCGCGAAGGCGGAAGCAAAGTCGTTCGTGCCCGTTTCGTCGAGGCAGCGCACGAGCATCGCGGCATCTTCGATCGCCATCGCCGCGCCTTGCGCCATGTGCGGCTTCATCGGATGACAGGCGTCGCCGAGCAACACGAGACGGCCACGGCTCCAGAGCGGCAGCGGATCGCGTTCGAGCAGCGGCCACTTCGTGACTTCGGGCGTCGCCTCGATCAGCTTCTGCACCGACGGATGATAGCCCGCGAACACCTCGCGCATCTCCTCGCGGCTGCTCGGCGCGACCGACTGCCCCTGCGGCCATTCCGCCTGCGGCACACCCGTCACGTAGTAGATCTCGTCGCGCTTGCCCGTCACGTAATAGACCATCATGTGACGATCTTCCGACCACCACTTCACGCACAGATCGAACGGATCGGTGCCGAGGCGCGACGCCGGAAACACCGCGCGATGCGCGACATAACCCGTGTAACGCGGCGGCTCCGCGCCCAGCAGATGCTCGCGGATGCGCGAGTTCACGCCGTCCGCGCCAATGGCGATGTCCGCGGTCTCGACGGTGCCGTCGGTGAACGTGAGGCGCACTTCATCGCCGGTATCTTCAATGTGCTTCAGGCACTTGTTGAACGCGATGGTGTTCGGTTCGAGCGCATCTGTCATCAGCGCGTGAAAGTCGCCGCGATGCACCGTCAGATACGACGCGCCGTAATGCTTCAGCGCGAAATCGCCGAGCGGAATCTGCGCGATCGCCTCGCCGCTCTTCCAGTCGCGGCTGAACCAGAAATCCGGATGCGAGCCCATCTGGTTCAGCGCGTCCTCGCAACCGATGCGCCGCATGATCTTCATCACGTTCGGGCCGAGGTGAATGCCCGCGCCAAGACGCGAGAACGCGGGCGCCTGCTCGTACAGACGGACCTGATAACCGGCGCGCTGCATGAGCGCGGCTGCGGCCGTGCCGCCGAGACCCGCGCCAACGATCGCGATACGAGGTTTCTTCATGATGTTTTCTCCATGTCTGGCGCTCGCCGGGAGTGCCCGTCGTCGAGCCGGTTTTGAAAGTGTTGATTGAGTGTACACATTTGAATTTGGGGCGACAAGGAGTTTTTGAAACTTCATCTTCTCTTGATGAAAACCCTAGTTTTGTGCGTAAAACTAGGGTTTTCACTGAAGCGGTGCGGCTATGCACCACGATAAATGCATCGATCCATCTTGTTTAATTAAAGTGTGTACACTAGACTTCACTCAACCCGAACATCAATCCGCAGTGCCTGACATACGGAGTCGAAAAGAGATGAGCAAGAGCTTTCGCATCGGCCAGATCGTGCCGAGTTCGAATACGACGATGGAAACCGAAATCCCGGCGATGCTGCTCGCGCGGCAGACGATCCGCCCCGAGCGCTTCACCTTCCATTCGAGCCGCATGCGCATGAAGAAGGTCGTCAAGGAAGAACTCGCCGCGATGGATGCCGAATCGGACCGCTGCGCCGTCGAGCTTTCGGACGCGCGCGTCGATGTGCTCGGTTATGCGTGTCTCGTCGCGATCATGGCGATGGGGCGTGGCTATCACCGCGTCTCGCAGGCGCGTCTGACGAAGCACACCGCTGAAAACGGCGGCGCTGCGCCGGTCATTACGAGCGCGGGCGCGCTGGTCGATGCGTTAAAGGTGATGAAGGCGAAGCGCGTCGTGGTCGTTGCGCCTTATATGAAGCCGCTGACCGAGCTCGTCGTCGATTACATCCAGAACGAAGGGTTCGAAGTGATCGACTACCGCGCGCTCGAAATTCCCGACAACCTCGATGTCGCGCGTCACGATCCGCGCAATCTGCCCGAGATCGTCAAGTCGCTGAAGTATCAGGACGCGGATGTGATCGTTCTCTCCGCGTGCGTGCAGATGCCTTCCTTGCCCGTCGTGCCGAAGGTCGAAGCGCTGACGGGCAAGCCCGTCCTGACCGCGGCCATCGCGACCACGTATGCGATGCTGCGCGAGCTCGACCTCGAACCGGTCGTGCCCGGTGCGGGCGCGCTGCTTTCCGGAGCCTACTGAGCAATGGAATCGACCTTTCTCTACGGTGCGAACGTCCATGCGAACGGCATTCGCCAGCACTATCTGCGTTATGGCGGCGCGGAGGGCGAACGCGCGAAGCGCGACGCGATCATCCTGATTCCGGGCATCACGAGCCCAGCGGTGACGTGGGGTTTCGTCGCGCAAACGCTCGGCAAGCAGTTCGATACCTATGTGCTCGATGTGCGCGGACGCGGTCTCTCCGAAGCATCGGACGCGCTCGATTACAGCCTCGATGCGCAAGCCGCCGACGTGATCGCATTCGCCCAGGCACTGAAGCTCGAACGCTACGCCTACGTTGGCCACTCGATGGGCGCGCGCATCGCAATCCGCGCCGCGCGCACGCAACCGCGCGGCCTCACGCGCGCCGTGCTGATCGACCCGCCGGTGTCCGGCCCGGGCCGCCGCGCGTATCCGTCGAAGCTGCCCTGGTATGTGGATTCGATCGCGCTGGCGAAACAGGGCATCGACAAGGAAGGCATGCGCGCCTTCTGTCCGACCTGGACCGACGAGCAACTGCGCCTGCGCGCGCAATGGCTGCACACCTGCGACGAACGCGCGATCCGCGCGAGCTTCGAAGGCTTTCATACCGACGACATCCACGCCGATCTGCCGAAGCTGCGCGTCCCCGCACTGTTGATGACGGCGCAACGCGGTGACGTGGTGCTCGATGTCGACGTCGCCGAAATGCAGACGCTCGCGCCCGAGCTGCAACACGCGCGCGTGCCGGACGCGGGACACATGATCCCGTGGGACAACGAAGCCGGCTTCTACGCGGCCTTCGGCGATTTCCTCGGCGCGAAGCTGGTTTAAACGAAGGAGCCAATCAACATGGCCATCAGCGATTACGAAATGATCGCCGCCTGGAAGGAGGTGCTGACGCTCTCGAAGCTGCAGCCCGGCCAGACGGTGACGATCCTGACGAGCGCATCGACGCATCCGCAGACGCTCTCGACCGCGCTCATCGCGACGCAATCGATGGGCGCCGTCGTCAACCGGCTCGATCTGTTGCCGGTGAACGGCGAGAAAGCCCTGTCGCGCGATTCGCTCGCGTATCTCGGCACGACGCCGCTCACCGGCAATCACGCGGCCATCGCGGCATTGAAGGCGAGCGATCTCGTCCTCGATCTGATGACGCTGCTTTTCTCGCCCGAACAGCACGACATTCTCAAGAGCGGCACGAAGATCCTGCTCGCCGTCGAGCCGCCCGAAGTGCTCGCGCGCCTCGTGCCGACCGAAGCGGACCGCACGCGCGTGCGCGCCGCCGCGAAGCGCATCGAGGCGTCGCGCGAGATGAGCGTGAAATCGAAATCGGGCACGGATCTCGTGTGTCCGCTCGGCGAGTTTCCGGCGATCTCCGAATACGGTTTCGTCGATGAACCCGGCCGCTGGGACCATTGGCCGAGCGGCTTCGTCCTCACGTTCCCGAACGAAGGCAAGTCGCGCGGGCAGATCGTCATCGATCGCGGCGACATCCTGCTGCCGCAGAAGAGGTATGTGAGCGACCCGATCACGCTGACCGTGGAGAACGGTTACGCGACTCATATCGAAGGCGGCGTCGATGCCGCGCTGCTGCGCGACTACATGGCCTCGTTCAACGATCCCGAAGGCTATGCGATCTCGCACATCGGCTGGGGATTGCAGCCGCGCGCGCGCTGGTCGACGCTCGGCCTCTACGATCGCGAGGCGACCATCGGCATGGATGCGCGGGCGTTCGAAGGCAATTTCCTGTTCTCGCTCGGACCGAATAACGAAGCGGGCGGCAGCCGCACGACGACCTGTCATATCGACATTCCGCTGCGTCATTGCGACGTGATGCTCGACGGCGCGCCCGTCGTGCTGAACGGCACGGTGATGGATCGCTAAACCTGAGAGGCATGCACATGAGCGTCATCGAAAGCCACGCCGAATCGGGCGTGTACAAGAGCCAGGGCTTCGGCACGCCGCTGCCCGTGAAGGGCAACGTGGGCTTGTTGATCATCGATTTCGTGGTCGGTTTCGCGGATCCGGAAACCTTCGGCGGCGGCAACATCAGGCCGGCCATCGCGCAAACGGAGAAGCTGCTCGCGGCTGCGCGCCGTCACGGCTGGCCGGTCGCGCACAGCCGCATTGTCTACGCCGACGACGGCAGCGACGACAACATCTTCTCGATCAAGGTGCCCGGCATGGCGACGCTGACGGAAGATCATCCGAACAGCGCGATCGTGCCGGAACTCGCGCCCGCGCGCGGCGAGCTCGTCGTGAGAAAGACCGTGCCCTCGGCGTTCTTCGGCACGCAACTCGCGCCCTGGCTTGCGCAACGCGCGGTGCAGACGCTCGTGGTCGCGGGCGCGGTGACGAGCGGCTGCGTGCGCGCGAGTGTCGTGGATGCGATGTCGCATGGCTTTCGTCCGCTCGTCGTCTCGGATTGCGTCGGCGATCGCGCGATCGCGCCGCACGAAGCAAATCTGTTCGACATGGCGCAGAAATACGCGGCCGTGATGCCGCTCGAAGAAGCTCTTCATACGCTGGAAAGCGCCGCCGCGGCGCAGCGCTGAACCCGTTTTTCGCAGTACCGGAAGTCCCCGCGCCACGCGTCGGGGACGCTTCCGCTCGGCTTAATAGAACAACTATAACTAGCTGATTTAAAAGCGCTTTTTTATGAAAAAGCGTTGCATTTCAGATTTTGTCTTCGTAACTTAGGCAGGTCCCGAACGCAGGTTGGCCCACTCGCGGTGGCGCAATACAACGCATCGATTCTCCAAGGAACACGACATGTCTTCCCCTTCACTCGACACGACGCGCGCAACATTGCAGACCGGCGCGCAAGCCGAGCGCGCCCTGTACCGCAAGCTCACGTGGCGGCTCATTCCGTTCTTCTGCCTGTGCTATTTCTCGGCGTATCTGGACCGCGTGAACGTCGGTCTCGCGAAGCTGCAGATGCTGGACGCGCTCAATTTCAGCAACACCGTCTACGGTCTCGGCGCGGGCTTGTTCTTCGTCGGCTATATCCTGTTCGAAGTGCCGAGCAATCTGATTCTGCAAAAGGTCGGCGCGAAGCTGTGGATCGCGCGGATCATGGTCACGTGGGGCATCCTTTCCGGTCTCACGATGTTCGTGAAGACGCCCGGCCAGTTCTACGCGTTGCGCTTTCTTCTCGGTGTCGCCGAGGCGGGCTTTCTGCCGGGCGTGCTGCTCTACCTCACGAACTGGTTTCCCGATGCGCGCCGCGGCAAGATCATCGCGCTCTTCATGATGGGCTTGCCGCTGTCGAGTCTCGTCGGCGGGCCGCTGTCGGGCTGGATCGTCACGTTCTTCGACGGCCTGCATGGCTGGCAAGGCTGGCAATGGCTCTTCGGCCTGGAAGCGCTGCCGTCTGTTTTCCTCGGCGTGCTCGTGTTCTTCTATCTGCCGAACACGCCCGATACGGCCAAGTTCCTCGACGCCGATGAACGCGCCCGCCTCAAGCTCGATCTCGCGGGCGAAGCGCACGGCGCGAAGCGGCATCGCCTGCTGGATGCGTTCACCGATCCGAAGGTGTGGGCGCTCGGTCTCATCGACCTGTGCGTGCTGCTCGGCACTTACGCGATCAGTTTCTGGATGCCGACGATGCTGCGCGATTCCGGCGTGCAGAGCGCGCTCACGATCGGCATGCTGACCGCCGTGCCGAATGCCCTCGCCGTGGTGATGATGCTCGTCACCGGCGCGAGCTCGGACAAGTTCCGCGAACGCCGCTGGCATATCGTCGTGCCGTTCGCGTGCACCGCGTTCGGCCTCATCGCCAGCACGTTCTTCACCGGCAGCACGGCGGCGCTGGTCATCCTGCTGTCGATCGCGAACGCCGGCGTGGCTGCCGCCATGCCGGTCGTGTGGGCGCTGCCGTCCACGTTCCTGACTGGCACGGCGGCCGCGGCGGGCATCGCGTTCGCCTGCTCGATCGCCAATCTCGGCGGCTTCGCGAGCACGTACGTGATCGGCTGGTTGAAGGACTGGACGCACAGCATGAGCGCGGGTCTGATCGTGTTCGGCGTGTGCATGCTGCTCGGTTGCGGCCTCGCGCTCGCGATGCCGAAACACATCGTCAATCGCTGATATGCCCTCGCGCCGCGAATTGCTGACGCGCGACGGCCGTCTCGTCGTCGTGCGCGAGCCCGTCGCACCGCCGAAGCCCGCGCCCGGGCAGCCGGGCAGCGCGTCGACGTACGTGCAGGATTCGCCCGAAGTGTTCGTCGCCGTGCTCGACGACGAGCGCATCGTCGCGTTCAACGGACATGTCGATCTCGGCACGGGCATCCGCACGTCGCTCGCGCAGATCGTCGCGGAAGAGCTCGACGTGCCCGCGCAACGCGTAACGATGGTGCTCGGCGATTCGAGCGAAACGCCGAATCAGGGACCGACGATCGCGAGCGCATCGATTCAGATTTCCGCGGTGCCGCTGCGTGCGGCGGCGGCGCAGGCGCGGCTTGCGCTGATCGAACTCGCGGCGGCGCGCTGGCGTGTCAATCCTTCTTCGCTGCGTACCGACGAGGGTTACGTCATCGCTCAGGATGGCGTGCGCCTTTCGTTCGGTGCGCTGCTTCACAGCCAGCGCGTGACCCTCACGCTCGATACCGCGACGCGCGTGAAGAACCCGTCGCGCTATCGCGTGGTCGGCAAGTCGTCGCCGCGCGTCGATCTACCCGCGAAAGCGACGGGCCAGCTCACCTTCGTTCACGACATGCGCGTGCCGGGCATGTTGCACGGTCGCGTCGTGCGGCCGCCGTATCACGGGCGCGACGCCGGGGCGTTCGTCGGGACATCGCTGATCGAGGTGGATCGCGCGTCGGTCGAGCAGCTTCCCGGCGTGCGCGGCGTGGTCGTGATCGGCGATTTCATCGGCGTCGTCGCGGAGCGTGAGGAGCAGGCGATCCGCGCGGCAAAAGCGCTCAAGGTGCGCTGGCGCGCGCTGCCCGCGATGCCCGACCTCTCCGATCCGGCTCGCGCCATTCGAAGCGCGCCCGCGAAGCCCCGGCTGCTGCAGGAAAGCGGCGATGTCGATGCGGCGTCGAATGCGCCCGGCGTGACGACGTTCCAGCGGCGCTATGAATGGCCGTATCAGATGCATGCGTCGATCGGGCCGTCGTGCGCGCTCGCCGACTATCGCGACGAGCGCATCACGGTCTGGTCGGGCACGCAGAATCCGCAATCGCTCCGGCACGATCTGGCGAAGCTCGCGAGCCGCGATGAAGCCGATGTCGATATCGTCCGCATGGAAGCCGCGGGCTGCTACGGCCGCAATTGCGCCGACGATGTCGCCGGGGACGCCCTCCTCCTCTCCCGCGCGATGCGCGCGCCGGTGCGCGTGCAGCTATCGCGCGCCGACGAGCATCTGTGGGAGCCGAAAGGCACCGCGCAGGTCATGGACGTGACGGGCAGCGTGTCGGCATCGGGCGAGATGGTCGCGTATTCGTTCGCGACGCGTTATCCGTCGAACGATGCGCCTTTGCTCGCGCTGCTCCTGACGGGCGCGGTGCCCGCCGAGGCGCGCGTCTTCGAGATGGGCGATCGCACGGCCGTGTCGCCGTACACGTTTGCACACACGCGCTTCGTGTGCGATGACCTCGCGCCGCTGGTGCGTTCGTCGTGGCTGCGGGGCGTGTCGGCGCTGCCGAACTCGTTTGCGCACGATGCGTTCATCGACGAACTCGCCGTCCATGCGGGCGCGGACCCGCTCGAATTCCGTCTGCGCCATCTCGCCGACGAACGCGCGCGGGCGTTGCTGCAGGCCATCGCCGTGCGCGCCGGATGGCGGACGCGCGGTACGCCGCGCTATCTCGAACAGGCGAACGAGCGCTGCGTGCGCGGGCGCGGCATTGCGTATGCGCGTTACGTGCATAGCCGCTTTCCGGGTTTCGGCGCGGCGTGGGCGGCGTGGATCGTCGATCTGGAAGTCGATCGCGTGACGGGCGAGATTCGCATCGAGCGCGTGACGATTGGGCAGGACACCGGCACGATGGTCAATCCCGACGGCGTGCGGCACCAGATTCACGGCAATGTCGTGCAGACCTTGAGCCGCACGCTGAAGGAACGCGTGCGGATGAGCGACGGGCTGGTCGCGTCGCGCGAATGGGGCGGTTATCCGTTGATCACGTTTGCGGAACTGCCTGCGGTCGATGTGGTGTTGATGCCGCGACAGGGTGAGCCGCCGCTCGGGTCCGGGGAATCGGCTTCGGTGCCGGGGCCGGCGGCGATTGCCAACGCGCTGTTCGATGCTACCGGCGTGAGGTTTTATGCGCCGCCGTTTACTGCGGATGTTGTGCGTGCGCGGCTTGAGGCGTATGCGGAGCGCGCTGCGGCGGCGCGATAGGGTGTTGAGTTCTGGGTTTTCGCTGGATCCCGTTTTCGTGTCGGTCTATTTGCACTGCCCCTGTGCGGGGCGGCAGTCACTTTCTTTGCTGCTGCAAAGAAAGTAACCAAAGAAACAGCTTTCCCCATCCAAAGTGCCTCACACCGGCCGCGGCACAGGCGATTGACCTAATGGCCCGGCTGTAGCGAGTGCCCCCACAAAACTCACCGGGCTTGGACCGCGCACGGTCTGTCACATCGCGCCGCGCGCGTGGCCGGTTCAGCACGAAATAGCGCCGGCCCGCTTCGCGGCCGACCGGTCAAGAGGACC
>LRBF01000154.1 GCA_001580565.1 Caballeronia megalochromosomata | reverse complement strand
CGTGTTCTCCGGTCCAGGCGGCATGGACCCGTATGCGGCCGCCGTATCCGACGTCTATCAGGACCTGTTCGGCGAAGGCTCGTTTACCGGCAAGGGCATCTACGACGTCGATGCATTCGAAGCGGCGTTGCATGGCCGCGTGCCGGAAAACGCGCTGCTCAGTCACGATCTGTTCGAGGGGGTGTTTGCGCGCGCGGGCCTCGCATCCGATGTAGAAGTGGTCGAGGAGGTGCCGTCACGTTACGACGTCACGGCCAAGCGCCAGCATCGCTGGACGCGCGGCGACTGGCAATTGCTGCCATGGATCGCTGGACAGCGAGGCCGTGTGCGGCCCGCGCTACCCTCCATCGGCCGCTTCAAGATGCTCGACAATCTGCGCCGCTCGCTGCTCGCACCCACGATGGTCGCTGCGTTCGCGCTCTGCTGGTTGATGCCGCTGCGCGCCGGGCTCGTGGGCGTACTCGCGATGCTGTGCGTGTTCGCCATTCCCGCGTTCTTGCCGACGCTATTTGCGCTGCTGCCGCGGCGTGCCGGGATTCGCCTGCACAATCACCTGCGCGTCCTAGGTGCAGACGTGCGGCTTGCCGCGTTGCAGATCACTTTATCCACCGCATTCGTCGCGGATCAGGCATGGCGCATGGGCGACGCGATCATCCGGACGCTGGTGCGGTTGTTCATCACGCGTCGCAATTTGCTCGAATGGACGACAGCGGCACAGTCGAAGGCTAGCCCGCGCCTCAATTGGCGCGGCTTCTATCGACAGATGACGCGCGGTATCACACTTGCCCTCGTATTGTGCGCTAGCGCTCTAGCCTTTGAGCCAGCGCATTGGCCGCTTGTTCTGCCATTTGCATTGCTGTGGCTTGCCGCACCGGCGCTTGCATTGTGGTCGAGCCGTTCTCCGGCAGTCGTCGGGCGCTTTGCGATGTCCGACGCAAACGCCCGCGACCTGCGCCTGATCGCGCGGCGTACATGGCGTTTCTTCGAGACCTTCGTTACGCCGCTCGAAAACATGCTGCCGCCGGAT
>LRBF01000153.1 GCA_001580565.1 Caballeronia megalochromosomata | reverse complement strand
TAGACCGACACGAAATCGGGAACCGACGAAGACGGCATACGGCGGCGAAAGCCCGAACAATCACCACACCGCCTGACTCGTCAACGCAAACTGCGCGAGCGTTGCATCGCCGGACGGCGCGCCATTCAACGCCATCTGCTCGATGGTATCGACAAGCGGCAGTCCAAGCCCTTCGAGCCACGAAGAAAGCCCATACCTCAGCGGCGTATCGACGCGCACGAACATGCCCGCGTTCAGCGCGAGCCAGTAGCTGATCAACGCCTTGGCGCGGCTCTGGTCCGGCGATTCGGGCGCGATCACCGGTCCGATCACGTGTCCGTCGCCGAAACGCCGGAACAGCGCGAAGCCGATCAACTCGCCATCGCGATCGAGCGCGATGCCACTCGCGACATCGAGCAATTGCGGCAGCAACGCCGTGCGGTCCAGACCGCTCGCGCGCGACGCCAGTTCCGCGAGATGCGGCGTATCCTTCGCGCCGATCGGACGCAACCGCTCGCCCGGCGGCAGCGACACGAGCGGCGGCTGAAACGCCGCGCCCTGATGCTGATGAATCGTGTCGATGCGGTTGAAGCCGCGTTCCTCGCACAGCGGCCTGCCTTCGTTCGATGCATGGATGAGCAGCGTGCGCGCGCCGAGCCTCGCCGTCAGCCGGTCGAGCAGGCCGCGCCCGATACCCTGCCGCTGATGCGACGGCGACACGATGAACATGCCGAGCGTCGCGGCATGCGCGCCGAACTGAAATGCGAGCGCCGTGCCGATAAGCGCGCCAGCTTCATCGACGGCCGCGAAGCCGCTGCCGGCGCGGGCCGCGAAGCGCCAGTCGTCCGCGCGATGGCGCCATTTGACGGACGCCGACAACGCATGCGCCGCAGGGATGTCGTCGAGCGTGAAAGCCCGGTATTCGACCACATCGTTATTGTTCGACTCGGGCACGCCGGCCTCCTCGCCTTGAAGACATTTACCGTGACTGTGACATCGCGCGGCGCGCATGGCTAGGACGATCTTCCTGTCCCGCGCGGTGCATGGGCGCGCGCGCGTGGTGCAATGCAAAACCACAGGTTATCGCGGCGAGAACGCGCGCGCCGTGCTGAATCGGCAATTTTGTCGGCGAAATATGCCAGTGCTCCGGTCCTACGATGAAGTCATGTCAACGCAGCATCCCGGAGGAGGACTTACGCATATGGACCGGTTCGATCCTGCCAGCATCGTCATCAGGAGCGGGCATTTCATTGGCGGCGAATTGATCGACGCGGGCGCATCGCGCATCGACGTGTCGCGGCCGTCGGACGGCGTCGCGTATGCATCGGTGCCGCTCGCCGATGCCGCGATGATCGACTACGCCGTGCAGAACGCATACGACGCGTTCAGGAAGAGCGACTGGGCGCGCCGCGCGCCCCGCGAACGCGCACGCGTGCTGCGCCGATTCGCCGATCTCGTCGCCGCCGATGCAGCCCGTCTCGCGCCGCTCGAAGCCATCGGCTCGACGCGCCCCGTGCGCGATGCGTACAACTGGGACGTGCCGTTCACCGCCGAGAGCATCCGCTTCTATGCGGAGTTCGCCGACAAGATCGGCGGCGATGTCGCGGCGACCGATCACCGGCATCTCGGCATGACGATCGCCGAGCCGTATGGCGTGATCGGCGCGATCGCGCCATGGAATTTTCCGCTCGTGATGGGCATATGGAAGACCGCGCCCGCGCTCGCGGCAGGCAACGCCGTGGTGCTGAAGCCCTCGGAGATGACGCCGTTTTCCGCGCTGCGCCTCGCCGAGCTGGCACTGGAAGCGGGCGTGCCGCCGGGCATCTTCAACGTCGTTCAGGGCGATGGCCGCACGACCGGCGATGCGCTCGTGCGTCATCCGCGCATCGGCAAGGTGACCTTCACCGGATCGACGCGCACGGGCGCCGCGATCATGGCCGCCTGCGCGGAGTCGGGCACGAAGCCGGTCACGCTGGAGCTGGGCGGTAAAAGCCCGCAGATCGTGTTCGCGGATGCACCGCGCATCGATGAAGTGGCGCGGCGCATCGCGGGCGGGATCACGGGGAATGCGGGGCAGGTGTGCGTCGCGGGCTCGCGGCTGCTCGTGCAACGCGCGATCGCCGACGAACTGACCGACCGCATCGCGCAAGCGTTCGGCGAACTCAAGGCAGGCGCGACGTGGGCAGCGGGCACGACCTTGCCGCCGATCATCTCCGAGCCGCAGGCGCAGCGCATCGACGCGATCGTACAACGCAGCATCGCGAATGGCGCGAGCCTGCGTTGCGGCGGCCAGCGTGCGGATGCGGCGACACCCGGCGCGTTCTATGCGCCGACCTTGCTATGCGATGTCACGCAGGACAACGACGCCGTGCGCAGCGAGATCTTCGGCCCGGTGCTCACCGTGCAGTCCTTCGATACCGAAGAAGAAGCGCTCGAACTCGCCGCGCACCCGGAATACGGTCTCGCTGCGGGCGTGCATACGGCGGACATCGGCCGGGCGCTGCGCATGGTGCGCGGCATCGAGGCAGGCACCGTATGGGTGAACCGCTATGGCCGCACGAGCGACTTCGTGATTCCGACGGGCGGCTACAAGCGCTCGGGCATCGGCAAGGATCTGGGCCGGCAGGCTTATGAAGCGAATCTGCGCTTCAAGAGCGTGCTGATCGATACCGAAGGATGAAGCTCAAAAAGCACGCACGATCGTGCAAACATGGCGCCGCATTTTGTGCTGTGGCGATGCCTCAAAACGCATGACTTATGTCGCCGCGAGGCACGCATTCAACGCGATCCGGCATTTTTGCACTGTTTAAATTTTCCTCAAGAACTTCGCTGTTCCTTGTTTTCACCACTGAACTCCGGACGGGTTCAACACACGACAGGACTGACACCATGATCGATTTCGAGCCGAAGTACATCACGTTCGACTGCTACGGCACGCTGACGAAATTCCGCATGGCCGATATGGCCCGCGAGATGTACGCCGACCGCCTGCAAGGCGACGACCTCGAGCAGTTCGTCAAGTTCTTCGCGGGCTATCGCCGCGACGAAGTGCTCGGCGCGTGGAAGCCGTATCGCGACGTGATCGTCAACTCGGTGCGCCGCGCGTGCGAGCGCATGAACGTCGAATTCAACGAAGCCGAAGCCGAAAAGTATTACCTCGCCGTGCCGACCTGGGGCCCGCATCCGGACGTGCCGGAAGGTCTCTCGCGTCTTGCGACGAAGTACAAGCTCGTGATTCTGTCGAACGCATCGAACGATCAGATTCAGAGCAACGTCGACAAGCTCGGCGCGCCGTTCCATCGCGTGTTCACGGCGCAGCAGGCGCAGTCGTACAAGCCGCGCATGCAGGGCTTCGAGTATATGTTCGACCAGTTGAACTGCAATCCGGAAGACGTGCTGCATGTCTCGTCGAGCCTGCGTTACGACCTGATGACCGCGCACGACATGGGCATCAAGCACAAGGCGTTCGTCAAGCGCGGCCATGAGCCGGGCACGCCGTACTACGAGTATTACGAAGTGGACACCATCGGCGATCTCGCCACGCAACTCGGTCTGTAAAACAAGCCACTTCACGCGAGCAATGCCGATGAAACTCGACTCCTACTGGCTCGACACCGCACCCGCGATGATCCCGACGTGCGAAGGCCCGGCGGATGGCCAGGCCGATGTCGTCGTGATCGGCGGCGGGTTCACGGGTTTGTCGGCGGCGCTCGCGTTGGGCAAACGCGGCGCGAGCGTCGTCGTGCTCGATGCCGGGCGCATGGGCGGCGGCGCGTCGGGGCGTAACGGCGGCCAGTGCAATACGGGCGTCGCGCAGGACTATGCGGCGCTGCGCGCGCAACTCGGCGTGGAGCGCGCGCAAGGCTGTTATCGCGCGTATGCGGCGGCGGTCGACACCGTCGAGCGTTTGATCCTCGAAGAGAACATCGATTGCGACTATCTCGCGTCCGGCAAGCTGAAGCTCGCCGCGAAGCCGCATCATCTCGAACACATTGCGAAGACCGCCGAGCTGATCCGGCGTGAAGTCGATCCGGACATCGATCTGCTCGATCGCGAGCAGGTCCGAGACGAAGTGCAATCCGATGCCTTTTACGGTGGCCTGTTGCAGCATCATGGCGGCCAGATGCATATGGGCAAGTTTGCCGCGGGTCTCGCACGAGCAGCCGTCAGGCAAGGCGCGCGTCTTTACGAGCACGCTGAAGTCACGGCGATCGTGAAGGAAGGCGGCGCATATCGAATCGATTCGAAGCGCGGCACGTTGCACGCGAAGCAAGTGCTGATCGCGACGGGGCCTTCGAAGCACGGCCCGTTCTCGTGGTATCGGCGCAGGCTCGCGCCTGTCGGTTCGTTCATCATCGTGACGGAGCCGTTGCCTGCGGATCAGTTGCGACGGCTGCTGCCGAACCGGCGCTCGTATACGACGAGCCGCCTGATGCACAACTATTTTCGCGTCACGCCCGATGCGCGCCTGCTGCTCGGCGGGCGCGCACGATTCACCGCGTCGGAGCGTCCATCGGATGCGAAGAGCGGACGCATCCTGCAGGCGAATCTCGCAGCGATCTTCCCCGGCCTGGCCAACGTGGGCATCGACTATTGCTGGGGCGGTCTCGTCGATATCACCGCGGATCGTCTGCCGCGCGCGGGCCAGCATGACGGCATTTATTTTTCGATGGGCTACAGCGGCCACGGCACGCAGATGTCCACGCACATGGGCCAGATCATGGCCGACGTGATGAATGGCAACGCGGACGCGAACCCGTGGCGCGATTTCGATTGGCCCGCGATTCCGGGCCATACGGGCAAGCCGTGGTTTCTGCCGCTCGTCGGTGCGTATTACTCGATCAAAGACGTGTTCTATTGAAGCATCGAAGCAAAGACAGGCGGCCTGCATTCCATCAACGAGCCGCTGCACATTCATAGTCCCTATCGCGGAGAAGTTCATGAGCATCGACACATCGCCTGAAGCACTTGCCCATGCCGAAGCCGGCAAACGGCTCGAAGAACTGACGCGCCGTGGCGCGTCGCGGCGCAACGTCCTTCGCGCGATGGCCGCCGGCGGCTTGCTGTCGGTGACGGGCGCGGGGCTTCTCACCGCAAGCGGCACGGCGTTCGCCCAGGACAAGCCGAAGCAGGGCGGGCGCATCCGCGTGGCGACGCAGTCGTCGTCCGCCGCCGATACGCTCGATCCCGCGAAGGGCGCGCTCGGCACCGACTACGCCCGTGCGTTCATGTTCTATAGCGGCCTGACGGAACTCGACAATCACCTCGGCGCGAAGATGGCGCTCGCACAATCGCTCGAAACGAAGGACGCGACCGTGTGGGTCGTGAAGCTTCGCAGCGGCGTGCAGTTCCACGACGGCAAGTCGCTCACGCCGCAGGATGTCATCTATTCGCTGATGCGCCACAAAGACCCGGCGATCGGCTCGAAGGCGAAGACGCTCGCCGACCAGTTCAAGGAAGTCAAGGCGACCGGCCCGAACGAACTGACCATCACGCTGACGGGCGCGAACGCGGACCTGCCGGTGATTCTCGCCGACTCGCACTTCCTCATCATCAAGGACGGCACGACCGACTTCAAGACGGCGGTCGGCACGGGTCCGTTCAAAGTAAAGGAGTTTGCGCCGGGCGTGCGGACCGTGGGCGTGCGCAACGAGAAGTACTGGAAGCCGGGCATGCCGCATCTGGACGAAGTGGAGCTGATCGGCATTGCGGATGAACCCGCGCGCGTGAACGCGCTCATGTCGGGCGACGTGCAACTCATCAACGCGGTGAGCGCGCGCTCGACCGAGCGCATCAAGGGCACGCAAGGCTTCGCGGTGCTCGAAACGAAGACGGGCCAGTACACCGACCTCATTATGCGCGATGACGGCGGCATTACGGGCAACGCGGACTTCCGTCGCGGCATGACGTACCTGATGGATCGCGAACAGATGCGCAAGACGATCTTTCGCGGCTATGGCGCGATCGGCAACGATCAGCCGATCGATCCGAGCAACAAGTACTACATGTCGGGCCTGCCGCAACGCGCGTTCGATCCCGACAAGGCCAAGTTCCACTTCCAGAAGGCGAAGCTCGGCAACGCGCCGATTCAACTGTACGCATCGCCGGCGGCGGAAGGCTCGGTCGAAATGGCCGTGCTGATGCAGCAGGTCGCGCCGCAGGCGGGCATCAATCTGCAAGTGACGCGCGTGCCGTCCGATGGCTACTGGTCGAACCACTGGATGAAGCATCCGCTCGGCTTCGGCAACATCAACGCGCGTCCGAGCGCGGACGTGATCTTCACGCAGTTCTTCAAGTCCGACGCGCCGTGGAACGAAGCGAACTGGAAGAGCGCGCAGTTCGACCAGATGCTCGTCGCCGCGCGTGGCGAACCGGACGACGCGAAGCGCAAGAAGATCTACGGCGACATGCAGGAGCTCGTGCACACGGATGGCGGCATCGGCATTCCGATGTTCCAGAGCTCGCTCGATGCGCACACCACGAAGCTCAAGGGCCTCGGCGGCATTCCGCTCGCGGGCCTGATGGGCTGGATGTTCGCGGAAAACGTGTGGCTCGAGGCATGAGCGTGCTTTGACACCGGGCGCGCGCAGTCATGGATGTGGCGGCGCGCGGAGTCAACCCTTCAACGAGAGGCGATATCCGATGAAAGTTCATGCGCAACGACTCGTCGCCGCGCGCCTCGGCCTCGCGCTGCTCACGCTGTTCATCGTGTCGATGGTGGTGTTCGGCATCACCGGTCTGTTGCCGGGCGATGCCGCGCAGCAGGCGCTCGGTCAGGCGGCGACGCCCGAGCAGGTGGCGGCGCTGCGGCATCAGTTCGGCCTCGATCAACCCGCGGTCACGCGCTATCTGCAATGGCTCGTGCATGTGGTGACGGGCAACTTCGGCACGTCGCTGTCGAACAATCTGCCGGTCAGCGAACTGATCGCCACGCGTCTGCCGAATTCGCTCGTGCTGGCGGGATTGACCGCGCTCGTGTCGGTGCCGCTCGCGCTCGTGATCGGTATTGCATCGGCGATGTATCGCGGCTCGCTCGTCGATCGCGTGCTCAACGTGCTCACGCTTTCGACCGTCGCCGTGCCCGAGTTTCTCGTCGCGACCATTGCCGTGCTGATCTTCGCGGTGAAGTTGCGCTGGCTGCCCGCGTTGTCGTATCTGTCGGATGTGTCGTCGTTCGGCGGACTCGTGCGCACGTATGCGATGCCGGTGATGACGCTGTGTTGCGTGATCGTCGCGCAGATGGCGCGCATGACGCGCGCGGCGGTGCTCGATCAACTGAACGCGTCGTATGTCGAGATGGCCTTGCTCAAAGGCGCCACGCCCATGCGTGTCGTGTTGCGGCATGTGTTGCCGAACACCATCGGGCCGATTGCCAATGCGGTCGCGCTGTCGCTGTCGTATCTGTTCGGCGGCGTGGTGATCGTCGAGTCCATCTTCAACTATCCCGGTCTCGCGAGCCTGATGGTCGATGCCGTCACCAATCGCGACATGCCGCTCGTGCAAGGCTGCGTGATGGTGTTCTGCGCGGCCTATCTCGCGCTCGTGCTCATTGCCGATCTGGCTCAGATCGTCTCCAACCCGAGGCTGCGTCAACGATGAACCGGAACATCTCTTCTCACGCCACGACCATGCTATACGAGCAGCCTCCCGCCGACACGCCGCAAGATGAAGCGCCCGTCGTCAGGCGCAGCATGTTCAGGCGCCTCGTCGATCGCTTCGCCGTGCTGGGGCTGATCGGTCTCTTCATCGTCGTGTTCTGGCTCGCGGTTGCGTTCATCGGGCCGTTGATTGCGCCGTATAAGGGCGGCGCATTCACGTCGACGGAAATCTTCGGTTCGTATAGCCCGGCGCATCTGCTCGGCACCGACTATCTCGGCCGCGACATGCTGAGCCGCATTCTCTACGGCACGCAATACACGGTGGGCCTCGCGCTCGCATCGACGGTGGCGGCGAGCGTCATCGGCACGTTCTTCGGGCTGGTGGCCGCCGTGTCGGGACGCTGGGTCGATGAAGTGCTGAGCCGTCTCTTCGATGCGCTCATCTCGATCCCGAGCAAGATTCTCGCGCTCGTCGTGATCGCGGCGTTCGGCTCCTCCATTCCGATGCTCATGATGGTCGCCGCGCTCGCGTACATTCCCGGCGCGTTCCGCATTTCGCGCTCGCTCGCGGTGAACATCATGACGCTCGAATACGTGCAGGTGGCGAAGGCGCGCGGCGAAAAGCTCTTCTATATCGCGCGCGTGGAAGTGCTGCCCAACATGATTCATCCGATGCTCGCGGACTTCGGCCTGCGCTTCGTGTTCATCGTGCTGCTGCTCTCGGGCCTGAGCTTTCTCGGCCTCGGCGTGCAGCCGCCGAACGCGGACTGGGGCTCGCTCGTGCGCGAGAACATCGGCGGGCTTTCGGAGGGCGCGCCCGCGGTGCTGATGCCCGCGGTTGCGATCGCGACGCTGACCGTCGGCGTGAATCTGCTCATCGACAGCTTGCGTCGTCATGGCGCGCGTTCGCATGGAGGCGCACAGTGACTACGAACATGATCGAAGTAAAAGGCTTGCGCGTCGTGGCTGGCGTCGCGCCCGATCCGGTCGTCGAGATCGTGAAGGGCGTCGACTTCACGGTGAAGAAGGGCGAAGTGCTCGCGCTGATCGGCGAGTCGGGGTCGGGCAAGACGACGATCGCGCTGGCGCTGCTCGGCTATGCGCGCGGCGGATGCGCGATTGCGGGCGGCTCGGTGAAGATCGGCGAGACCGAAGTGTTGTCGCTCGATGCGAAGGGCCGTCGCGCATTGCGTTCACGCACGGTCGCGTATGTCGCGCAGAGCGCATCGGCGGGCTTCAATCCGGCGCGCACGATCATGGATCAGGTCACCGAGCCCGCGCTGCTGCACAAGCTGATGACGCCCGCCGCCGCGCGTGAAAAGGCAATCGGTCTGTTCCGCTCGCTGGCGTTGCCGGGTCCGGAGACCATCGGCGACCGCTATCCGCATCAGGTGTCGGGTGGCCAGTTGCAGCGGCTCATGGCGGCGATGGCGTTGATCACCGATCCCGCAGTCGTCGTGTTCGATGAACCGACCACCGCGCTCGACGTGACCACGCAGATCGAAGTGCTCGCCGCATTCAAGGGCGTGGTGCGCGAACTGGGCACGACCGCCGTGTACGTGTCGCACGATCTGGCTGTCGTCGCGCAGATGGCGGATCGCATCGTCGTATTGAACGGCGGACGTGTGCGCGAGAACGGCACGACCGCGCAAGTGCTCGATGCGCCCGCCGACGAGTACACGCGTCAACTGCTGGCCGCGACATGCCGTACCGAAGTGGCGCTCGCGACGCCCGATGAAACGCGCGACGTCCCGCTG
The DNA here is from genome assembly GCA_001580565.1 of Caballeronia megalochromosomata. Classification (GTDB taxonomy): domain Bacteria; phylum Pseudomonadota; class Gammaproteobacteria; order Burkholderiales; family Burkholderiaceae; genus Caballeronia; species Caballeronia megalochromosomata. The sequence goes on along the minus strand of LRBF01000153.1, from coordinate 14,960 downwards.
CTCGAAGTCCGCAACCTGAGCGCGGGCTATGGCCGCATCGATGCAAACGGTGTGCCCGCCGTGCGCGTGCTCGATGACGTGAGCCTGAAGATCGCGCGTGGCACCACGCTCGGCGTGATCGGTGAATCGGGCTCGGGCAAGACGACGCTCGCACGCGTGATCGCGGGCCTCGTCGACCGTGCGCACGGCGACGTGCTGCTCGACGGCAAGCCGTTGCCCGCGAAGTTGTCCGAGCGCACGCTGGAGCAGTATCGCCGCGTGCAGATCGTGTTTCAGAACGCCGATACCGCGCTGAACCCGAGCCGCACCATCGCCGATATTCTCGCGCGGCCGATGAACTTCTATCACGGCCTGCGCGGTGCGCCCGCGCAAAAGCGCATGCTCGAACTGCTCGATCTGGTGAAGCTGCCTGCATCGATAGCGAAGCGTCAGCCTGGCGGCTTGTCGGGTGGACAGAAGCAGCGCGTGAACCTCGCGCGTGCGCTCGCCGCGAACCCCGAGCTGATTCTCTGCGATGAAGTGACCTCGGCGCTCGATACCGTCGTCGGCGCGGCGATCCTCGATCTGCTTGCGGAACTGCGCCGCGAACTGAACGTGTCGTACATGTTCATCAGCCACGACATCTCGATGGTGCGTGCGATCTGCGATGAAGTGATCGTGCTCTATGCCGGTCAATGCGTCGAAGCGGGCCAGCGCGATTCGCTGTCGCATCCGCCCTATCACCCGTACACGGGCTTGCTCGTCGATTCGGTGCCCGCGCTGCGTCCCGGCTGGCTCGATTCGCGCCGCGCGATGGCGCTCGGCGCATTGCCTGTGCTCGGTCCGGAAAGCGATGCGCGCGAGCTGTGCAGCTTCCGCTCGCGTTGCTCGGCGCGCATCGACGGCAAGTGCAATGTGACGCCGCCGGCGAAGAAGACCTTGCCATCGGGCGCGCAGATTCTGTGTCATCACAGCGCGGAGGATCTCGCGCGCATGCAGTCGATGGAAACGGTGACGGCATGAGCGGACGCTTCGTGAGAGTCGCGGAGAAAGGGCGCAGAACGTTCGAGATCGTCATCGACGGCAGGCGCGCGCTTGCAGCCGAAGGCGATACGCTGATGGTCGCGTTGCTGACCTCGCAGCAGGACTTGCGCGATTCCGAATTCGGCGATGGCCGCCGCGCGGGCTTCTGCGTAATGGGCGCGTGCCAGGACTGCTGGGTATGGACCGAAAGCGGCGAGCGCGTGCGCGCGTGCACGACGCAGGCGGTCGAAGGCATGTCGATCATCACACGTCTTTCGCAAGCCGGGGAGGGCGTATGGCCGCGACTGTGATCGTGATCGGCGCGGGGCCGGCGGGCGTGCGCGCGGCGCAGGCGCTCGTCGAAGCGGGCTTGCGGCCCATGGTGATCGATGAAAGCAGGCGTGATGGCGGGCAGATTTATCGCCGTCAGCCGGAAGGATTCACGCGCACCTACGACACCTTGTACGGCACCGAGGCCGAGCGCGCGCGTGCGTTGCACGAAGCGTTCGATGCATTGCGCCCGAAGATCGACTACTTGCCCGATACGCTCGTGTGGAACATCGAGCCGAATGCGGTGCATGTCATGGGCGGCACGCGTCATCGCAGGCTTGCGTTCGACGCGCTCATCATATGCAGCGGCGCGACCGATCGCCTGATGCCCGTGCACGGCTGGCATCACGCGGGAACATATAGCCTCGGCGGCGCGCAGGTCGCGCTCAAATCTCAGGGCTGCGCGATCGGTTCGCGCGTCGCGATGATGGGCACGGGGCCGCTGCTCTATCTCGTCGCCGCGCAATACGTGAAGGCGGGCGCGACGGTCAGCGCGGTGCTCGATACCTCGACGTTCGCGCATCGTCTGCGCGCGTTGCCCCAACTGCTCGCGATCCCGTCGACGCTGAAGAAAGGCATCGCGTTGATGGGCGTGCTGAAGGATGCGCGTGTGCCGGTTCATCGCGGGATTACACCGGTCGAAATTCAAGGTACACCGGAGCATGGCGTTCAAGGCGTGCGCGTCAGGCTCGCCGATGGCACGATGCTGGAAGTCGAATGTGATGCCGTCGCGCTCGGTTATCACTTGCGCTCCGAAACGCAACTCGCCGATCTCGCGGGCTGCGAATCCCGTTTCGATCACGCTATGCAACAGTGGCTTCCTGTTGCCGATGAAGACGGTCGCAGCAACATAAGCGGCGTTTATCTGGCAGGCGACGGCGCGCGCGTGCGCGGCGCGGATGCCGCTGAACGCGCGGGGCGGCTTGCGGCGCTCGCCGCGTTGAAAGATTTCGGCATGACACGCAACGAAGCGGAAGCGAACAGGTTGCGCATGCAGCTAAGACGCTTCACGCGCTTCGCGGCTGGCTTGCGCACCGCATTCCCGTGGCCCGCGCGATTCGCTGCCGCATTGCCGGATGAGGCCATCGTCTGCCGCTGCGAGGCGATCACCGCCGGCGAGTTGAGACGCGTCGTGAACGAAATGGGCGCGAAGGAAGCGAATCGCGCGAAGGCTTTTTCGCGCGTCGGCATGGGCCGGTGCCAGGGCCGTTTCTGCGCGCATGCGGGCGCGGAAGTCATCGCAGCCGTTGCACATGTGCCGCTCGAAGCAGTCGGCCGCCTGCGCGGGCAGGCGCCCGTCAAACCTTTACCGATGGCGCTCGCGCCGCACGATGACATGGAGACGAGCGAATGAACGAGCGCGCCGATGTGATCGTGATCGGCGGTGGCATCGTCGGCACGGCCACTGCTTTCTTTCTGCGCCGACGCGAGCGTTCGGTCATTCTGCTCGAACGCGGTCTCACGGGACAGCAGGCGAGCGGCGTGAACTTCGGCGGCGTGCGTCGACAAGGCCGCGCGCTCGAACAGCTCGCGATGTCGAATCGCGCGCTCGACACGTGGCGGCGTTCGCGCGAACTGCTCGGCGAGGACATCGAGTTCCTGCCATCGGGGCATACGCGCGTGTGCTATCACGCGCATGACGCGGAATACTTTCATCGCTATGCAGCCGATGCGCGCGCCTACGGCCTCGATCTCGAAGTGCTCGAAGGCGCGGCCATGTTCCGGCGCTTCCCTTTCCTCGGCCGCGACGTGCTCGCCGCATCGATCTCGCCGCTCGACGGCCACGCGAATCCGCGTCTCGCCGCGCCTGCGTTCGGCCGCGCGGCGGCGCGGCTCGGGGCGCGTATCGTCGAGAACACGGAAGTGGTGCGCGTCGAAAAGGAGGCGGGCGGCTTTCGCGTGGAAAGCGCAACGGGGGACGTGTATCGCGCGGAGCAGGTCTTGATCTGCGCGGGCGCGTGGGCCAATGCGTTATCGACGCAATTCGGCGAGCCCGTGCCGCTTGCCGCGCGCGGCCCGCAGATGGCCGTGACCGAACCCGTGCCCTATGTCTTCCCGTTCTCGATGGGCGTATACACGTCGATCAAGGAGGAGAGCGTGTATTTCCGGCAGATTCCGCGCGGCAATATCGTGCTGGGCGGAGGCCCTGCCGGTCCCGCCGATGCAGGCACGCGCCGCGCATCCGTGCTGCCCGACAACACGGTGGCGCAGATGGCGCAGTTCCGCCGCATGGTGCCCGCGATGCGCCCGCTACATGTGATTCGCGTATGGAGCGGCGTGGAAAGCTATCTGCCGGATTCGGAGCCGGTGATCGGCCCGAGTTCGAAAGCCGATGGCCTTTTCTATGCGTTCGGTTTCAGCGGATCGGGCTTTCAGATCGGGCCGGGCGTCGGCGAAACGCTCGCCGAGTTAATCGATACCGGCAGCACGCCCATCGATCTCAGTTCGTTTTCCATCAGACGATTTCAGCGCGCTTCGTCGGCGCACGCCGAATCGGTCACCTCCGAGACTTCGCCATGAGCCAGGCCAATCTGCTCGACGCGCTCGCCTATATCGAGGCCAATTTCGACAAGACCGTGAGCCTTGCGCAACTCGCGGATCTCTCGGCGCTGAGCGTATCGCGTTTCGCGACCGTGTTTCGCGAACAATTCGGGCTGTCGCCCTATAAGTACCTGTGCGAACTGCGCGTGCGGCGCGCGCAGACCTTGTTGCTTGCGGGCGTGCCGGGGTCGGTCGTTGCAACGGAAGTGGGCTTCTTCGATCAGAGCCATCTGGCGCGGCACTTCAAGCGCCTGTGCGGCATGACGCCGAGCGCATTTGTCGAGCGTACGCGAAAGAAAGCGCGCTCAGCCGAGCTCGATGCCGGTCTGACGAAGCGCGTCGCGCAAACCCAGTCGCGGGTATTTTCCTTCGACAGTGCGCATGTCGCTTAACGCTTCCTGAATGATCCATTCACGCACGCTGGCCACGATGGGCCGCAGCGGCCGGTTCGGCGGCGTGAGCAGACAACAGCGGCGGCTCGTGACGATCAGCTCCTCTTCAGTCGGCACGAGCGCGCCTTGTGCGAGCCAGTGCGATGTCACGTTCAGCCAGCCGAGCGCGATGCCTTGCCCGAGCAGCGCCGCCTGCACGACGATCGCGTAATCGTTGAAGCGCAGCATGCCCGCCGCATGGCGCTCCTTTGAAGCGAACGCATGAAAGCGCTCATGCCAGCCGCGTTCCTCGTCATCCATGACGATGACCGTATCGCCGTGTGCGCGCGCCGCATCCATTTGTGCGAGTTCGTGATAACGCGGATTGCACAGCGGCAGCAGCGTTTCGGGCATCACGAGCACGGCGTTTTCGTCGATCTCTTCATCATGCAGAAAACGCATGCCGAGATCGACATCGACGAGCGGCCCGCCGATACGCCCCGATATAAGCTGAAAGCGCAGATCGACCGAAGGAAACGCCTGATTCAAGCGGCTCATGCGCGGCATGAGCCAGTGCGTGGTGAAGCCCGTGGACACGGACAGCGTGACCGTTTCGATGCCGGTCGCGCGCGCCTCGATCTCGCGGATTGCGCTTTCGATGCCGCTGAAGCCTTCGGAAATCTTGCGATAGAGAATCTCACCGCTTTCCGTGAGTTCGATGCCACCGCGCACGCGCTCGAAAAGCCGCACGCCGATATGGTCCTCCATGCGCGCGAGCATGCGGCTCACGGCGGGCTGGCTCACATAAAGCTCCTGCGCGGCGCGCGTGAAATTACCGCAGCGTGCGGCCGCTTCGAATACGAAGAGCGCATTCGCGCTGGGCAGTTTCCTGCGAAGGTTTGGCATGACTTGATGTTATGCCCGATCCAACAATTTTGGAATTGCCGTCAAAAACATCGCGACTTAGTATTTTCCCAACCACTGCTCTTTCCGACGAGACGAACGACATGGACGCACGCGCTAAAACGGGAGTGTCGATCAGGTCCGCGACCAAGCGCTACGGCGCGGTGACGGCGCTCGACGATGTATCGCTCGACATCGCGCCGGGTGAGTTCGTCTCGTTGCTCGGACCTTCGGGTTCGGGCAAGACGACGCTCCTGGGCATTCTCGGCGGCTTCGTGCAGCCCTCTTCGGGCAGCGTGTGGGTGGGCGAGCGTGACATTACATTTGCGCCGCCGCACAAGCGCGATATCGGCATCGTGTTTCAGAACTACGCGCTCTTTCCGCACATGAGCGTGGGCGAGAACGTCGCCTTCTCGCTGCGCGCGCGTCGCGAGCCGAAATCGACGTGGGCGAAACGCGTCGCCGATGCACTCGCGATGGTCGAACTCAAAGGCTATGAAAGCCGCGGCATACATCAGCTTTCGGGCGGCCAGAAACAACGCGTGGCGCTGGCGCGCGCGATCGTGTTTCAGCCACAACTGATCCTGATGGACGAGCCGTTGTCCGCGCTCGACAAGCAGTTGCGCGAGACCATGCAGATCGAATTGCGCAGGCTGCATCGCCAGCTTGGCGCGACCATCGTCAACGTGACGCACGACCAGCGCGAGGCCCTCACGATGAGCGATCGCGTCGCCGTGTTGAAGGACGGCAGGCTCGTGCAGATCGACACGCCCGAGCGGCTTTACGATCGCCCGTGCGATGCCTTCGTTGCGAGCTTCATCGGCGAAGCGACGATGCTCGATGTCACGCGCGCCGGCGACGATGCCGTGCGTCTCGGCGATACCGTCCTGCGAACTGCGCATCCCTTGCCGCGCGGTGAAAAGCTCCTGCTCGCCGTGCAAACGGAAAAGCTCGTCATCGATGGCGAGAATCGTGATGCGCATGTGAACCGTCTTTCGTGCCGCGTGACCGAAGTGCTCTATCAAGGCGAGAGCCTGCGTGTGTTCGCCGCGCTCGCCGACGGCACCGCGATCAGTCTGCGTCAACCCGGCAGCCACGAGGCGCGCAAGCGCATTCCCGCGCCGGGCGCCTCGATGATCGTCGCGCTCGATCCGCAAGACACGATCGTCGTGTCGGCCTGATTCTTTTCACCGCAACCCGCAGAGGATGAAGCAATGAATCTCACCGATTTCAAGGTCCTGACGTTCGATGTCGTCGGCACGCTGATCAACTTCGAAAAGGGCGTGCTCGACTCGGTGCGCCGGCTGGGCGGCCCGAAGGCCAAGGACCTGAGCGACGATCAGATTTTCGAGCCGTACATGGAAGGGCGCGCGAAGCATCCGGGCCGCTCCAGCCATGAGATGGCGAACGTGTATCTGTATCTCGCGAAGAAACTCGGCCTGCCCGACGATGCGCAATCCGCCGCCGCATTTCAGCGCGATGTGCTCGAATGGCCCGCATTCGAAGATTCGGTCGCCGCATTGAAGCGGCTGCGCAAGCACTTCCGTCTCGTTGCAATGACGAATGCGGACCGTGTCGCGTTGTCGGCATATTCGCACACGCTCGGCAATCCGTTCGACGATACCGTGTGCTGCGATGAAACCGGCGTCGCGAAGCCCGATCCGCAATTCTTTGCTTATAACCGTGGCCGTCAGGCTGCGTTCGGCTACAAGTTCGACGAGATTCTGCACACGGCGCAGAGCCAGTATCACGACATCGGCATCGCGACGAAGCTCGGTTATGCGACGTGCTGGATCGAGCGGCGTCAGGGCATGAAGGGCTTCGGCGCGACACCGGTGCCCGAAACCGTCACGACGCCGAGCTGGAAGTTCGCGACGCTCGCGGCGCTCGCGGATGCCGTCGATGACGAAGTGCGCGCGGCCGCGTGACGATGCGCGCTCCGACGACAGCATCGCGCCCGCAACCCGAAACGCTCTGGCGGGCGATGGCCGCGCGCGTTCTCACGATGGACGCGCCGGTCAGCACGGGTGCGCCGCTCGCACGCGACATCGACGTGGAAGTGGCGGTCATCGGTGCCGGCTATTCGGGCTTGAGCGCCGCGTATGCGCTGCAAAAGCGCGGCGTCGAATGCGTGGTGCTCGATGCGAATCCGGTCGGCTGGGGCGCGAGCGGGCGCAATGGCGGCGTGGTGTCGTCGAAGTTTCGTCTCTCGTTTCCGACGATCGCCAGCGCGCACGGCATCGATGTGGCGAAGCGCATGCATCGGCTCGCGCATGAAGGCGTGCGCACGGTCGAGGCGTTCATCGACGAGTTCAAGCTGACACGCGCGCAGTTCGAACACACCGGCAGCCTGCGCTGCGCGCATACGGAGCGTGCTTTCGAATCGATACGCGCCGAAGCGGACTGGGTGCGCACGACGCTCAACGATACGTCGATGACCGCGCTGTCGCGTGCGCAAGTGGAGCATGAAACGGGCTCGAAGGGTTTCGTCGGCGGTGTGTTGAGCGCGGATGCGGGCACGATCCTGCCGCTCGAGTACGTGCGCGGCATCGCGGCGGGTTTGACTGCGCGCGGCGTGCCGATTTACGAAACGACGCCTGTCATCGACATGTCGCGCGCGCAGGATGGACGCGTGCTTCTGAACGCGCCGGGCGGAACGGTGCGCGCGAAGCAGGTGATCGTCGCGACGAACGCGTACTCGAATCTGACCGATGCCACCGCTTCGTATCATCGTGAGCTCGTGCCGTTCAGAAGCGCGATGATCGCGACGGCGCGGCTATCGCCCGAAGTCGATTCGCAACTCATGGTGAATCGCCGCAGCTACACCGAAACGCGCCGCATGATGAAGTGGTTCCGCAAGGTCGATGGCCGCATGCTGTTCGGCGGCCGCGATGCGTTCGGCAAGGAAGGCGAGCCGACCGGCTTCGATGCGCTGCAACGCGCGATGGTCGCGCTCTTTCCGCAATTGAAGGACGTGCCGGTCGAATACCGCTGGTCGGGCTATGTCGGCATGACCTTCAATGCACTGCCGCACGTGGGACGCAGCGATGACGCCACCACGTTCTGTCTCGGCTACAACGGCGCGGGCGTGGCGATGGCGAGTCTCGTCGGCCAGCACGCGGCGGCGCTGGCGCTCGGCGAAAAGCCGGCGCTCTCGCTGCTTGCGCAAGACGGCTTGCGGCCCGTGCCGTTCCATGCGCTGCGCGCGCCGGGCGTGAGGCTCGTCGCCGCGTGGTATCAGTTTCTCGACGCCGTGGGTGCATGATGACGACAGCCAAACGGATTCTCCAGGACACCGCCGTGATGCAAGCCGCGACGATCGACCCTTCGGTGCAGCATCAGCGTCGTGAAGAACGCACGATGCTGCTGTTGATGGCGCCCGCGTTACTGGTGGTCGTCGTGCTGCTGGTGGCGCCGCTCGCGTGGCTGTCATGGCAGTCCTTCTATCACGATGGCGTGTTCTCGCTCGTGAACTACAGACGCGTTTTCACGGGCGCGTATCTCGACACATTTCTGCTGACGTTCAAGCTCAGTTTCATTGTCACGGCCATCACCCTGTTGCTCGGCTATCCGGTCGCGTACTTCGCCGCATCGATATCGCCGCGATGGAGCGCGCTCGTGCTCGGCATGGTGATCCTGCCGTTCTGGACCAGCGTGCTCGTGCGCACGTATGCGTGGCTCGTGCTGTTGCAGCGCACGGGCCTCATCAACAAGGCACTGCTCGGCATGGGCCTGATCGAGCGGCCATTGCAGCTTTCGTATAACCAGTTCGGCACCATCATCGCGATGGTGCATATTCTTCTGCCGTTCATGGTGCTGCCGCTCTTTTCCGCGATGCAGAAGATTCCGCCGAATCTTTCGCAGGCGGGCGCAAGTCTCGGCGGGTCGCCCCTGCATGTGTTCTGGCGCGTGTTCCTGCCGCTGTCGATGAGCGGCGTGCTCGCGGGCGTCACGCTCGTGTTCGTGCTGTGCCTCGGCTTTTACATCACGCCCGAACTGATGGGCGGCGGCAAGTCGATGATGGTATCGATGATCGTGAGCCGCAACGTCGAGATCTATAACAGCTGGGGCGCGGCGAGCTCGGTGAGCGTGGTGCTGCTCATCTGCGTGTTCGCGATTTTCTATGCCGTGAGCCGCGTGATTCCGCTCGAAAAGACGCTGGGGGCGAAATGAACTCGATGTCGTTCGGCCGTGTGACGCTCGGTGCATCGGTGATGCTGATTCTCGCGTTCCTGATGATTCCGGTGATCATCGTGGTGCCGCTGTCTTTCTCCGATGCGCGCTTCCTGACGTTTCCGCCACCGGCTTATTCGTTGCGCTGGTATCACGCGTTCTTCGATAACCCCGCGTGGATCGATGCCGCCAAGACCACCTTCGCCGCTTCGACATGTGCGGCCCTGATCGCGACGCCGGTCGGTGTCGCGGCGGCTTATGGTATCCAGAACGGATCGCACTGGTCCTTGCGTTATCTGCGCCCGTTGCTGATGCTGCCCTTGATGGTGCCGATCATCATCGTCGCGGTGGGTGTGTTCTTCGTATTCACGCAGATGGGCTATGTGAACACGCTCGGTGGTCTCATCATCGCGGATACGATGCTCGGCCTGCCTTATGTGCTGATCTCCGTAGGCGCGGACTTGCGCACTTTCGATCGCACGCAGGAGATGGTCGCGCGCAGTCTCGGCATGAACCGCTTTCGTGCGTTCATGGCGGTGACGCTGCCGCAGATCAGGGCGAGTGTGATTTCCGGCGCGGTGTTCGTGTTCATCCAGGCGCTCGATGAAACCGTGGTCGCGCTGTTCATATCCGGCGGCAACAACCAGACGCTCACGCGCCGCATGTTCGTCACGCTGCGCGATGAAATCGATCCGACCATTGCGGCCATCAGCACGATGCTGACGGCGCTGACCTTGTGTCTCGTGATGATCGTCGTCGTGAGCCGGCGTTCTTCGGCGGCGGCACGGGCCTGATACTTCCACCACTAAAAAAACATGCGACATCTACAGCAGTTCTATATCGACGGCCAATGGGTCGAGCCTTGCGGCAACACGCGTTTGCCCGTCATCGATCCATCGACGGAAGAAGCGATCGGCGAAGTCGCGCTCGGCGATGCACGCGATGTCGATCGCGCGGTGGCGGCGGCGCGGCGTGCGTTCGTATCGTTTTCGCAGACGCGTGTGGAAGAGCGCGTCGCGTTGCTCAAGCGCATGCTCGAAGCGTATCTCGCGCGTTACGACGAGATGGCCGACGTGATCTCGCGCGAGATCGGGGCGCCGACGAAGCTCGCGCATGCGTGGCAAGCCGCGCTCGGCAAGCGGCATATCGAGGAGACGCTGCGCACTGTCGAACAGTTTCCATGGCAGCGCAGGAAGGGCACGACGCTCGTTAATCACGAGCCAGTGGGCGTGGCTGCGCTCATCACGCCGTGGAACTGGCCGATCAATCAGATCGTGTGCAAGGTCGCGCCGGCGCTTGCGGCGGGATGCACGGTGGTGCTCAAGCCCAGCGAAGTATCGCCGATGAATGCGGTGCTGTTCGCTGAAATCATGGATGCGGCGGGCGTTCCCAAAGGCGTGTTCAATCTTGTCAACGGCGACGGACCGACCGTCGGCGCGGCACTGAGCGCGCATCCGGACGTCGACATGGTGTCGTTCACCGGATCGACGCGTGCGGGCATCGAGATCGCGAAACTCGCCGCGCCGACGGTCAAGCGAGTGCATCAGGAGCTGGGCGGCAAGTCGGCGAACATTTTGCTCGATGATGTCGATCTCGAGGCCGCGGTCACCGCGGGCGTGAACTCGTGTTTCAGCAATAGCGGTCAATCGTGCAATGCGCCCACACGCATGCTCGTGCCCGCATCGCGGCATGACGAGGCCGTTGAGATTGCGTTGCGCGCCGCGCGGAAGCATCGCGTAGGGCCGGCCGGCGATCCGGCGACCACGATGGGCCCCGTCGTCAGCGATGTGCAGTTCGGGCGCGTGCAGCGGCTGATCGACATCGGCATCGAAGAGGGCGCGTCATTGGTAACTGGCGGCCCGGGACGTCCCGATGGACTCGAGCACGGCTATTACGTGAAGCCCACTGTGTTCGCCAACGTGAATCCGTCGATGACGATCGCGCGCGAGGAAGTCTTCGGCCCGGTTCTCGCGATCATGCCGTATCGCGATGAGGAAGAGGCGATCGCCATTGCCAATGACACGCCCTATGGACTGGCGGCTTATGTGCAGTCGAAGGATCAGGAGCGTGCGCGGCGCGTCGCGATGAGAATGCGCGCAGGCAGCGTCTACGTCAATTATCCGGCGTGGGATCCGGGCTCGCCGTTCGGCGGCTACAAGCAGTCGGGCAATGGGCGCGAGTATGGCGAGTGGGGACTGGAGGCGTTTCTCGAAGTGAAGGGGATCGTGGGTTATGGAGCGTAGTTGAGCGTGCGCGTGGCCGATTCGCGATCTTCATGCGCCGCGTTGCGCAACGCCTCCGCCACGCGCTCCGCGATCATGATCGTCGGCACGTTCGTGTTCGCGCACGGAATTGACGGCATCAGCGAAGCATCGCACACATGCAGACCTTCGACGCCGTAGACGGCGCCGCGCGCATCGGTCACGGCCAGCGGATCGTTCAGCGACCCCATGCGGCATGTCCCCGACGGATGCCAGGTGCCACCCACCGCGCGCTTCACGAAGGCCGTCATCGCGACATCATCGGCGAGCAGTTCGTCGAGCGTCACGCCCTGCGTCACGACGCGCCTGATCAACGGAGCGCGCAACGGTCCGGCGATATCGAGCAACGCGCTCAACGCGCCGCGCTGCACCCCGTTCCATTTCCCCGGAACAGCCACGGCCGCCACGCGCGGCGAATAGCTCGACGGAAAGATCACATCGCGATGCGCGTTCATCGAAGGCGACGCCAGAACGGAAGCGCCGAAGCGTAATGCGAGCTTGAGCCGTTCGAGATCGCGTGAATCGGAGAGCATGGCGAAATCGACGTCCGGTTCATCGAACGCATTCGCCGATGTCAGCATCACGCGCCCGCGCGAATACGACTTGTTGATCCAGAAGAAGATCGTGCCCAGTCGATAGCCCACCGAATGCCAGCCCGAGCGCGACAGAATCGCGCCGTGCATATCGCCCTGAACCGTATTCGGCAAGCCGGACGAGAAGCGCACGATCGCCTGCTCGTGATGTTCGTCCGGAAACGGGGTGCGCGCCGCGCAGGGCAGAAACGCGGACACGGCAATCGACGGATGCTCCATCAGATTGCGCCCGACGCCGGGACGATGCGCGAGCACATCGATGCCGAGCGCGGCGAGTTCATCGGCAGGGCCGATGCCGCTTCGCATCAGCAATGCGGGACTGTGAATCGCACCCGCCGATACGATCACGCGGCGCGCCTTCAACGTTTCGCGCCTGCCATCGGCATGCACGATGCACGCGCCGATGGCACGCTTGCCGTCGAAGAGAATGCGCTCGACGACTTCACCTGTGCGTATCGTCAGATTGCTGCGCGCGCGTGCGGCATCGTCGAGATAGCACACCGAAGTCGGGATGCGCTCTCCCTTCGCGCTCACCGCAATCGAACCGATGAACGTGCCGTCTTCCCACGGCCCGTTCTGGTCTGCGTGCATGACGTGCCCGCTTTCGTCGAGTGAGCCGAGGACCGCGCGGACGAACGGTGAAATGCGCGGCCACGCCGTTCTCTGGATGCGCAGGGGACCCTCGCTGCCGTGCAATGCGCCGCTGAAATCGCAATCCGTTTCGAGCTTGCGAAAGTAGGGCAGACAGCTTTGCCAGTTCCATCCGGACGCGCCGAGCGCTTCCCATTCGTCGTAATCCGCCGGCGAGCCGCGATTGGCCATGAGCGCGTTGATAGCGGAGCCGCCGCCCAGAAGACGTGCCTGTTCATAGCGTCGCGTGGTGGCGCTGTGGCTCATGCGAGCTTTCAGGGCGTGCCAGATATTGCGCGGGTCGAGATACGCGCGGCCCGGATAACGGCTGCGAATGGCGTCGGGCATCGTGCGCGCGGAGATGTCGCGGCCCGCTTCGATGAGACACACGTTCGCGCGCGCATCTTCGGAAAGGCGCGCGGCCAGCACGCAGCCGGCCGAGCCGCCGCCCAGAATCAGATAGTCGAACACGTAAGAGGCCGAAGCCGCGTTACTGCATGAACTTGAGCCAGCGCGCCTTCGCCTGAATGCCGGACTCCGATGCCCACCATTCTTCCGACAGCAACGCCTGCTTCGCCGCGTTTGCCGGCGCGCTCGGCAATTCGGCCGCGCGTTTATCGGTGATCTTGCCGGTCTTGAATGCGGCCGGATTGCCCGGTCCGTAGTCGATATAGAGCGGCAGATTCGCCTGCAATTCCGGCGACACGGCCGCATTCAGGAAACGCACCGCATCGCTCAGATTGGGCGCGTTCTTCAGGATGCAAAGCTGCGTGTTCTGCAGAATGCCGTCATTGAACGTGAAGGCGACGTCCGGATCATCCTTCATCACGGCGCTCGCGCGGCCGTTCCAGATCATCGTCATGTCGACTTCGCCGTCGTGCAGCAATTGCGCGGACTGTCCGCCCGAGGTCCACCACACGGTGACGTTCGGCTTGATCTCTTCGAGCTTCTTGAACGCGCGGTCCACGTCGAGCGGATAGAGCTTGTCGCGCGGCACGCCATCGGCGAGCAGCGCGGCTTCGAGCACGGTCATCGGATCGTTGCGCAGTGCGCGCGTGCCGGGGAAGCTCTTCACGTCCCAGAAGTCCTTCCAGCTTTGCGGCACCTTCTTCAGCGTCTTCTTGTTGTAGCCGATGACGGTCGAATAGAACTCGTAGGCTACTGAGTACGGCGTGCGGTATTTCTCGGGGATCGACGCCGCGTTGGGGATCTTCGAGAAATCGAGCTTTTCCAGCAAGCCCTCGCGTCCGCCGCGCAGGCAGTTGGAGGGCGGCGTATCGACGACGTCCCAGATCGGCTTGCCTGTGGCGCCTTGCGCCTTGATCTGCGGCCACGCGTCGGGAATGCTGTCCTGGTTGACGGTGATGCCGAGTTGCTTCGCGGCGGGGTCGAGAATCGCCTTGGTCTGCGCTTCCTGATACGCGCCGCCCTGCGACACGAATGTGATCTTGCCCGCGGCGAAAGCAGGCGCCGCGCTCGCGATGGAGAGCAGCAATGTCATGGCGAGCGGGCGAACGGGGAAGTGCGGACAACGGAACCTTGCAATCTTCATCACGGCGTTTTCCTCGACAAGGTTGAAGCAGACGTCTTGCGGGCCGCGCGACCGGCGCGTGGATGACTAAAAATATATTGAGTCAAATACGCGGCGGCAACGCCGGAATTGTTGGAGTGACCATGACCTGATGTTATGTCTGTGCAATGGTCATGGCCCGTCGCGCTTTCAGAAGATCACGTAGACCTTGCGCATGGTTTCATCGACTTCCCATGTGCCTTCGGTGTTGGCCGCGAAGAAGAGCGTATCGCCGCCCGTGAAGTGGATTGGGTCTTCACCGTCGGGGGTGAAGCGGCCGTTGCCCGCCAGGAAGTGCATTACTTCGGCTTCCTTTACCGAACGACGGTATGTGCCCGGGGTGCATTCGAACACGCCGGTATCGATGGCTTCGCTGCCTGGTATTACCCTCTGCACGCCACTTACCTTGATTTCCTGTGGGCCAGGAAGGCCCGCTGTGCCCCAGTCTTCCAGTCCTTCAATCGCTATGCTCTGTTTGATCTGCTGAACTTTCATGTTTCTGCCTCGTTTGGTTTTTTTCGCTGGATCCCGTTAGCGTGTCGGTCTTTTTTTTCGCCGGATCCCGTATTCGCGTTGGTCTATTAGC
>LRBF01000152.1 GCA_001580565.1 Caballeronia megalochromosomata | reverse complement strand
GTCAATCGCCTGTGCCGCGGCCGGTGTGAAGTGCTTAGGCTGGGACAAGCTGTTTCTTTGGTTACTTTCTTTGCAGCAGCAAAGAAAGTGACCCCCGCCCCGGGGAGGGGCAGTGCCAATAGACCGACAAGAAATCAGGATTTCACGAAATCCCGAGGCCAGCCGGACCAGCCTCAAAAAACCCAACGAATCCCCAACGAAACAGAAAAAACAGCAACACGCCACCGGCATAACAAAAAAATCACCGACCGCACGAGCCTTAAAGTAGACGCATCGGAAACAGTCAAACGAATGCACGCGTCGAGCAAGGAGACAAACATGCTGCTAGGTCATCCCGTTCTATTCAAATCGCTGTGTTATATCGACGGCCGCTGGGTTCACAGCGACAGCGCCGCCTCGATCGCGGTGACCAACCCCGCGGATCAAAAAGTGATCGGCCACGTCCCGATGCTCGAGCAATCGCAGATCAAAAGCGCCATCGACGCCGCCGATCGCGCATTCCAGTCATGGCGCTGGGTGCCGCAGCAAAAGCGCAGCGCGCTGCTCTTGCGCTGGCATGAACTCATCATGCGTCATCAGTCCGATCTCGCGGGCATTCTGTCGCTCGAACAGGGCAAGCCGCTTGCCGAAGCAAAGGGCGAGATCGCCTATGCGGCGAGCTTCATCGAATGGTTCGCGAACGAAGCGAAGCGCCTCACGGGCCGCACCATTCCCACGCATATCGATGGCGCGCATCTCGGCACCGTGATGGAGCCGGTCGGTGTCGCCGCGCTCATCACGCCGTGGAATTTCCCGGTCGCGATGATCACGCGCAAGGCCGCCGCCGCCATTGCAGCGGGCTGCACCGTCGTCGTGAAACCCGCGCACGAAACGCCGTTTTCCGCGATCGCGCTCGCGCAGCTCGCGGAAGAAGCGGGCTTCGCGCCGGGCGTGTTCAACGTCGTCATCGGCGAGCCGCAAATGGCGATGGAAACGCTCGTCAGCGATGCACGCGTGCGCGCCGTGAGCTTCACGGGTTCGACGCGCGTGGGCGGTCTCGTGGCGAAGACGGCTGCGCAGTCGGGCATCAAGAAGCTCGCGCTGGAACTGGGCGGCAACGCGCCTTTCATCGTGACGGAAGACGCGGACCTGGAACAGGCCGTGCGCGTCGCAGTGAGCGCCAAGTTTCAGACGTCGGGACAGGATTGCTGCGCTGCAAACCGCATACTGGTGGCACGTCCGCTTTATGAGCAGTTCGTCGAACGCTATACCGAAACAGTGAAGGCGCTGAAAGTAGGAACGGCATTCGAAGCCAATGTCGATGTCGGCCCGCTCATGCATCAGGCCGCGTTCGATGCGACCGTCGCACGCGTCGAGGATGCGAAAGCGCAGGGCGCGCGCATCACGGTGGGCGGCAACGCGCATGCGCTCGGCGGCTGGTTTTATGAACCGACTGTCGTCGCCGATGCCAAACCAGGCATGCGCATCTACGACGAAGAGCACTTCGCGCCGATTTCCGCGATTTCCCCGTTCGATACGCTCGACGAAGCCGTCACGCGCGCCAATGACACGGAGTACGGCCTTGCCGCCTATGTCTGCGCGACGCGCATCGACACGATCTTTCAGCTCGTGCGTCGACTCGACTTTGCGATGGTGTCGGTCAACGGCGTGAAATTCACCGGCGCGCCGATTCCATTCGGTGGCATGAAGGCATCGGGTCTCGGCCGCGAAGGCGGCGCGGAAGGCTTCGAGCCCTTCGTCGAAACGAAATACTTTTGCCTCGGGAATCTAGGCCTGCCGCTCACGAGCGCGGCCTGAGCAGACCTTCCTCAAAGACACGCATCATCGAATCAAGGAGAAGCACATGACCCAGCAGAATCAATCGCTCGAGCAACTGTTCGCCGAAGACCGCGCGCATTTCATGCATCCGTCCACGCACGCGCACGATCACGCGAGCGGCGCGCTGCCCGGCAAGATCGTCACGGGCGCGAAGGGCATCCGCATTCAGGATCATCAGGGCAAAAGCTATATCGATGCATTCGCAGGCCTCTATTGCGTGAATATCGGTTATGGCCGCACCGAAGTGGCCGAAGCGATCTATGAGCAGGCGAAAAAGCTCGCGTATTACCACACGTACGTCGGTCACTCGACGGATACGATCATCGAATTGTCCTCGCGCATCATCGACTGGTCGCCCGAGGGCATGAAGAAGGTGTACTACGGCATGTCGGGGTCGGATGCGAACGAAACCCAGATCAAGATCGTCTGGTACTACAACAACGTGCTCGGCCGTCCGAACAAGAAGAAGATCATTTCGCGCGAGCGCGGCTATCACGGCTCGGGCATCGTGACGGGCAGCCTCACGGGATTGCCGAGCTTTCATCAGAACTTCGATCTGCCGATCGAACGCGTGAAGCACACGGTTTGCCCGCACTGGTATCGCAAGGCGCCCGCCGGCATGAGCGAAGCACAATTCACCGCGTATTGCGTGGAAGAGCTGGAAAAGCTGATCGCGAAGGAAGGCGCGGATACCATCGCCGCATTCATCGCCGAGCCGGTGATGGGCACGGGTGGCATCATCGCGCCGCCGCAAGGCTACTGGGAAGCGATTCAGGACGTGCTCAAGAAGCACGACATCCTGCTGATCTCCGATGAGGTCGTGTGCGGCTTCGGCCGTCTCGGCTCGAAGATGGGCGCGCAGCACTTCGGCATCAAGCCTGACCTCATCACGGTCGCGAAGGGCCTGACGAGCGCGTATGCGCCGCTGTCGGGCGTGATCGTCGGCGAGAAGGTGTGGGACGTCATCGACAAGGGTTCGCAGGAATACGGTCCGATGGGTCATGGCTGGACGTATTCGGGTCATCCGATCTGCGCGGCCGCGGCGATCGCGAACCTCGATATTCTCGAGCGGGAGAACCTCACGCAGAATGCGGCCGATGTCGGCGCGTACTTTCAGCAGCAACTGCACACGGCGTTCGATGCGCATCCGCTCGTCGGCGAAGTGCGCGGCGCGGGCATGCTCGCGGCGCTCGAATTCATGGCCGACAAGGACGCGCGCAAGCCGTTCGATGCCGCGCTGAAGGTTGGGCCGAAGGTGTCGGCGGCGGCGCTCGAACGCGGCGTGATCGCGCGCGCCATGCCGCATGGCGATATCCTCGGCTTCGCGCCGCCGCTCGTCACGACGCGTGCCGAAGCGGACGAAATCGTCGGCATCGTGAAGCAGGCCGTGGATGCGGTGGCCAATGAAGTGATCGGCTCGGCGCTTGCGACGCAAGCGATCTGATTTACAGGGGCCTGCCGATAACGCGGGCCCTTTTTAATTCCATGCGGGAGTGGTACGTGCATTGCTCGTAAGTCTTCGACATACGATCGAAAGGAGACTTGCAATGAGCAATAGCGAAGAGAAGCGCCATGAGCAACCGCATGCGGCGCCCAGGCCGAATGCGGCGGAAATCGAGCCGGAGAACCGCCGCCTGGATCAGCATCCGCACCAGACGGCGGAAGTGCCGTATGGCTCGGGCAGCGAGCCCGAGATTGCGGGCAAGGGCGGTTTCGACGCACGGAACGAGGACGTTCCTGATCCTGCGAATAAACATACCGAACCGCTGCGCCGGAAATAACGATCGATTCGATGCGTCATAAAACAAAACGGCCATTTATATGGCCGTTTTGTCATTTTCGATTAGCGCGTCGCTATGTACATCGTAATTTCGAAGCCGAAGCGCATATCGGTGAAACTCGGGGTTTCCCACTTCATAGAGCCTCCTTGTGCAATGATGGCCAGACGGATGCCGGGCCATGCGCGGTTCATTCTGTTGCAGGCGCCGTGCAAAGCCGCGCACCCGAAATCGACGCTCTTTAACAATAGCGCGATAACACCGGCAACACGATTGGAAATTGCACCGGCGTTCATTTAATTTATTTATAGCGGCCGAGGGATTACCCGGAGTGGCGTTCAATAACGCTTACGAATAAGCAACGGAAGGCCCGTTCGCGACGCGCGCTCAAAACGCCGCGCTTGCCGTCATCGCGCGCGGCGCGAGCGAGGCGCGCGTGAGCGCGTCGAGTGGCAGTGGTTTGTCGAAGAAATAGCCCTGCGCCTGCGCTGCGCCCATATCGCGCAGCACGGCGAGCGTGGCCGCATCTTCGACGCCCTCGGCAACGAGCGTCAGATCGAGCGATTCGGCCATGCGCACAATCGCTCGCACGATCGCACGGCTGCGCGGACTTTCGGTCAATTCGAGAATGAACGACTTGTCGATCTTCAGTCCCGTGAACTGATACTGGTGCACATAACTCAGAGACGAGAAACCCGCGCCGAAATCATCGAGCACAACGGACATGCCGTTGTCCGCGAGACGCTGCATCGTGCGCCGCGCGAGCGCGGGTTCGGCGACGAGCGCGCCTTCCGTCAGTTCCAGACAGACGCGCGAAGGCGACACGCGATAACGCCGCAGCAATGCAAGCACGTCGTCGGCGAATTCGGGGCGCGTCATGCTATAGCTGGAGCAGTTCACATGCACGGGCGGCCAATGCGCGAAGCGCGCATTGGAGAGAATCGCGGCGACGCGCTCGAGCATGTAGAGATCGAGCCTGCCGATGAGCCTCAGGCCTTCGACCGAAGGCAGAAACTCAGCCGGCCCGACGATACGCCCGTCGGGCTGACGCCAGCGAATCAATGCTTCGAGTGCGACGACTTCACCGCTCTTCACATCGACGATCGGCTGGAAGTAGGGCAGCAGTTCGTCGTCGCGCTTGATGGCGTTGCGCAACGCGCCTTCGCGTTCCACCTGATCCGACACCTGGCGTCGCAGTTCCTGATTGAATACGACGAAGCTATCGCGCCCCGCGTTCTTCACACGGTACATCGCGGTATCGGCATCGCGCAGCAGATCGGCGGGTTCCGTATGGAACTGGCTGTCCGCGCTCACGATGCCGATGCTGCAAGATGAAAACACCACATGCTCTTCGATATGAAACGGCAGATCGAACGCGGCGAGAATGCGCTTCGCGATCGATACCGCGTCGCCCACGTGCGCATTCGGCGAGAGCACGGCGAATTCGTCGCCGCCCAGGCGCGCGAGCAGATCCGTCGAGCGCAGGCAGTCGCGCAGCCGTGCGGCGGCCTGCACGAGCAGCATGTCGCCGAAGTGATGACCGAGGCTGTCGTTCACGACCTTGAAGCGATCGAGGTCGATGAACATCACCGAAAGCCGGTCACCGCGCGTCTGATAGTCGCGCCATGCGCAGCGCAGTCTGTGCATCAGATGGCTGCGATTGGGCAGACCCGTCAATGAATCGTGCGAGTTCTCGTAGAGCAGGCGCGCGTTGACATCGTCGAGTTCGCGCGTGCGAGCCTGCACGCGCGCTTCGAGTTCGAGGTTCGCGGCATGCAGGGCTTCGGCATCGCGACGGCGCGAGAGCGCGGTGTCGATATGGCGCGATACGAAGGTCAGCAATTCCTGATCGCGCTGCGAATAGCGCACGAGCGGCGAGTAACTCTGCACGGCGAGCACGCCGCGCACGACATCGCCATCGAAGAGCGGAATGCCGAGCCACGAGCGCAGGCGCACTTCGCTGTGCTCGATCTCGAACGCGCCTTCTTCGATGAGACGCAGTGCTTCCGAATGATCGATGAGACGCGCGCGGCGCTCGTGTATCACGTATTCCGTGAGGCCGCGCTGACTGCGTCGCGGTGCGGGGCGATCCTGCACGATCTCGTCGACGTAATACGGGAACGACACTTCGCCCGTTTCCGTTTCGAAGAGCGCGATGTAGAAGTTGCGCGCGTAGAGCAGTTCGCCGACGATGCCGTGCAGGCTGCGAAAGAACTCCATGGTGTCGCCGGGGCGGCTCGACAGTTCGGCGATCTGATAGAGCGCCGCCTGCAAGTGCTCGGAACGCTCGCGCTCCGCGATGCCGTGACGCAGCGCCGCGTTGAGCTTCGATAATTCGGAGGTGCGCCGCGCGACCTGCTCTTCGAGATCCGCGCGGTGCAGGATACGGTCGAGCGCCATCGCCACATGGCGCGCGACGACGAGAAAGAGCGCGCGGTCCTCGGCGGTGTAGATGCGCGACACGTCGTAGACCTGCATCGCGAGCATGCCGAATACTTCGTCGCTGGCGTTCTTGAGCGGTGCGCCCATCCAGAACTCGGGGCGATCGCCGATGCAAAAGAAACGGCCCGCGCGTTCGGCCGCGCAGATATCGGCGGCGGTGATGAAAAGCGGCTGCGCGCTCGTGAGCACCTGGCCGGTCATCGACAGGCACGCCGGATTCAGGATGTCGTAGTTCTCTGCTGCCACGACATCCGTGTCGATCACGTCGACGTAATACGGATACGTGATCTTGCCCGTCTTGCGATCATAGAGCGCGAGATAGAAGTTCTCCGCGTCGATGAGCGTGCCGAGCCGTTCGTGCACGCCGCGCAGAAAATCGGCGCGCTCGGGCACCGAGCTCGCGAGATACGCGATTTCATAGAGCACGCGCTGGGTGAGTTGCGCGCGCGCGAGCGCGTCGGCCTGTACGCGTTCGCCGAGCGTGCGCGCGAGTTCGATGAGACGTGTGTCGTCGCGATGCGTGACGGGCGCGAGCAGCCAGCCGAGCACGCTCTCGCCGCGTCCGGTCGGCCAGCAGTGCCAGCCCTGCGTGGCGCAGAGTTCGACGAGCCGCTCCTCCGCGATGCTGTGCGGCCATGCGTGCGCATCGGGCAGCGGCGCGTCGCCACGCCGTTCCAGATGCAACTGCTCGCCCGCGCGATACCACGCCCATTGCGGCGGGCAGCCCATCGCGGCGGCTTCGCGGAGCAAGGCGTCGATCGACGGCGCGACGCTGGCGACAACCTTTTCGTCGGACGCCGTCACGGTTGCAGGATCGGGCGCGGTTGCGCGGGCAACCTGCGCGTCGTACGCGGGAAACACACTCATCGGCGCTCCAGGCCATATTGCCGCCACAGCGGGCGGTTCTCGTTCAGCGACGGCGCTCGCACGCCGCCCGGGGCGCGTGTCTCAAGCAAACGTTCTACTTGGGGTAACGGCAGCGAGCTTACAGGCTTGAGTACGCGGGACAAAAAAAGCCGCCGCGCCCGCACGCGTGCGGGCATTCATGCCGGACGCGGCGTGTCGGCGCGGTCGTGGCCGGTAAATCGCTCCCGATAAGCCTGCGGTGAGACGCCGAGCGAACGCAGGAAACCGCGGCGCATCGTTTCCTCGGTGCCGAAGCCGCAGCGTGCGGCGACGCGCTTCACGGGAAGCGCCGTATCGCCGAGCAGCCGGCGCGCAGCTTCGAGCCGCATGTGCTCGATCGAGCGCGCGGGCGTGGTGCCGGTCTGCGCGCGGTAGTGACGCACGAAGCTGCGCTCGCTCATGCCGACGCGCGCGGCGAGCACGCCGACCGACAGATCCGCCGCGAGATTTTCGGCGATCCACGCATGCAGTTCGCCGAAGCGTTCGCCCGATTTCTGCAGCGACAGCGCCGCGCTGAATTGCGCTTGGCCGCCGGGGCGCTTCAGGAACACGACGAGATGGCGCGCGACGTCGAGCGCGAGCGTGCGCCCGAGATCGTCCTCGACGAGCGCCAGCGACAGATCGATGCCCGCCGTGACGCCCGCGGAAGTCCATACGTCGCCGTCGCGGATGAAGATCGGATCGGGCTCGACGTGGACCGAAGGAAAGCGCGTGGCGAGTTCCGCGCAGCGGGTCCAGTGCGTGACCGCGCGGCGCTCGTTCAGGAGGCCCGCGGCCGCAAGCAGAAACGCGCCGGTGCAGACCGATGCGGTGCGCCGCGCATGCGCCGAGCGCGCGCGCACCCAGTCGACGAGTTCGCGGTCATGCACCGCCTGATGCACGCCCCAGCCGCCCGCGACGATCAGCGTGTCGCACGCCGCGCTCGCATCCGGCAACACTTCGCCGACGAGCCCCAGTCCCGCCGACGCGCTCACCGTGCCGCTTCGCGAGACGACGCGCGGACGATACGGCCGCGGCAGGCCGACCGCCAGCGCCAGATCGTTCGCCGACGCGAACACCTGCAAGGGTCCGGCGACATCGAGCAACTGGACGTCGGGGAAGGCGAGCACGTCGATGGTGCGCGGGGCGTCGGTCTGCATGGCGGCTTCCCGAAAAGCAAAGTTGGCGGAAAATGTGGGTTGTGTGTCGATTTCGCCATAGCGTAGCGGCGTAGCATCGGTTCGTCCACTGCAAAAACCATTTACCCAGGAGAAGACGATGACGCTACATATCGGCCTGTTGCTGTTTCCGCGCGTGCAGCAACTCGACATGACCGGTCCCTACGACGTTTTCGCGCACATGGCCGACACGAAGGTGCATCTCGTCGCGAAGACGCGCGAGCCGGTGAAATCGAGCGCCGGCATGATCCTGGCGCCGGATGCGACGTACGCCGATTGCCCGGCGCTCGACGTGTTGTGTGTGCCGGGCGGCTCCGGCGTCGGCGATCTGATGGAGGACGAGGCGACGCTCGCGTTCCTTCGCGAACAGGCGGGCGGCGCGCGTTACGTGACCTCGGTCTGCACCGGTTCGCTCGTGCTCGGCGCGGCGGGCCTGCTGCGCGGCAAGCGCGCCACGACGCACTGGGCGTATCACGAACTGCTCGCGGAACTGGGCGCTATTCCGGTGCACGAGCGCGTGGTGCGCGACGGCAATCTGTTCACCGGCGGCGGCATCACGGCCGGCATCGATTTCGCGTTGACGCTCGCGGCGGAACTCGTCGGCGAGCACGAGGCGCAGGCGATTCAGCTACAGATGGAATACGCGCCCGCGCCGCCGTTCGATGCGGGCGATCCGGCGCATGCGCCCGCGGCTGTCGTCGGCGATGTCCGCGAACGTTGCGCGCCCTCGCTGGCGGCGCGCAGTGCGATCACGGCGCGCGTCGCGCAGCGGCTGAAACTGAATGCGTAATGCAAAATGCACGATGGTTCAATGTATGCTTAATGCAAAACGCCAAACGATCAGAATCGCTTCTGCATGAAATAGCGCGGCTGGCCGGCATGAAAATCCGCGAGTTCGCCGAAGGTCTCGTAACCGCAGCGCGCGTAGAGCGCGTGCGCGGCGGGATTGACCGTGTCGAGCCATGCGGCGCGGCAGCCGCGCTTTTTCGCTTCGTTTTCGGCGGCTGCGAGCGCGCGTGCGCCGAGTCCGGCGCCGCGCGCGTCTTCGCGTATCCACAGCCATTTCACGAAGAGCCAGTCCCACGCGGTGTAGCCCGCGAGGCCGCCGAGAAAATCGTCATCGCGATAAAGGGACACCGCGAGGTCGCGCTGATGGCTCGGGCCGAGTTGCGCGCGGTTGAACGCGGCGAGACCGCCCGAGACGTCGCGCTCGAAGCTCGCGTCGATCCAGTCGGTGACCGCGACCGTGACGTCCGCGCTCATGCCGGGCCGCTCAGCCCTGCGCGGCCGACGCAACCGATGCGCCCTTGATGCCGTGCCGCGCGAGCGCCTCGGCGACGAATCCCGAGCGTTTCACATCTTCCACGAATTCGCGAAGATAGCGCGCGGCTTCGTCGCCGCGGGTCTTCGGCAAACCCATCGCCTGCTGGATCACCATGAAACGGCCGTCGAGAAGACGCAGGCCGGGCGTGCGCGCCGCGTCGGCTTCGAGCTGCTGCTTCACGCCCGCCGCGACTTCGAGGTTGTCGCGCAAGAACTCATCGACCACGGTCTGCGACAACGCCGTGCGCACGATCTGCGCATGCCTGATCTCGCGCGTGAGGAAGAGATCGTACGCGCTGCCCTTGCCGACCATGATGCGATTGCCTTCCCGATCGACATCTTCGTTGCGCGCGAGCGGCGACGCATCGCGCACGAGATAGCAGCCTTCGATCAGCACGTACGGCGCGGTGAACGCGATCCCCGCGCCGCGCAGCGGATCGATCGCGAAGAAGCCGATGTCGGCGCCTCCGTTCGTGACACTTTCGACGGACTCCGCGGCCCGCTCGAACGAGGTGAAGGCGACCGGCACGCCGAGCCGCGATGCGAGCTCGCGCGCGATATCCACCGATACGCCGCCCGGCTCGGCGGTGTCGGTTCGATGCGCGAGAATCGGATTGCCGAGATTGATCGATGCGCGCAGCGTGCCGGTCGGCACGAAAGCGTTCAGCAGGGAAGAGGAAAGAGTCATGGCGTCCGTCGATGGGTTGAAGAAGAATGGCGACACGAACATTCCGATGCAGAATACGCGAATCGCAACCGCTCTGGCAAAGGAACGCATATGCAACGCGCACGCATCGACAGCCGGGACCTGATCAGGCGTCTGAAGCTCGAACCGCATCCCGAAGGCGGATTCTTTCGTGAGACCTATCGCGCGAGCGATAACGTGACGCGCGAGAACGAAAGCGAGTTACGCTCGGCGTCCACCGCGATCTATTTTCTGCTATGCGACGGCGCGCATTCCGCATGGCATCGCATTCGTTCCGACGAGGTGTGGCACTTCCATGCAGGCGATCCGCTCGACGTGCATGTGCTCGATGCGAACGGCGCGCTCGTCACGCATCGTCTCGGCAACGCGCTGGAGCATGCGGATACCGTGTTTCAGGCGGTGGTCAAGGCGGGCGACTGGTTCGCGGCCGAATGTCGCGATGCCGACGGTGTGGCGCTCGTCGGCTGCACGGTTGCGCCGGGTTTCGAGTTCAGCGAGTTCGAACTCGCCGAGCCGGGCACGCTGGAAGCGCGCTATCCGCAACATCGCGAACTGATCGCCCGGTTGGGCGTGCGGTTATCATCGCGCCCATCATCGACAACAACACAGGGTTAAGGCATGAGCACCGTGCGCCGCGGGATTCAATCGATCGAAGTCGGAGGCGCGCTCTTGCGCGCGCTGGTGGACCATGGCGGCCCGATGCTGCTCGGTGATCTTGCGAAGAAGGCGGGCATGCCGTCGGCGAAGGCGCATCCCTATCTCGTGTCGTACGGCAATCTCGGCCTGATTCAGCAGGACAGCGCGACCGGCCGTTACGAACTCGGGCCGTTCGCGTTGCAAATGGGGCTGATCAGCCTGCAGCGCGTCGATCCGGTGCGCCTTGCGATCGCGGAAGTGGCGAACATGACGCCGCGCATCGAGCATACGGTGGCGCTCGCGAGCGCGGGCAGTTATGGACCGACCATCGTTCACATTCAGCAGGCGAGCGTGCCTATCCACGTGACGATGCGCACGGGCACGGTGATGTCGCTGCTGCAGACCGCGACGGGACGCGCATTCGCCGCGTATCTTCCGCCGATGACGGTCGATGCGCTCGTCGCGATCGAGCGCGCGGGCGCGTTGCAGATCGGCGCTGAGCGTCGCGACTATACGCGTGCGCAGATCGACGCGATGCTTGCCGAAGTGCGCGGGCATGGGATTGCGAGAGCGGTCGATGAGCCGGTCGCCGGTATCAGCGCGATCAGCGCGCCGGTGTTCGATCACACGCGCAATATCGTGCTCGCGATTACGGCGATCGGGCCGAGTGGCTCGTTCGATGGCGCTTGGGATGGTGATATCGCGATGGCATTGCACGGCTGTGCGGAGCGGGTTTCGAAGATGCTCGGGTTTGTTGCGGTCTGAAAGCGTCGGTGGTTTTTCTCTCTCTGGGTTTGTCGCTGGATCCCGTTTTCTTATTGGTCTATTTGTGTTGCCCCTGTGCGGGGCGGCAGTCACTTTCTTTGCTGCTGCAAAGAAAGCAACTGTATTGAGAGTCAAGCCTCGAG
>LRBF01000151.1 GCA_001580565.1 Caballeronia megalochromosomata | reverse complement strand
CCGACGAGAAAAGAGAAACGCAGAAGCGCACGCAGACCCGATTGACCCATCGGCCGCGAAGCGGGCCGGAGCCGTTTCGTGCTGAACCAGCCACGCGCGTGGCGCGATGTAACAGACCGTGCGCGATCCAAGCCCGGTGAGACCTTTGAGGGCACTCGCTATTGCCGGGCCATTCAGCCAATCGCCTGTGCCGCGGCCGGCGTGAAGCACTTTGGATGGGAAAGCTGCTTTCTTTGCCTACTTTCTTTGCAGCAGCAAAGAAAGTAGGTGCCGCCCCGCACAGGGGCAACACCAATAAACCGACGCGAAATCAGGCCATCCACAGAAGCCCAAGCGCGTCAACACAGCTACGACGTCCGGCGAAGCCGCTTAAAACGGCAATTTCGCATCCGGCTTCTCCGCCAGAATCACGCGACGAAAATCCTCCTGAATCCGCTTGAGCGCAGCGTCACTATCCGCTTCGAAGCGCATCACAACGACCGGCGTCGTATTCGACGACCGCGCCAGCCCGAATCCATCCGGATATTCCACCCGCAACCCATCGATCGTCAGCACATCATCCGCGCCGGTGAACTTCGCCGATTTCTGCAGACGCGCAATCAGCTCGAAATTCTCGCCCTCTTCCAGCTTTAGCTGCAACTCAGGCGTCGACAGCGAATTCGGCAGATCGTTGAGCAGCTTGCTCGGATCCGCCACGCGCGACAGGATTTCGAGCATGCGCGCGCCGGTGTACAGGCCATCGTCGAAGCCATACCAGCGGTCCTTGAAGAACACGTGGCCGCTCATCTCGCCCGCGAGCGGCGCGCCGGTTTCGCGCAGTTTCGCCTTCACGAGGGAATGGCCCGTCTTCCACATCACCGGCTCGCCGCCCTGGTCGCGCACCCACTTCGCCAGATTGCGCGTGCACTTCACGTCATAAATGATCTGGCCGCCCTTGTTGCGCGAGAGCACTTCCTGCGCGAACAGCATCAACTGGCGATCCGGATAGATGACCTGCCCGTCTTTCGTCACGACGCCCAGACGGTCGCCGTCGCCATCGAATGCGAAGCCGACTTCGGCATCCGTTTCCTTGAGCGCCTTGATTACGTCCTGCAGATTTTCCGGGTGCGCCGGGTCCGGGTGATGGTTCGGGAAGGTGCCGTCGATTTCCGTGAACAGTTCGACCAGCTCGCAGCCGAGCGCCTTGAACAGCTTCGGCGCAAGACCGCCCGCGACGCCGTTGCCCGTATCGACGACGATCTTCATCCCGCGCACCGGCTTCACGTCCGACGTGATGCGGTCGAGATACATCTGCGACACGTCGAACTCGGTGTACGTGCCTTCGCCCGTCGTGAAGTCGCTGTCGACAATGCGCTTGTACAAGCCCTGGATCTGCTCGCCGTAGATCGCCGCGCCGCGCAGCACCATCTTGAAGCCGTTGTAGTCGGGCGGATTGTGGCTGCCCGTCACGACGATGCACGAATCCACGCGACGCTCGCCCGAGGGCAACGGCAGCGGCACGCTCGCCGCGAAGTAGCCGACGGGCGTGGGCACCATGCCGACATCGACGACATCGACGCCCGCCGCGCGGAGGCCATCCGCGAGCGCGCCGACGAGTTCCGGGCCCGACAGACGCCCGTCGCGCGCGACCACGACCGAGTCGCCGCCCTGCTTCTTGATCTCGCTGCCGAAGGCCTGGCCGATGCTCTTCGCGACGTCCTTGTCGACCGTCTTGCCGACGATGCCGCGAATGTCGTAGGCCTTGAAGATGGATTGGGAAACTTGGCTCATGAGATGGCTACCTCTTCTCTATTAATTGATGGTTTCTCGGCGATGCAGCCATGAGGGCATGCAGGTCGTGACGGTGGGCGCGCCAGTGCAGCGTGCATTGCGCGCGAACGACTGCCAGGTGACGTACGAATTTTGCCTATGCGTCTGTTAAATCAATACGAAAGAAACAATTCGAAGCAAATGGATGCAAAACCAGCGGATGCAAAACCGGCGCAGCGGGCGGGCCGCGGATCGCACTTATAATCGCTGTCTTTCGGCGCTCTCGTGGCTGCGCGCGGCGGTCAAAGCCTGCGCGTTCATTCTAATCCAATGCTCAAACGCTCTTTCGCCTCGATGCCTTCGAATGAGGCGCGTCTGCGTGCAAACACACAAAACTTGACCGATAACGCACGCTTCTTGGGCGGTCAGGCTTGGGTAGCACGCCGCATGCCCGCCTGCATGGCAGGGCGGGCCGCATGAAGGTGTTGACGCGCTCCGGCAATCCGGACGTCGCCCGGGCGCTCGCCAATATCGTCTGGCTCGGGCTCGAGCGGCTCACGCAGATCGCGGTCGCGATCGTCATTTCAGGGCTGCTCGCGCGCTATCTCGGTCCCGACGATTTCGGCAAATGGCAGTACGCGAACACGCTTCTGCTCGTGATCGCGCCGATCACCTGGGTCTGCGGCGCGGAGATTCTCGTGCCGACGATCGTCAACCGCCCGCCCGCCGAAGCCGGCGCGGTGCTCGGCAGCGCGTTCGTGCTGCGCATGGGCGTCTCGATCGTCGCGCTCGGCGTGACGTGGCTCTGGATCGCGGCGGGCGGCACCGATCCGATGGTCGGTCTGATGCTCGCGGGCCTCGCCGTCACGATGCTCTTTCGCGAGCCGTTCATCGGCGTCGTCAATTCGTGGCTGCAAAGTCTCACGTACAGCAAGCCGCAGCTCATCGCGAGCATGGCGGCGGCCATCGTCAAGGCGGCGCTCGTCTTCGCGCTCGTGCGCGCCGCCGCCGCGCCGTCGCGTTTCGGCTGGCTCTGGGCGCTCGAAGCCGCGGCGATCAGCGCCGCGCTCGTCGTGTATTACATGCGCCGTCACGGCGGCACGCTCGGCTGGCGCTTCGATCGCGCACTGTTCAGACATTTCGCGAGCGCGGGTACGGTGTTCTGGCTCGGACTCATCTGCATGTATCTGTTTCTCAAGCTCGACCGGCTGATGCTCGCGCATCGCGTGTCGTTCGCTGAGCTCGGGCTGTACTCCGCCGCGCAGCAGTTGAACGAGAACTGGATCGCGCTCGCGCTGATGCTCGCGCAGACCATCGCGCCCGCGTTCGTGTATCGCGTGCAGGAAACCGCGCGCCTCAGACGCAACCTCGTGCGCCTTTTCGCGATGACCGCCGCGCTGATGATCGCGGGCGCCGCCGTCCTCGACGCGCTCGCGGGCTTCATCATCGCGCGCGTGTTCGGCCCGAACTACGCCGGCGCCGCCGATATTTTCCGCTGGGCCGTGTGGCTGTCCGTGCCGGCGGGCATCGAGGCGATCGGCAATCTCGTCGTGCTGAAATATCAGGCGAAGTACGTGCTGTTGTCGAAATGGCTGTTCGCGCTGGCCGTCGCATTCGCGGTGAACTGGTTCACGATTCCGCGCATCGAAGGCTACGGCGCGCTGATCGGGCTCGCGGCGGGCTATGTCGCGGCGGCTTCGGTGAACTTCTATTACATCCGTTTGCGGCTGCGCGCATGAACGATCTATCCGATGTCGCCGTCTTGATGCCCGCGTTCAACGGCCAGGCCGATGTCGAACGCACGCTCGCGTCGTTCCGGGAAACGTCGGCGGTGAACGTGCTGATCGTCGACGATGGCAGCACGCCGCCGATCGTCGCGCCCGTCATCGACGGCATGCGCATCGAAATTCTGCGGATGCCGCAAAACGGCGGCATCGAGCGCGCGCTCGAAGCGGGCATCGCGGCGCTCGCGGCGCGCGGCGTACGCTATGCGGCGCGCATCGACGCGGGCGATCTCGCGACGCCCGGCCGTCTCGCGAAGCAGCGCGCGTATCTGGAGGCGCATGCGCGCGTGGCGGTGCTGGGCATGTGGACGCATGTCGTGTCGACGGAAGGCGCGCCGCTCTTCGACCTGCGGCCGCCGACCGAGCCCGCCGCGATCCGCCGCATGATGCTCGCGCGCACGTGCTTCACGCATCCGTCGCTGATGCTGCGCATCGACGCCGTGATCGAGGCGGGCAACTATCGCGCGCAGTATCGCGCGGCCGAGGATCTCGATCTGGTGCTGCGGCTGCTACAGCGGCACGACGGCGCGAACCTGCCCGAGTTCGGCCTCTTCTACGAGCTGAACGAATCCGGCATCAGCGCGACGAAGCGGCGCGCGCAGGTGATGTCGACACTGCGGCTGCAATTGCGCCATCTGCGCGTGACGAATCCGCTCGACTGGGCGGGCGTCGCGAAAAGCATCGCGCATCTCGTCCTGCCGTATCGCGCGTTGCGCGGCCTGAAGGCGCGGCTGTTGAAGACCGCGTCGTCGGCGTAGCAATGATTTTTGTCGAATTGTTTTCCTTTAGTTTTGCGCTACGTTGAGCGCACGGCGAATCCGCGTGCAGCATCTCGCGCGATCGATGCCGTCGAACCATGACTTCCGGATGACGAAAGAAAAGTCGAGTCTTCGCATTGCCCTCGTCTGCAACACGGCCTGGGCGATCTATACCTACCGTCAGGGCGTGCTGCGCATGCTCGCCGCGCGCGGCGCGCAAGTGACGATCATCGCGCCGCGCGATCGCACCTTCGAGCCGCTCACGGAGATGGGCTGCCGCTGTGTCGAGTTGCCGGTCGCATCGAAGGGAACGGACCCGCGCCAGGACCTGAAGACGCTCGCCGCGCTCTATCGCGAATATCGCGCGACGCGCCCGCATATCGTGTTTCACTACACGATCAAGCCGAACATCTACGGCTCGCTCGCCGCGATGCTCGCGCGCGTGCCGTCGATCGCGGTCACGACGGGCCTCGGCTACGTTTTCATCCAGAAGAGCCGCACGGCGCAGGTCGCCAAGCGCCTGTACCGTTTCGCGTTCCGCTTTCCGCGCGAAGTGTGGTTTCTGAATCGCGACGATCAGCAGGCTTTCCTGCATGAAAATCTGCTCGCGCATCCGGATCGCGCGCGGCGTCTGCACGGCGAAGGCGTCGATCTCGATGAATTCGCGTTTCAGCCGCTGCCCGCGCGCGAGGATTTCGTGTTCATTCTGATCGGGCGGCTGCTGTGGGATAAGGGCGTCGCGGAATATGTCGAAGCCGCGCGCAGGATTCGCGCGAAATTTCCGCACGCGCGTTTCCAGTTGCTCGGGCCAGTCGGCGTCGACAATCCGAGCGCGATCAGCCGCACGGATGTGCAGGAGTGGGAAGCGGAGAATATTGTCGAATATCTGGGCGAAGCGAACGACGTGCGCCCGCTCGTGGCCGCGGCCGATTGCGTCGTGCTGCCCTCGTACCGCGAAGGCGTGCCGCGCACGCTGATGGAGGCCTCGGCGATGGGCCGCCCGATCGTCGCCACCGACGTGCCGGGCTGCCGCGAGGTCGTCGAGCATGGCGAAAACGGCCTGCTCTGCGAGGTGAAGAGCGCCGACAGCCTGACAGAGGCGCTCGAGCGCATGCTCACGCTCTCTCACGGCGAGCGTGAAGCGATGGCGCAGCGCGGCCGCGAAAAAGTCGCCCGCGAGTTCGACGAAAAAAATGTCGTCGAGCGCTACAAGGGCACAATACATGCCATCACCGGCATTTCACTCTGATTCGAGTCTTTTGGAGAACGCATGATGAACACGGGTGCTAAAGGCACGATTCTCGTAACGGGCGGCGCGGGCTTCATCGGTTCGCATACGTGCGTCGAACTGCTCGACGCGGGCTACGGCGTCGTGGTCATCGACAATCTCGTCAACAGCCGTGCGGAGTCGCTGAAGCGCGTCGAGAACATCACCGGCAAGCGCGTTGCCTTTCATGACGCCGATGCGCGCGACGAAGCCGCGCTCAACCGCATTTTCGACGCGCATGACATCACCGGCGCGATTCACTTCGCGGCGCTCAAGGCCGTGGGCGAATCCGTCGCGAAGCCGGTCGAGTACTACAGCAACAACATCGGCAGCCTGCTCGCCGTGCTCAACGTGATGAAAGCGCGCAACGTGCGCAACTTCGTGTTCAGCTCATCCGCAACGGTCTACGGCGTGCCGAAGAGCGTGCCGATCGACGAATCGTTTCCGCTTTCGGCGACCAACCCTTACGGCCAGTCGAAACTCATCGCCGAACAGATTCTGCGCGATCTCGAAGTCTCCGATCCGTCGTGGCGCATCGCGACGCTGCGCTATTTCAATCCGGTCGGCGCGCATGAGAGCGGCCAGATCGGCGAGGATCCGGCGGGCGTTCCGAACAACCTGATGCCGTATGTCGCGCAGGTGGCCGTCGGCAAGCTGGAGCGCCTGCGCGTGTTCGGCAGCGATTACGATACGCACGACGGCACCGGCGTGCGCGATTACATTCACGTCGTGGATCTGGCGCGCGGGCATATCGCGGCCATCGACGCGCTGAAGACGCTCGACCGCAGCTTCGTCGTGAATCTCGGCACGGGCCAGGGCTATAGCGTGCTCGACGTCGTGAAGGCGTTCGAGGCGGCCTCGGGCAAAAGCGTGCCGTACGAGCTCGTGCCGCGCCGCCCGGGCGATATCGCCGCCTGCTACGCCGATCCGGCCGCCGCCGAAAAGCTGATCGGCTGGCGCGCGGAGCATGGCATCGAACGCATGTGCGCGGATCACTGGCGCTGGCAGTCGCAAAATCCGCGCGGGTTCGCGTAAAGTCTCGCTGCGCCCCGCGTCGCCGTTTTCCACGATTGCAGAGCGATGCGGGGCTGCTTTTCCCAACCGGTTCTATTTCATGCTTAGTTTCGCGCTTGCTTTTCTGGTCTCGCTGCTCGTGACCTTGTTCATCGTGCGTTTCGCACACCTGCAGGAAGGCGTGCTCGGCGACACCGATCTCGCCGGCGTGCAGAAATTTCACGCGCGTCCCGTGCCGCGCATCGGCGGCGTGGGCATCATTTGCGGGCTCGCCGTATCGGCCGTGCAGTTGCGATGGGGTTATCCGGCCGTGTCGGGCGGGATTCTCGGCATCGTCGCGTGCGGCCTGCCGGCGTTTCTCTCCGGACTCGTCGAAGACCTGACCAAGCGCGTCTCGCCGCTCGCCCGCCTCGTCTGCACGATGGCGGCCGCGGGCCTCGCCTATGCGTTCCTGAATATCGCGGTCACGCGCATCAGCGTGCCGCCGCTCGATTTCCTGCTGTCCTACGCGGTCATATCGTGCGGGGTGACGGTGCTCGCCGTCGCGGCGCTCGCGAACGCGGTGAATATCATCGACGGCTTCAACGGCCTCGCCTCGATGGTCAGCTTCATGATGTTCGCCTCGCTCGCCTACGTGGCGTTCCAGGTGCACGATCCGGTCGTGCTGTCGGGCTCGCTCATCATGATGGGCGCGGTGATGGGCTTCTTCATCTGGAATTTCCCCGCCGGCCTGATCTTTCTCGGCGACGGCGGCGCGTACTTCGTCGGGTTCATGCTGGGCGAACTCTCGATCATGCTCGTGATGCGCAACCGCGACGTCTCCGCGTGGTATCCAGTGCTGCTCTTTATGTATCCGATCTTCGAGACGTGCTTCTCGATCTATCGCAAGAAGTTCATTCGCGGCATCTCGCCCGGCATTCCCGACGGCGTGCATCTGCACATGCTCGTCTACAAGCGTCTGATGCGCTGGGCCGTCGGCGTGAAGAACGCGCACGAACTCACGCGCCGCAACTCGCTCACGTCACCGTATCTGTGGCTGCTGTGCCTCGTTGCCGTGATTCCCGCGACGCTCTTCTGGCGGCACACGGTGCATCTGTTCTGCTTTGTCGTGGTGTTCGCGGCGACGTATGTGTGGCTCTACATGAGCATCGTGCGTTTCAAGTCGCCGCGCTGGCTGGTGTTTCGACGGCCGCACACGGTGAAGAAATGAACTGAACGCCGCCCCGCTCCGGGCGGCGTTTTCGTTGCGGCGTCGACTACGTCAAGTGCTTTTTGAAGAACTCCGCGGTGCGGCCATTCGCAAGCTGCGCGGCGGCCGCATCGTAATGCGCGCCCTGATTGCGCGCGAACGCGTGATGACAGCCGGGATAGGTGAACGCCTCGACATTCGCGCGTCCTTGCACCGCCGCGAGCACGCGATTGCGCGCGTCGGCGGGAATGAACTCGTCTTCTTCCGCGAGATGCAGCATGAGCGGCACGCTGATCTTCGGCAGCTCGGCGAGGTGCTGGTCGGTGCCGCCGCCGTAATAGGATACTGCGGCATCGACGTCGGTGCGCGCGGCCGTCAGGAAGGACAGCAGTCCGCCGAGACAGAATCCGACCGAACCGATCTTGCCCTTCACCTGCGAGAGCCCGCGCGCGAAGCCGATGGTCGCCGCGATGTCCTCGACGCCCGCGTTCATGTCGAACGCGTTGTAGTACTTCAGCGCCTGCTGCCATTCGGCTTCGGTCCGGTCGGTGAGCTCGACGTTCGGTTCGAGCCGCCAGAACAGGTCCGGGCACAGCGCGACGTAGCCCTGGCGCGCGTACTCGTCGCAGGTTTCGCGCATGTCGGCGTTGATTCCGAATATCTCCTGAATCACGACCACGGCGGGTCCGGGCGTTTGCGCGGGATACGCGACATAGGCGTCGAAATTGCCGTCGGGCGTGGAGATGCTGAGCATGTCGGCCATGGGAGTCTCCTGATTGTGTGTGTAACGCGGATGATCGCGCGAGGCGGCTCTTGCGCACGCCTCGCGCATCCTCAATGCCTCGAACTCACGACTCGATGAACGCCAGCAGATCCGCATTCACCTTGTCCGCCTCGACGGTGCACATGCCGTGCGCGCCGCCCGGATAGACCTTCAGGGTCGCGTTCTTCACGATCTTCACGGCCTTTTGCGCCGCCGCGCCGATCGGCACGATCTGATCGTCGTCGCCATGAAGGAAGAGCGTCGGCACGTCGAACTTCTCGAGATCGGCCGTGTAGTCTACTTCCGAGAATTGCCGGATGCACTCGTACTGCCCCTTGATGCCGCCGCGCATGCCCTGCAGCCAGAACAGATCGATCACGCCCTGGGAAATCTTCGCGCCGTCGCGGTTGTAGCCGTAGAACGGCGTCGTCAGGTCCTTGTAGAACTGCGAGCGGTCGGCGGCGACGCCCTTGCGGATGCCGTCGAAGACGTCGATCGGCAAGCCATCCGGATTCGCCTCGGTCTTCAGCATGAGCGGCGGCACCGCGCCGATCAGCACCGCCTTCGCGACCCGCTTCGTCCCGTGACGCCCGATGTAATGCGCCACCTCGCCGCCGCCCGTCGAATGGCCGACGAGCGTCGCGCCGGTCACGTCGAGCGCGTCGAGGAGCGCGGCGAGATCGTCGGCGTAGGTGTCCATGTCGTTGCCTTCCGACGGCTGATCCGAGCGGCCATGCCCGCGCCGGTCGTGCGCGATCACGCGATAGCCCTTGCCCGCGAGGAACAGCATCTGCGCGTCCCAGGCGTCGGCGTCGAGCGGCCAGCCGTGCGAGAACACCACCGGCTTGCCGCTGCCCCAGTCCTTGTAGTAAATCGACGTGCCATCCTTCGTCTTGATCGTGCTCATCGTGTGAACTCCTCGGCTGTCCAACAGTTGGGAGAGACGACTCATCCGGCGAGCGCGCGAACGCCCGATCGAGCGTGCGCCTGGCCGGTGGTCGAAGTGTGAATCGCGTGTGTGACGGTGAGACGTGGGCTATCGGAGAAAGCCCCGCGCGTTGGGGATGAAGCGATCGCCGCATGCGGCGCAACGCGACCCGCCTTGCGGCAAGAACCTATGTGATACGCGAAAAACGGCGCGCGCGCCAGTATTGAATCGCGCGGTCGCGGTGCGTGGAGACGGGCCGCTCATGCAGGCGATGTTCGCGAGTCCCCGGATGAAATCGAGTCGTATCGATCGATCGGGTACCTGCGTGCGTGTCGCGCCGAACAAGCCCATGCCATGTCCCTTCTGCGAGGGTCGCTTGTAGTCGAGTGGCTCGCGCGGCCAGAGCCGCGCGTCCTCGTGGGCCTGCTTTCCCCGAATGTGCGGGGTTACCTCGTATCGGCGCGTGCACGCACATCGCACATATTGAGCGGTCTCACGCCGGAGCAAATCGCTTCCGGCCATTCAATCTTCGGCCCTGAAACCAAGGGCGATCCGCCAGAATCCCGTGCTTTGCCGACATGGCAAAACGCGTGCGCAACATCAAGCGTGGTGCGGCGCACATCCGCGTCCGTCCTTACGC
This sequence comes from Caballeronia megalochromosomata, assembly GCA_001580565.1. Classification (GTDB taxonomy): domain Bacteria; phylum Pseudomonadota; class Gammaproteobacteria; order Burkholderiales; family Burkholderiaceae; genus Caballeronia; species Caballeronia megalochromosomata. Next base: position 39,919 of record LRBF01000151.1, on the reverse strand, counting down.
GCCGAAGACTAGTCGCCGGACGCCGCCGCGACGGTCTGCGACAACCCCCGCTGATATATTCGACGCAAAGAATATGGGGTTACCGGGGTCGTCATGCGCAACAAGTTCGCTGTTGTCTGGATCTGGCTTTGCCTGCTTCCGCTCGCGTTCGACTTCAAGGGCGTGGAGTCGGGCAGCAGGGCCATCGACATTCTGCTCACCGTGACGTCGATGGGCGCCGCCTGCGCGATGCTCCTGATCGCGCCACGGTTCGCGCGCCGTTCGCGCATGCGCGCCTTCGTCACCGCGTTCTTTCTGCTCACGATCTTCGGCAGCGTCGCCACGCAATTGCTGCAGGGCAACGACACGGGCAACTACGCGCGCGTGATCCTGCCGTTCCTGCTGATGCTGCTCGGCTATTTCGTCGCTTGCCGTCCGTGGGATGCGCAACGTCTCGCACAGATCGAGCGCGCGATGATCGTGTCGCTGATCGCCTCGCTCGTGTTCAGCGTCGGCTTCGACATGGCGATGGCCGGCGATATCGCGAGCATGCGCCTTCACGTTGTCCCGGTCACGTTCCTCTGTCTGCAAGGCTTGTTGCTGCACGAATTCGTCTTCGCGCGGCGCGTCACGCCTCTGCCCGCGTTGCTCTTTCTCGCGACGATCGTCATCGAGATGCTCTGCGTCACGCCCAGCCTCTTCGTCGGCACCGCGCTCCTGATCGCGTACGCGACGTGGCTCGCCGCGCCGTCGATCCGGCATTTCTTCACCGCAGGCCTGCGCGCGGCCGTGATTCTGGCGCTGCTCGGCGCGATGGCGACCGCATCGGCCAGCTTCTTCCCTAGCGTCGCCCAGCAGTGGATGCAGTACATGTCATTCGCGAAGGACGCGCCGGCCGCACGCGACCCGGTCGCCATCGCGCATCTCGCGGAAATGAAGGATCAGGTCGATCAGACGACCGCGTCGGGCCTGTCGACGATCGTGGGCATGGGGTACGGACACGACTATCGCTATTCGCCTTCCTACTTGCAGGATCTCGCCGGCCAGATCAGCGAACAGGATTTCTACGCGTTCAGGAAGTGGACGGCCGGTCACGACTTCTGGGTCTACCAGTTCTTCGCGGGCGGCGTGCTGTTCGGCCTCGCGCTGCCGCTCGCCGTGCTGTGGGCGCTCTGGCGCGGCTCGATGGCGTATCGCGCGTGGCGGCATCGCGCGCCCGACGCGCCGCATCTGCCCGTGCTCGGACGCGCGCTCTTCGTGCTCGCGGCGCTGCCCGCGACGTCGATCGGTGGCAATCCGCTCGGCGAGCGCTTTTCGGGCATCGTGTTCGGCGTGGCGCTCGGCCTTGTGGTCGCGTCGTATGCGCGCATCGCACACACGATGCACATGCGCGCCGCCGAAGCGTCCGGGCAACAGCCGCCACCGCGACCGCCCTGGTTTGGTCCGGCGCCCGACATGCCTCCGCACGACGAGGCGCTACCGGAACTTCTTCCCGCGAATCCGTCGCGCGCGCCCGGCACGCTTCCCGCGCGCTAACGCCTCTACCTTCACTGCGCGGGGAGATGCGCCCTCAGATACGGCGCGAAGCCGTTCTGCACGGCAATGATCTTAGTCGCGCAGTCGTCGAAATCGGAGCCTCGCGCGCGCTCGTCGCCATACATGTCCTTGCATTGCGCGAAGAGCGAAATCGTCGCGCCCGCGCCGCTCGCGACGCGCGTCGCCGAGAACACCGGCTTGCCGGAACCCGAAGGCACGTCCGTTTCGATCGCGGCGTCGTCGGCGCGTGTCAGGCGTTCCTTCGAATTCTGCTCGACGTAGGTCTTCGTCAGCTTCCAGGCGGCATCGCACTGCGCGGCGTCACGGCACGCGACGGTCGCATTGCGTTGCGCCGTATCGAGCGACTGCTGCGAGAGCAGGAACGTGTGTTCCTTCTGCTGCTCCTTTTCTGCGGACGAGCAGGCGGTGAGGACAATCGAGGCGAGTGCGAGAGCGATGAGCTTTTTCACGGACGGAAAGCCTAAAAACCAGTTCGGACGGCGATTATAACGACGCCCGCTTTCGTCGCACGTAATACGCCGCCGTGGCGCGCGCCGGACGGCGTGAATGGCCGCTCGTGCATGGTTTTTGGCGTCAGCCGGCGGCGGCGCGCAATATCCTGTTCTCATGCGCGCGGCTCGCCGCCGACGCGCCCCGACACGTCCGGAGGAGACCATGAAACAGGTGCTGCGCACGGCGCTTCTGTCGCTCGCCATGACCGCGCTCGCGCCGTCGGCCGCGCATGCGGACGATATCGCCGAGGCATCGGGCACGGACAAGCTGCTCGCGCAGCAGAACGGCTATGTGGGTAATCCGGCGGCGGGCGTGCGGCTGCGCCCGGGCGGACACAAGGCGGACGCCAAGGCGATGATGGCGCCGAAAAGCGCGGCCGCAGCGCTCTATCCGGCGCCGCCGGGTTTCAATCCTCCGGCGCCGAACGCGGCGCGCTCGCGCGACATCTACAAGTCGCCGTATTGAGGACTTTTACTCCGCGATGCTCTCGTACCCGTAATAGCCCGCGTACGTGCTGCCCATCAACACCTTCGATTGCGGGACATCGGTGAGCAGCACGCCCTTCATGTGCACGCCGCCGTGATACAGGCGCTTCATCGTTTCGCCGATCTCCTGCACCTGATTCTTGCCGTGCCGCACGACGAGCAGGCTCGTGCCCGCGTGCCGGCCGATCACCGTCGCGTCGGTCACGGCGAGCACCGGCGGGGTGTCGATGACGACGAGATCGTAAAGCTGCTTCAGCTCGGCGAGGATTTCTCCGAGGCGGTCGCTCGCGAGCAACTCAGCCGGATGCGACGGCAGCGAGCCCTTCGGGATCAGGTCGACGCCGGGCAGGACGTCATGAAGGATCGTGCTCAGCACGTCGGCGCCCATCAGCACGTCGGAGAGGCCGGGCGAATGGCGCACGCCGAAGTGCGAGTGGATGTCGCCGCGGCGCATGTCGCCGTCGATCAGCAGCACGCGCTTGCGCGTCGAGGCGACGAGCGTCGCGAGATTCGCCGAAAGGAACGACTTGCCCGCTTCCGGGCGCGAACCGGTCAGCATCACGACGTTGTTGCGCGCATCGGAAAGCTGCAGTTGCAGCGACGTGCGCAAGCTGCGGATGCCTTCGACCGCCGCATCTTCCGGCGCCTGCGCCGCGAGCACGTGCAGCCCTTCGCGGCGCATCCCGACCTGGCGCTGCAGGCGAAGCTGCTGCGTGCTGCGCGGCACGATCGCGAAGACGCGCGTGCCCAGTTGCCGTTCGATGTCTTCCGGACGCTCGACGCCGCCATACAGCGCCTTGCGGACGAACGCGGCGATGATGCCGAGCACGAGTCCGATGACCGCCGAGATCAGGATCACGAACGCGCGCTTCGGGCGCACCGGATCGTCGGGCGTTTGCGCGAGATCGACGATGCGCACGTTGCCGACCTGCCCCGCCTTCGCGATACGCAGTTGCTGCACGCTGTTCAGCAGGTTCGTGTAGAGCTCGCTGCTCGAGCGCACGTCGCGTGTGTAGCGCAGCGCGGTCTGCTCGGTATCGGGCAGTGTCGACACGTTCTTGCCGAGGCGCGTCTGCGCGGCGGTGAGCGCGGCGATCTGCGCATCGAGCGCCTGCACCGAGGGATGATTCGCCGTGAAGCGCAATGACAGCTCCGCGCGCTGCTGTTGCAGGTCCGTGAGCTTGGTCTTGTTGTCGACGATCTGCTGCAGGAGCAGGCGGCTCTCTTCGGAGAGATCCACCGAGCCCTGCTTGTTGCGAAACGCGCTGTAGCGCTGCTCGGCTTCGTCGAGCTGCTTCTTCACGACGGGCAGTTGCTGCTCCAGGAACGCGAGCGTGTGCTCGGCTTCGGCTGTGCGCTTCTGCGTGTCCTGCTCCACATAGCGGTTCGTGATGTTATTGACGATCGCGGCAATTTCCTTCGGATTACTACCTTCCAGCGATATGCCGATGATGCCCGATTGCAGCGCGGTCTCCGCCACGGAGAGGCGCTTTTGCAGACGGTCGATGGTCGTAACCGTCGAGAAACGCTGCAGGTCGAACTGCACGCCGGGTTTGCCGGCGAGCTTGTCGACCCTGAGCGTCACCGGGCCTTGCGGCGTCATGCCCGTCACTTCCTGACCGACGTGGCCGGTGAGGATACCCAGACCATCCGGATCCTGCAGCACGTATGCGCCGTGTTCGCCCGCGACGAGCGTGAACTTCCTGTCGTAGAAGGCCTTCGGTGTATCGAAGAGCGGCACGTCGATGCTTTCGTCGCCCCACGCGAAGCGCGACAGATAGCCCGGCGGCACCGGCCTGTTCAACATCGAGAACACGTTGCCGACGAGCTTGCCCACGACCGGGAACGAACGCGGCGACGCGCTGATGTCGAGATGCAGACGCCGCACCGTGTCGTCGATGACGAGCCGCGAGCGCAAGAGCTCGATCTGCGCGGCGGTGATGGATTTCGTATCGGTCAGCTGCGGGACCACGGCCTGCACCGCGTTGGCGCCGGCGTTGGCCTTGTTGTTCGTGGCCTCGTCGACCTGGATCATCGCGTCCGCCTTGTAGGTCGGCGGCGCGAGCCAGGCATAGGCGCTTCCGAGCGCGATCACGGCGAGCATGACGATGCTCACGAGCTTCCAGTCGCGCATCACCGCGGCCAGATAATCGGACAGCCGCAACTCGTCGGCTGTCGATACGTCTGTGTACCGCGTATCAAAGTTCATCGCCATGATCTCGCTCGCTTGTAATTTTTCAGTCGAACCATGAAGCGCCGGCGCGCCCCCGCGCGCGCCGGTCAAACACCTGCTGTCACACGCTTACTTCGTCAGCACCGCCGCCGTCAGACCCGCGTTGATCGCCGGCAGGAGCAGGTTCAGCACGCGCGAGAAGCGGACGAGCCCGCTGTTGTCCACGTAGACGACGTCATGCGGCTGCAGCTCGAAGTTGTTCGCGAGCAGCATGGACACCGGCGAGAGCGCGTCGAGCTTGTAGACCTCCGGCTGGTCCGTCGCGCCGTTGCGGATCACGTACAGCTCACGCGGGTTCGACGTTTCCGGGTTGAAGCTGCCCGCCTGCGAGATCGCGTCCGACAGCGTGAGCTTGCCGTTGCGCATCGGGATCACGGTGGCGGGCTTGGTCACTTCACCCATCACGTAGACGCCGTTCTCGTCGCGCGAATCGACACGCAGCGCATCGCCCGGCTTGAGCATGATGTCCGACGGGCTGCGGCCCTTCGACGTCATGCCGGCCATGTTGATGTGGTACGTGACGCCGTCGCGGATCAGCGTGACGCGGCTCTGGTCCGCCGTCGTCGCGAAGCCGCCCGCGCGGCCGATCGCCTCGGTGAGCGTCATCGGAATGTCGTTGATCTGCTGCGCGCCCGGCGTGCGCACGTCGCCGTCGATATACACCTGCGACGCACGGAACGATGCGACGCGCACCGTCACCTGCGGCTTCACGAAGACTTTCGACAGCTCCGAGTACAGCTCGCGCTGAACCTGCGTCTCGGTCTTGCCCGCGACATGCAGCGAATGGTTCACGTACGGGAACTGCAGATTGCCGTCGGCATCGACGACGAAGCCAGGCGCGGCATCCGACGTACGCGTCTGGTTGGCGGGCTGCCCGAGCGCGGCGACGAGCTCGGGGTGATCCCACACGGTGATCTGCAGCACGTCGCCGACGCCCAGCTTGTACGGCGCAGGCTTGCCGTAGAGCGAGGCGTTCGGATCGGACGTGACGGAGGGCTGCGCGGAGCGCATCTTCTTCACGAGCGCGGCGTCGATCGGCGTGATCGGGATGTTGGTCGTGCTGGCCGGATCGCCCTGATCGTTCGACGTCTCGACGAGCGCGGCCGGCTTTTCCATGTGCATGCCCGGCGCGAGCCCGCAACCCGTCAGGATCACGGAAATGGAAGCTGCCGCAGCCAGGCTCGTGAGGCGGAAGATACGCGACACGTTGGTGTTGGCGGCCATGGAGGTGGTGCCCGGTTGTTGTTGGTTGTGCATAATGGTCGTCCCCTGCATCAGTAAGCGTTGGTGTGGCGTAGTCCCTTGAAGATCGTTGCGGCGATGATTCTCATATCGAGTCCGAACGACCAGTTACCCAGGTAGTACAAATCGTGAGCGACGCGTCCTTCCATCTTTTCGATCCGATCCGTTTCTCCACGAAAACCGTTGACCTGGGCCCAGCCGGTGATGCCTGGCTTGATCCGGTAACGATGGATATACCCCGATACGACCTTCTGATACAGGTCGTCATGTTCGAGCGCGTGTGGACGCGGGCCCACGACTGACATGTCGCCACGCAGAACATTGAAGAACTGCGGCAGCTCATCGAGGCTGGTGCGGCGCAGGAATGCCCCGACACGGGTCACGCGCGGATCGTCGCGCGTGGCCTGGTGGAGCACCCCGGCCTGTTCCGTGTGCATGCGCATCGACCGGAACTTGTAAATTGTGAAGACGCGGCCATCCGCGCCCTTGCGGTTCTGCCGGAAGAGCACGGGCCCGCGCGAAGTCAGCTTGATCGCGAGCGCGATGCAGATCAGCACAGGCGAGACGGCGATGATCGCGCAGAGCGCGAACACGCGGTCGAAGAGTTCCTTCTGCAACTGCGCGGAGGCCGACAGCGGCGACGCGACGAGATTGATCGCGGGCTGGCCGAGCAGATCCGTCACGCCGCTTTCGAAGAGCGCGAGGCTGCGCACGTCGGGGATGAAGCGCACGTTGAGCAGGTCGTCGCGGAATTCGTTCACAAAGCGCAGGATCGTGCGCTCTTCGGAAAGCGGCAGCGCGAGCCACACCTCGTGCACGTTCTGCGTGCGCACGAAGCTGACGAAGGCGTCGAAGTCGTCGTACACCGGCACGCGCGTGTTGAGCCGCGCCTTGCCCGGCGCCGCGTTGAACGCCGCGCTCATGCGAAAGCCCGTGTCCTGCGAGCGTTCGATCTTGCGCAGGATCGAATCGCAATGCCTGCCGCAGCCGACGATCGCCACCTGCTGCAAATTCAGCCCGGCGTTGCGCATGTGCGCGAGGATCGCGTGCGTGATGAGACGCCCGGCGATCATGAGGCCGCCGGACATGGCGGTCCAGTAGGCGAACCAGAGGCGCGACACATAGTCGAGGCGATGCAGCGAGAACATCAGCGCGAGCGCGCAGCCCTGCACGACGAGCCAGCCGAGCGAGACCTGGCAGGCAAGCTGAAGCTTGCTGCGGCCGCGCCACGACTGGTAGACGCCGAAACCAGGAAAAAGCGCGAGCGAAAACGCCGCCGCGAACGCGACGAACGCCACCGAATAGGCGTGAGCCTCGATGTACTCGAACCTGATTTGCGACGCCACCGCCGCGCCGCCGACGATCATCACGACGTCGAACAGGCGCGCGAGCAATCCCTGTAAATCGCGCATGTGTTTTCCCCGAACGCAATCAGCCCTTTACCGCCCGCTTCAGTCTCCTCCTCGCGTTAGCCCCGTCTTTTTCGTGTGAAAGCCGTTGCAAGAAAGCGTGCTGCCTAATCCGTCATGACATCGCCCTTTGCGTGCTCAACTGCGCCCGTAGGTGTCGTCGAACCGCACGATGTCGTCTTCGCCGAGATAGCTTCCCGACTGCACTTCGATGATCTCGAGCGGCACCTTGCCCGGGTTCTCCAGACGATGCCGCACGCCGAGCGGAATGAACGTCGATTCGTTCTCGCTCAGCAGGAACTGCTCTTCACCGCGCGTGACGAGCGCCGTGCCGCACACGACGACCCAGTGCTCCGCGCGGTGGTGATGCATCTGCAGCGACAGCTTCGAGCCCGGCGACACCACGATGCGTTTCACCTGGAAGCGCTCGCCGTGCTCGATCGAATCGTAGAAACCCCACGGGCGGCGCACCTTGCGATGCGTGTCCGCTTCGGGCGCGTGCTGCTCGCGGATGCGCGCAACGAGCCCCTTGATGTCCTGCACGCGCGACCGGTCCGCGACGAGCACGGCGTCGTCAGTCTCGACGACGATCACGTTGGTCGTGCCGACACACGCGACGAGCCGTCCGCCTTCGGAGCGCGCATAGCTCGACGTCGCGCCTTCGAACACGACGCGGCCGCTTGCGACGTTGCCGGACTCGTCCTTGTCCATCGCGTCCCACACGGCGTCCCACGACCCGAGATCCGACCAGCCCGCGACGAGCGGCACGACGATGCCGTCGCACGGCGTGCTCGGCGTGCCGATGTGTTCCATGACCGCGTAGTCGATCGAATCGGACGGCGCGCGGCCGAATTGCGCGGCCTGCGGGCGGAAGAACTTGCCGTCGTCCTCGCCTTCCTGCGCGGCGGCCGAGCAGGCTGCGTGCATGTCGGCGTTGAGCTTCTTCAGCGCCGCGAGCCACACGCTCGCGCGCACGATGAAGATGCCGCTGTTCCACCAGTACGTGCCCGCCGCGACGTATTGCGCGGCGAGTTCGGCCGCTGGCTTTTCGACGAAGCGGTCGATCTTGTGCGCGCCATCGTCGAGCGGCTCGCCCAGACGGATATAGCCGAAGCCGGTGTCGGGGCGCGTCGGCGGGATGCCGAGCGTCGCGATCACGCCGCGCTCGGCGTGCTCCGCCGCGATGGCGATCGCGCGATGCAGCGCGGGAATATCGGCGATGGAGTGATCCGCCGGCATCGCGACCATGATCGCGTCCTCGCCGTCCTTCACCGCCGCGAGCGCCGCGAGCGTGAGCGCGGGCGCGGTGTCGCGACGCGCAGGTTCGACGATGATGCGTGCGTCGACGCCGCTCTCGCGCGTCTGCTCTTCCGTCGTGAAACGATGCTCCTCGCCGCACACGATGATCGGCTCGCCATCCACCTTGAAGTCGCCCGAAAAGCCTTTCAGGCGCGAAACCGTCGCCTGCAACAACGAGTCACGCCCGACCACGCCGATCAGTTGCTTCGGAAAATGTTCACGCGACATCGGCCACAGGCGCGTGCCCGAGCCGCCGGCGAGGATGACAGGAACGAGGCGGCGGCATGGCCCGGCCACCTTGGCCGGGCCTGCCTCCACACCTGCTGCTCCCTGCCCCACCTCACTCTTCGTGCGTGCTTCATTCGTCATAGAGGACTCCTGCCTGCAAATTCATTCGAACGGCAATGCCGTCCGGGAAATGATTAAGTGCCGGACCGATCAGGTCCGGCCAAAGGTCCGACGCTTTACGCCATAGTCGGCGTCAGAGCGGCCCACGTCACACTCGGCGCGGGTCAGCCGTTCGCCTCGCGCCTGCTCTGCATCCGGTACTCCGTCGGCGAGATCAGCAGACGCTTGCGGAAAATCTTCGCGAGCCTGTCGCCGTTGCCCATGCCGCTTCTGCGCGCGATCTTGTCGACCGGCAGTTCCGAATCCGTCAGAAGCGCGCAGGTCACGGAAAGGCGCGCCTGCAGCAAATAATCGGATGGCGTGATGCCCATCTCGATCTTGAAGCGGCGCAAAAAGTTGCGCTCGCTCATCGCGGCCACCTGCGCCGCATCGACGACCGAAATCGGCCGTTCGCAGTTGTCCTGCAGCCAGCGCGCCGCCGCGCGGATCTTGTCGCCCGCGGACGCCGCGCCGCTGTCGCCGAGAATCGACACGAGCTTCGCCGCCGAGCCCGGCATCAGGCGCTCGGCCACGCTGCGCGACACGTCGATGCCCAGATCGCGCTTCACGATGATGAGCGCGCCCTTCATCGACTCGTAGCGGTCGCCCGCATCGCCCTGCTGCTCGTCGCGCACGAGATGCATCGCGTTGCCGTAGCGCGCCTGCGCGTCCTGCGACTGGCCGATGCCGGCGGCGTCGAGCACCTTGCGGCCTTCGGAAATCGCTCGCACGACCGTGGTCTTCGACTGCACGCGGCGCAGCCATTCGATGATGCGATCGTCCTTCGCGGCTTCTTCGGCGCCACGGCCGCCCGCGACGAAGAGCGCGTCGAAGCCGCCGTAGTGGCGCGCGTCCAGGCCGTCCGTCCATACGCGCACCGACGACGAGCACGCCACGTTGCCGCCCTCGACGGACAGAAAGCGCACGTCGTAGCTGCAGTCCGGCCTGGACTTCGCCGACGAGAACTCGTTCGCCATGTGGAAGACCTCCGCGACGATCCCCGCGCCGAGCAGGGAAAAGCCGTCGAACAGCAGGATCGCGATCTGGCGGACCTCGGCCTGCGAGGCTTTCGTCGCGGGAGGCGTCCAACCCATGACGGCGGGTTCTAAAGTGGCGTAAGGCATGGTCATCCTCTGCTGCTTTGTTTCCTGGAAGGCGCGGAAGAGTTTCTCGGCCATTGCGGCGCATCAATGGACTTTCCCGAACTTCGCCGGGTTGCCGTGACCGATTGGGACGGAGTGTTGGCGGAATCGATCCGCTGGCTTGAATAATAAGCAGACAAACTTTTTTGTGCTCTAGATTTTCGCGCTTAAACCACAGAATCTGTTCCGATGTGAGGGTGAGCGCACATTGATATCCATCCCCAAATTCAGCATAGCCGATTTTTACGCGTGGAATACGTTAATCCATTTGTCATACAAACCTGTGTGACACCGCTTAGCGCAATTCGATCACTGTGCCGCCAGATCGGACAGTCGTTCGCGCGCGAGGCCCCAAGCCACGGCCCTGTGCGGGTCGCCCAGTATCTCGGCCGCCACGTCGGACCAAAGAAATTGATTCACTTTTGAAACATTCGATCAGTGCAAGAGCGCACGTTCGTACCGCCGCAATCGGAAAATTTTGGGTTTGCCGTTACATTTGGGAACCGGATGTAATCGGCATTTAAGCCATCGATTTAAAAAGCCAATTGAATCGCGTATTAATTAGCGTCGATTTTCGATTAACAAAATATCGTGCGATCGGGTGATTTTCAATTAGCCAATTCTATTTTTATTCGACAGCATAGTGTGGTGTTTTCATATGAGCTTAAATGCTGCACTGCAATGCGCCCATGGGGCCGCCGAACCTGCACGCGCGCGGGATTCGCGCACTGTCCCCGCCCGCCATCGGCTAGTGTTTTGCGGCGGCGCACGCTGTGACACTATTTGTTGAATCGTCCAATCAAATCTTTGCAATGTTCGGTTGAATCGCGCTCGATTTGCGCGCGCGTTTGCAAATCCAGCCGTGGAGATTTTCGCGCGACGGCCAGGCCCGCGGATCGGTCAAGTTTGCCGTGCATGCAAGGGCACGCAGTAGACGTGCCCGTCAGCCTTGCGTGTTTCACTCATGAAATTCGATCCTCGCCGTGCGCGCACGCACGGTGATGCGACGGCGCAGGCCTCATCGTTTGTGTCATGCAGCCCGATGGCAAACACGGAGCAACGATGCTGAGCAACGCGGATTTCCTGACGGTGGTGCGGCTCGCGCCGCTGGTGGCGATCGACCTGATCGTCACCGACGGCAACCGGCGCATCCTCGTGGGCCATCGGCGCAACCGGCCGGCGCAAGGTACGTGGTTCGTGCCGGGCGGGCGCATCACCAAGAATGAATCGCTCGATGGCGCGTTCAAGCGCATCGTCAACAACGAGCTTGGCGTCGCGAGTGCGCAGCGTTCTGCCTCGCGTTTCTTCGGCGTGTACGAGCATCTGTACGACGACAACTTCGCGGGCGCCGATGGCGTCGGCACGCACTACATCGTGCTCGCCTACGCGATGACCCTGAGCGGCAAAGTGCCCGTCGGCCGCTTCGATCAGCACAGCGATTATCGATGGCTCCTGCCCGACGAGTTGCTCGCGCGCGATGACGTGCACGAGAACACGAAGGCGTACTTCCGCTGATCCGCATGAAAAGCGCGCGCTGAAAAGACAAACGGCGCGCATTGCTGCGCGCCGCCCGCCCTACCGCCAAGAAACCTCAAGCATCGATTCGCTTCAAGCTCTGCTTCCCTTGATAACGGTCAGCAGGCACCTGTTCTTGAGCGAGTCATGCAGTCATCGCGTCAGTTTCTGTCGAAGACACATCGTTCGATTTCGTCAGACGACTGCCATGTTGTCAGCGTATTGCGCGAGTATCGAGATCATCTGCCAACAGTTCGTCAATTTCGGACTTGGCGCGCGGCGACTGTTGGGCGCCGCGTATAGTGCGACCCATGTAAGCTCACTTTCCCGCTACTTACGTTCCTTCATCGATCGGACCCGAGGCAAGGCTTTGAGGTCCGCTCAGGGGAGAAGTCGATGGTGTACGCCAATGGTACGGGCAGGCTTCAGGTCGTGCGCGCCACCGCGCCCGACGCGCCGCCCGCCGATATGGCCAGTGCGGAGAAGCGGATCGGCATTCTGATTTTCGAGGATTTTTCGCTCGTCGAAGTCAGTTCGATCTCCGAGGTCTTCTCGGTCGCGAACACGGTCCGCCTACCCGCTGATGCCGGCGAACGCGGACAAGCGCCGAACTATTCGCTGCAATTCCTGTCGAGTGAAGGTGGCAGCGTGGCGAGCAGTTGCTCGATGCGCATCTGGACAGAGGGTCTCGAAACGCGCTGGATGAACGAGTGCGACGCGCTCTTCATCGCGGGCGGCGTGGGTGCGCGGCATGCGCGCAACGACGCCGTGCTGCGCAAGCGGCTCGGCCGCGTGGCGCCGAAAATTCCGTTCATCAAGGCGATCGGCGAAGGCGCGTATATTCTTGCCGCGGCCAATCTCACGGTGCAGAACCGCTCGCTCGATTTCACCGACGAGACCGACACTCCCGCGCGCGCGTCCGCGTTGTCGAACCCGCTGTTCATCGCGGAGCAGACGCTCACGCTCGACGATCCGAAGGGGCCGATCGCAGCGGCGCTCTCGATCATCAAGCGCGATCACGGCGCCGCCCTCGCGCGCGAAGTATCGGAACGCTCGATTCCCGGTGCGTGGCCCAGGCTCGCCACCGTGCTCGACGACACCGAAGCCGGCGGCGTGCGCCAGAAGATCGACGCGGCAGCGCGCTGGATCCGCGAGAACTACGTGCGGCCGATTTCGATCACCGATGCCGCACGCGTCGCCGCCATGAGCGAGCGCAATTTCCTGCGCCGCTTCAAGGCGCAGATCGGGCTCACGCCGTCGGAATACCTGCTGCGCGCGCGGATCGATGCAAGCTGTATGCTGCTGGCCGCCACCGACTTGCCGGTGGACAAGATCGCCCGGCGATGCGGCGCCGGCAGCGGCGACGGCCTGGCGAAAATCTTCCGCAAGCGGCTGTCGATTTCGCCGACCGAATACCGGATGGCCGGCCGCCGGAAGCAGGCCGACACTTCATAAGCGGGTTCGGAAAGGCCCGCGAGACGACCTATAACGGATACGCATGGAATCAAAGGTACTCTGGACACTCTCGAATCTCGGCGACGCGGCGTTTTTGCTGCCGCTCGCTGTCGTCTGCGCGCTGTGGCTGCACACCGTCGAGTCGCGCCTCGCATTGCGCTGGGCCATCCTGCTCGCGATCGGCATGGGGCTCGTAGGTCTCTCCAAGATTCTCTACGCCGGCTGCGGTTTCGAAATCGCCGCGCTCCAGTTGCGCATGATCAGCGGTCACACGATGCTCGCCGCATCGATCTATACGGTCGCGGGCGGACTGCTGTTCGGCGGCTTCGGCGGCGGCTGGCATCGCCTGGGTGCGGCGGGCGGGCTCGCGCTCGCGGCGGCGATCGGCGCGAGCCGCATCATGCAGGACGCGCACACGCCCGCCGAAGTCGTCGCGGGCTGGGTGCTCGGCGCGGCCATTGCCGCCCTCTTCCTCGCGCGCGTCTTCGACGAGCCTCGCAAGATGCCGCGCGCGCTCGTCGCGGGGTGCGGGCTGCTCGCGGTATCGTCGATCGCCTACGGCCATCACGCGCCGTTTCAGCGGATGATCGAACACTACTCCGGGTGGCTCTGTCAGGGGCTCGGGCTCTGAGTTTCGCCACTGCTCAGTTGCGGCGCGCAGGCACGCGAACCCAAGTATGATGATCGTCGCCTGAAAACTCACGCTCTCCTTTCGCGCGCGCCCAACGAGGCGCGCGATCACGTTTTAGGAACCGGAGCATGGACCGCTTTCTTGCAATGAAAGTCTTCGCGCGGGTCGTCGAGGCGGGCAGTTTCTCCAAAGCCGCCGACGCCCTGCGCCTGCCGCCCGCGAGCGTCTCGCGCACGCTCCAGGCGCTCGAAGCGCATCTCGGCGCGCGCCTCATCAACCGCACGACACGCAGCATCAGCATCACCGAGGACGGCGAAGCCTATTACGAGCGCTGCGTGCGCGTGCTCGGCGAAGTGGACGACATGGAAGCGTCGCTCTCGCATTCGAAGCTGAGCCCCAAGGGCAACGTGAAAGTCAGCCTGCCGCAGGTGATGGCGAAGAACACGATCATTCCCGCGCTGCCGGAATTCTTCGCGGCGTATCCGGACATCGGCGTCGAGTTGCTGCTCACGGACCGGCAAGTGGATCTCGTCGAGGAAGCGGTAGATTGCGTCGTGCGCGTGGGCGCGGTCGGCGATGTCGGGCTCGTCGCGAAACGCATCGGCGCGTATTCGCAGATCACGTGCGCGTCGCCGGGATATATCGAGAAGCATGGCGAGCCCGCGTCGCTCGACGATCTCGATCAGCACCTCGCCGTCGGCTATGTGCTCAACAACTCGGGACGCGTGCGCAACTGGGAATTCGTCGTCGATGGCGAAACGCGCATCGTCGCAATGAAGCACAAGATCGCCGTGAACGATGGCGATTCGTACATCGCCGCGGGCGTGACGGGACTCGGCCTGATCCAGAGTTCGAGCTATACGCTCGATCCGCTCGTGAGGAGCGGCGCGCTCAGGGAAGTGCTGCGGGAGTATCCGTCGTATCCGCGCGTGGTGTCCGTGCTGTATGCGGCGAATCGCCATCAGCCGCGCCGCGTGCGCGTGTTCATCGACTGGGTCGCGGCGCTGTATCAGCGCCTGCCGTCGTTTCAGGTGAGCGGGGCGAACGGCATCGCGCGCCAGTCGTAATCGCGATACGCGCGTTCGAGCGCGTCCAGATCCGCGGGCCGCGCGCTCGCGTGCATGCCCTGCAGATGCGGCAAGGCGAATTCCACCGCGACGCAGTTTGCGTAATCGCGCGCGCGCATGAATGCGGGAATCGTCGTGAAGAATGCGGTCGTCGGCACGTCGAAGCCTGCCGCGACATGCAGCGCCGCCGTGTCCGCCGTGACGAGATAGCGCGCGTGTCTGATCCACGCGAGGAAATCGTCGGTTTCGACGGAAAGCGGCGCGATGTCGCGATAGCGCGGATGATCCACCGCGCCGAAGCCCAGCACCGGCAAGCCGGTTTCATCCGCGAGCCGCGCGACGATACGCGCACGCACCGACGCGGGAATGCTGCGCACCGGCGTGCTCGCGTCCGGGCAAAACAGCGCGTAGGGTTCGCGCTCGATGGCCGTCAGCGGCACGTCGGCGAGCCATCGGTTGCACTTGTCGCCGGCGGCGATGCGCTCGGGCGCGACGCCCATCGCCCAGAGGAAGAAATCGATCATCGGCATCGAGGCGAAGTGCGGCCAGAAGAGCTGATTGCCGATGTCGATCCTCAGTTCATCCACGGGCAGGCTCGCGCGCGGCACGGGCAAATCGACGATCCCGGCAAAACCCGGCGCGGCGAGCGCGTAAAGACGCTGCACATAGCGTGGCGCGCGCGCCGGACGATAGATGGCAAACCGGAGATGCGGATGAAGGCGCTTCACCGCGAAGAGCGCCGACAGCCCGATGATCGAGTCGCCGAGCGTGACGCCGAATGCGTTGACGAGATGCACGCGGCTTGCGCGCGCATAGTCCGCGTCAAAGGGTTCGCGGCCCGCGTTCAGGATATCGGCGGGCAAGGCCGCGTAACCCGATGCGTCGGCGTGTGTGACTTCGAGGTCGTAAGGCGCGACGATCTCGCCGCCCGGAGACAACAGCGAGCCCGCGTGGGTCAGCGCATGAACTTCGTCGAGCGCCGTCATGCGCGAGGCGGGAGCGTCAGCCCGCCGCGCCGCGCTCGCGCGCCGTCTGCACGGCCGCGACGCTCTGCAGGACGGGCAGCGTCGCCGTCTGATATTCCGGCACCCAGCGGCGCAGGTCGCGGCGCACTTCTTCGTCGGAGAGCACGCGATGCTGCATGAGCCAGGGCAGCAATTCGTCGATGAAACTGTCCGGCACGCCCCGCGCCTGCGCGATGCGCAACTTCGGATGCGGCGTGCGCGTGGTGGTTTCGTCGTCGGCGAGCAGTTCCTCGTAGAGCTTCTCACCGGGACGCAGGCCCGTGAACACGATGCGGATCTGCTCTTCCGAGAAGCCGTAGAGACGAATCAGATCGCGCGCGAGATCGACGATCTTCACGGGCTGACCCATATCGAGAATGAAAATCTCGCCGCCGCGCCCCATGCTCGACGCCTGCAACACGAGTTGCGCGGCTTCCGGAATCGTCATGAAGAAGCGCGTGATTTCCGGATGCGTGACCGTGACCGGACCGCCCTTCGCAATCTGCTGCTGGAACTTCGGAATCACGCTGCCCGCGCTGCCGAGGACGTTGCCAAAGCGCACCGTTTCGAACTGCGTGCGCGGCGCGGATTGCTGCAACGCCTGGCACGTCATTTCGGCGAGGCGCTTGCTCGCGCCCATCACGTTGGTCGGGTTGACGGCCTTGTCGGTCGAAATGAGGACGAAATGGCGCACGTCGTGGCGCATCGCCGCGCGCGCGACGCGCAGCGTGCCGAGCACGTTGTTGCGCACCGCCTGCCAGGCGTTCTGCTCTTCCATCAGCGGAACGTGCTTGTAGGCGGCCGCATGGAAGACGATGTGCGGCGTGAAGCGCGCCATCGTCTGATCGAGCAGCAGCGAATCCTTCGCGTCGCCGACGACCGGAATCACCGAGCACTCCGGAAATTTCTCGTGCAGTTCCTCGATCAGGCGATACATCGCGTACTCGGACATGTCGTACGCGACCAGTTGCGCCGGCGAGAAACGCAGGATCTGGCGGCACAGTTCCGAACCGATCGAGCCGCCCGCGCCCGTCACCATCACCACCCGCCCGTGCAGCAACTGCTCGACGTGGGGCATGTCGATCTTCACCGGCTCGCGGCCGAGCAGGTCTTCGAGGTCGATCTGCCGCACGCGCGACAGGAAGTTCTGGCCTTGCGTGAGCGGCGTGAGCGCGGGCAGCACCATCACCTTGACGCCCGCGCGCACGCACAACGTGGCGACGCGCCGCTGCTCCTCGACCGACGCCGAGGGAATCGCGATGATCACGTAATCCACCTTCAGCTGCTCGGCAACCCGCGCCAGATCGCCGAACGAGCCGAGCACCTTGTGTCCGAGCACTTCGCGGCCTTGCTTGCCGCGATCGTCGTCGAGCAGGCCGACGAGGCGCCACTCGCTCGAACGCGACAGTTCGCGCGCGAGCATCGCGCCCGCCGTGCCCGCGCCGAGCACGATCACGGGCTTGCCCTGCCCGACGAGTCCGCCGTACAGATAGAACTCCTTGGCCGTGCGATAGAGCGCGCGCGCGCCGCCCATCGAGAGGAAAAGCAGCAGCGGCGAAACGATGAGCACCGAGCGCGGGATGATCGGCATCGGCTGCGACATCACCGCGCCCACCATCACGACGAGCGCGCCCACGACGATGGACTTGGAGATGCGCATCAGGTCGGGCAGGCTCGCGAACACCCACATGCCGCGATACAGGCCGAAGACACGGAAGACGACGGCGTAGACCGGCACCACCCAGATGAGCGCGGCGAACGCGCCATGGCGGAAGTCGTGCGGCACGGCGCCGTTAAAGCGGAGCAAATAGGCGACGAGCCAGGATCCCACGACGGCCACCAGATCGAAGCCGAACGCGCCCGCCGATAGCCATGTAGCTTTTATTCGATTCATCAGCACGGACCCTCAAGATTGTTCGGAATGGCGCGTCGAATGACGCCGCCAATGCGCGTCGACCACCGCGCCCGCTGCCACAACCACGACTGCCCAGCCCGCCACCGCCGTCCACTGCCCCGCGACAGAAAACCGCAGCGCCCGATTTGCGAGCATTATGCCCGCCAGCATGAGCAGATACCACGCGAGCGCGGTGCGCGCGTGCCCCATTCCCAGGCGCACCATGCGCTGATAGTAATGCTCACGGTGGGCCTGCCAGAACTTTTCGCCGCGCGCGAGGCGCCGCAGCAACGTGACGGTGGCATCCGCGATGAACGGCGAAAACACGAGCGCCGGAAACCAGACCGGCCATGCGCCTCGTTGCCAGCCCCAGTAACCGAGCGCGCCCGCGAGAAATCCCAACGGAATAGACCCGGCATCGCCGAGAAAAATCCGGGCCGGATGGAAATTGAGGGTCAGAAATCCGGCCGCCGCGCCCGCGATGGCCGCGCTCGCGAGCCCGAGGTCGGCTTGCGGCGCAGGTCCGGCGAGCGCGGCGAGCGCGTAGCCGCCGAAGCCGAACAGCGCCATGCCGCCAGCAAGCCCGTCCGAGCCATCCATAAAGTTGTAGAGATTGACGAGCCACACCATCAGAAAGGCGACGACGGCGAGCGCCCACCACGGCACGTCCGCCGGATGCACGACGATGACGAGCGCCACCGCGACGATATGCGCCGCGAAGCGCACGCGCGCGGGCAGCCCGCGGCGATCGTCGATCTGCGACACGGCGGCGAGGAAGACGGCGCACGCCGCGACGAGCCACATCGACGGCGCGGCGACGAGGAGCGCGATTGCCGCGACCGGCACGATGCCCCATCCGCCGACGCGCGGCGTGGGACGTTCGTGCAACGAGCGCTCGTTGGGAATGTCGGTGGCGAGGCGCCAGGCAAGGCCGGTGCGGATGAGCGTCCGCAGAATCAGCGCGCACGCGGCGAGCGCCAATACCGCGACCGACATCGCGGTCAAAAGCGGCGAGGCTTCAAAATACGAATGCGGCATGCAATGTTATTGAGTTGTCGAAAACGAGGCCCTGTCGTCCTGGCAATTCTTCTTCGGGAAAAGCCCAAAGGATACGCGAACGCTCGCCGGGTTTTGTTTTAAATATCTGACGAAAATCGCGCTGACAGAAGCTGTCAGAAGTCTTGCATGCCGGTGTCGAAACAGCGCGTATTTTAACGTTCGCGACCGGCCTTTTCGGTCGCGCGACCCGCTTATTGTCCGCGCGTCGAGCGAAACCACGCGGCCGTGGCAGCCAGGCCTTGGTCGAGCGATTGCGGCGCCTGCCAGCCGAGTGTCTCGCGGATGCGACGCGAGTCGACGCGCAGGCTGCCGGTCAGCCGATCGATCTGCGCGGTCTTGCCGGTCACGCGCGCGACGCCGCGCAAAAGCCCGGCCGGAACCGGCACGAGCCGCGCGGGCTTGCCGAGATGCTCGCCGAGCTTGCGCGCGAGTTCGGCTACGCTCGGGTCGTAGCCATCGGTGACGTGGAACAGGCGGCCCGCGGCGGCCGGATTGAGCGCGCATTCGATGGTCGCGCTCGCCAGATTGTCGACGCTCACTAGACTGCGGCGCGCCTCGATCGCGCCGAGCGGCAACGGGATGCCGCGCGCGATCGCGCGCATCATCGCGAGAAAATTGGCGCGCACGCCGGGGCCGTAGACGAGCGGCGGCCGCACGATCACGACTTCCAGCCCCGTGCGGCTGCCGAATTCGAGCAGTTTCACTTCGGCTTCGGCTTTCGAGACGCCGTAGGCATCGGGCGGATTGCGCGCGTCGTCTTCGGTGAACGGGCGGCCCGGGTCGCTTTCGCCGAGTGCCTTGATGCTGCTCATCAGCACGAAACGCGTGACGCCGGCGCGCCGCGCGGCCTCGGCGGCGGCGAGCGTGCCTTCGACGTTGATCGCCCGGTACGCATCGAGGACCGACTGCGCCTGCGACGCCGCATCGGCCATCACGTGCACGCGCGCGGCCAGGTGAATCACCGCGTCGCAGCCGGCGAACGCGCCGGGCGCGACCGATTCGAGGCCGTCGATATACCGCACGTCGACGCCTGGCTCGCACCGCGCATCGCGCCGCACGAGCCCTGTCGCACCGATGCCGCGCGCAAGCAGCGCACGGCTCACCGCGCGGCCGACGAAACCGTTGGCGCCGGTGATCGCGATGCGTCGGCCGTTGTCGCTCATAGCCACTTCCAGCCGAAGCGGTTGAAAAACCGGTACGCCGACGTGACGAACAGCTTGATATGCACCGAGCCCTTCTTCGACGCGCCGCCGCCGTGATGCAGGATGCGCACCGACGGCACATAGGCGATGCGCGCGACGCGGCGCGTGCGCAGGCTCAGGTCATAGTCCTCGAAATAGAGGAAATAGCGCGGATCGAAGCCGCCGATCGACTTGAGCACGTCGCTGCGGAAGAGCATGAAGCAGCCGCTCACGATCGGCGGATCCCACACGATGTTGCTTTCGCCGATGACATCGCGCATCTCGTAACGCGCGAGTCGCCCCGCGAAGGGCTTGCGCAGCGCGGCGGGCAAAAAGCCGCGCACGAAGAGATCGAGCACGGTGGGATAGCGGCGGCAGAGATACTGCTGACGGCCGTCGTCACCGCCGATCCATGGCGCGAGCAGCCCCGTTTCCGGTGAATCGCGCAGAAAGGCCAGCGCGCGGCGCAGGCCGTCGGCGTTGATTTCGACGTCCGGGTTCAGGATCAGATGAAAGCGGCTGTTCGCGCGTGCGATCGCGAGATTGTGACCGCGTCCGTAACCGACATTGCCGTGCCCTTTCAGCACCACGGTGTCGAATTCGGCATCCGAAGGCGCCGGCAGGTCGGCGAGCTCGCCCGGATTGCTGTTGTCGATCAGATACAGGCACGGGCGTCCGGCGACGTCGTGCAACTGCGCGAGCGCGGTTTCGAGCGTTTCAATGGTACGTGCGAGCAACCCGGCGTCGGGCTGGTAGACGACGATCGAAATGCTGAGCGTAATGGTGGGATCGGACTGATGCGCCGATCGGTTCTGCGGGGCATTCGCGTTCATCGGACAAATGGGGTGTCCGCGCCACGTAAGGAAAACGGACCGCATCGACGGGTGGAAGACGCCAAGATTGTCCTCAATGTGGGGGGTTTCGGCAACCGCTGGGTGGAACGCAGGCGCAATGGCGCAACGCGCAGGACGCGCACGACACGACGCTCGCGTTCGGCAACGTCGGCAGCTACGGAGACGTTTGCTTCGCCAGTTCGAGTCACGTCTTCCAGACGCTCACGGTACCGCGCGTCGGCCACGACGGATATTTTTATCCGCTCGACAGGCTGCTCGGATGGCTCCGCGTCTACGGGCCGTCGGGATGTCAGCAGTGTCAATGCGTAGTGCCGGCCGTGGGCGCGAGCGACGCCACCCGCGCGATGCTCGATCGCATCTCATCGAATGGCACGGCTTCGTTTCTCGCGGCACTCAAACGTTGCCGCGACCTGCACGCCGAAACTGGCGAGGGTTGCAATGGCGGCCAAGACGGCGTAAAGCAACCACAGTCGCATAACTCTACGACCCCGTTGGTGATTCGACGTCGCCGCGGACAGCAAGCCGTTCCCCCCGCCCCAGCAAGAGCCCCGCAAAACTCCAGAACGCCAGCGCGGTGGTCTGCCACATGAAGTCGTCGGTGCTGTTCTTCGCCAGCATACCGACGACCAGTGCCACGCCTGCCGCGCAAATCCACGGCGTGGCACGACGCAACCGGCAGAATCGCACGACGAGCGCGATCAGGAGCGCCACTTCCAGCACGACGCCGATCAGCCCGGATTCGAGCCAAGTGTTCAGGAAAAGGTTGTGGGCATGCGTTAACGCTTGCGGCTCCGTGGACAGGAACTGCGTCGGAATATCGCTTTTGTAAACGCGTCCGGGAAGCGGTTTGCCAAATCCGACGCCCGTCCAGAAATGCGTCTCGCCCGCTTTCAGATAAAAGTTCCACAAGCGCGGGCGCGTGTCGGCGGCGACGGACGCCACGATGCCGCCAAGAAACGTGGGCAATTGCACCTTTTCCTGGCCGAGACTCACGACCTCCGCCGATGCGGGAACGGGGCGTACATTGCGCATTCGCGCGCTGTATTCCAGGGTTCCGACAGCAACGACGGCCGTCAGCACGATCACGATCGCCGCCAGAACGAGATGCTTCCGATACATGGGAAACAGCGCCACGAGAATGGCGAGACCGGCCGCCGGCCAGAAGAAGCGGTTGAGCGTTGCAAGCCCCACGAAGAGGCACAGGAGCAACCCTGTGACTCCAATGATTCGCCATCGTCCTTGCATCGTCAGACCGGTGAACAAGGACATGACGAAGATGACGAGCGTGCTTGTGTGACCGACGCGGTTGTAATAGTGCAGCAGGAATGTATCCGCGGTGGGCGGTTGCAGTTGTCCCCAATGGACGATGCTCGTGACCGCTAGCAGCGCGCATGCGATCCAGCTGATCAGAACAAGACGCTCCGGTCGCGTCGCTTGGTTTCCGACTAACCAGAACGCAATGAACGTGACCAGAGGATAAAGCACTTCATCGAGCCAGGAATGCATGCTCTCCGCGGGAAACGGCGACCACGCCACGGATGCCAACGACCACGCACCCCACAAAAGAATGGGAATGATGAGAGGCCATCGTATGACCGCAGGCTGCTCCGATGAAAATGCGGCAGCAATCACGCCCACGCCGACCAGGCCGAGCAGGATATTTTCGATGGCTGTCATGTGCGCGTACATCACGACAAACATGAGCAAAGGACACGCAATCCAAAGTACGCGTTCCACGCGCAGACCCTCTCTGGTCATCACACTCCCGCTGACAGTCCGTTATCCATTCTGACGTCACTGACAGGTCCGAGACGCAAACGCGACCTCGCTTTGATTCCGACCCGCAATGCATCGCCGCTTCTTCGCGGGTCGCGCCCATTGAATCCCGGCCGAGCAATCCCGCGATAGCGAAGCCGGCATTCTAACGCAGGCAAATCACTGCCGCGGCCGCCCTCCGGAACGTCGTTCACGGGATTGCTCCGGCAGCCTCGCGATAAGTGGCTCGGAATGCGTCGTCGATGATTCGTGCTTTTGTCGCGGAAATCTCAGGCATGTTGCAAGAACGATTGCCATCGAGGCGCGCCCGAAGCACCTGAAAGTCGCGTGTAACATCAGCGACAAGATCACGATCACCTGCACGAAGAACGTCCCGATGGCGGCCGTGTTGGCCGAGGGCGAGACTGTGATGAGGTTCGCCCAAAGGAAGTTGGCGACAGTCGAGCCTTGGTCGCGTCTCGATGGGGCTGAGGAGCAGAGCAAGTCCTATTGCGATCGGCGCATTCAGGATCGAAAGCTTCGCGGGCAATTCGAGGCGCGCGCAGAACTTGACCGCCGCCGTCCGCCAGATCTTTTTGGAGTATTCAGGTGGATTCAAAATGCAGGCCGCGGAAATGCGGCGCCTGCACCGAACTAAAAATCGTCGTCCGTCCATCGCGACGTCGATGCGGCTTCGCCTTTCGCGGCGCGCTATTTCGTAATTATTAGATCTGTTGTTTCCCCGGGGTTGCGCAATCAATCCCTCGTGATAAAGCAGCAAATTGGTCAGCGACGATATAACTCTCCAATTTCCGAAGTCGCGGGCAAATGGCCAGTAACCGGTCGAGCGCGACGTAGGCAGATTCGATTCTCGCGGGCACGTCACAGAAGGAGGAGCCCAACAAACGTCTGGGCTGCCCCGAGTTTTCTGGAAATTGAGTGACACTAGACGGCCGACTCATTTGCCTTACAAGCGCTTTTCGATACAGCGGAGGATTGAGGACGTCTTCGGACGGTCACAAAATATTAGCTGACATTGCGGCCGAGTCTGCTGGCCCTGGTGACTCTTCTAACCTTCTCCACTCTAGGGCGCTCTGGAATTCCAGACTCGAAATTCGTATTTTTTATTGCCTAGCGGTCTGAAATAACGGAATCCCGACTGAATAAACCGTTAGGACCTTCGCATTTTCTCATCGGCGTCGTCCGCTCTGCTTTCTTCCGTAGCCCAATAGGCGGTGTCGTTATTCTCTTGTGTATGCGGGGAACTTAATTGACGGACGCGTCGAGTGTGCTAACATTTCAACGATGAGTCTTCAGCCCCGCTAAAACGTCAACTCTTTTGTAGCTTTCGCGTAGTCGAATTTGGATCGCAGACGCTCGTTGACCGACTACACACTCAACTTAAGCACAACGAGGATGACTGTGAGTTAGGCAGTTCTACCGTAATCCGTCGTCACTAGAAAAGCACACTGCCCGGTTACGAGCAACACCAGAAATATGAGAAACAGGGTCACGGCTTCCAGAAACATAAACACGGTCCAAGTCTTGGTCGACTGAACGGAGCATCCCCCACCAATCTGCAAGCACGCGTTCAACATGCATGCGACCCGGTCAGTCAGTCACTGTTGAGCGCGGAGACGCAATGCGAGCTTCCGTAGATTCGACGTCCACCCTTTCGCAAAGACTTGCCTTCGAGCCAAGTGCGTGCACGTCAGCCCGTTTCCATCGAATCGATAGTGTGCAATTGTCGATTGCGTGGAATGCGGGTGCGACGAACGATCAAGCGAAGGCGAGTACTGGTGATGATTCTGACGAACCCGCTTGCGCTAGTGGAAGGAATCAAACATACCGCACCGGGGCAAAGTCGTACTGCCGCACGATGTCGTCGTGGGTAAGGAGCACGATTCCTTCCGAGATCGCCTGAGCAATTAACATCCGGTCGAACGGATCTCTGTGAATCGGCGGAAGCTGCATTATCTCGAGGGCGTGATGAGCCTCGATCGAGAGTTCTTTATACCCTGCGTCGAGAAGGTTCGTTCTAAATATGCGGGCATCGAGCTGGAAATCGAGACGTTGGAGCGAGCTCTTGATTACAATCTCCCAAATACTCTGAACACTGAAGTAAGGCGTGTTTGTCGGATCTTCTATTAAGCTGCGCGCCTGCGCGGACAGCGCTGGATCGTCGCTCGCCGCCCAGATAAGCAGATGGGTATCAAGAAGAAGTTTCACTTCGTCTTGCCCTCAAATAAATCAGCAATCTCGTCCGCACCCATCGTATCGAAATCAGCAGGCACCCTCAGTTGCCCTTTCATGAACCCAATACGCCTTGGCGGTTTCTCCGCTTCTGTCTCGATTCTAACAACCTTGACCAACGGCTTACCCGCTTTCGCGATCACGAAAGGCTGTCCGCCGCTCACCGTTTCATCAATGAGTCTTGAGAGGTTGGTTTTTGCTTCGTGCATGTTGAACGTGCGCATTTTGCACCCGATTAACTTAGTTTAATAAACTTAGTCTACTCCTAAGGCTGCGTAACCGCAACAGCCGCATTTCAAACCGCGGCGAGCGACCTTCGTCTTGACGGCAAGGCTCGCGTACGCGGGAAACGTAAAATCTGGCGATCGAAGCTCACGACGCGGCTGCTGTCGCCGCCACCCGTTTTCGGAATACGCTCCGAGGTCTACGCACAAGCAGTCGGGCATGTGTACTCCCGAATGTGTTCCGCGCCGTGAAGAATTTCCGAGGTGCCAAGGAGTGGTTCCCCGTCTCTCGGGTGGACTGGGACTTGCAGCCGAGCTGCCTCGATGTGGTTAGTTTGCTTATTGCGAAGGACCCGGCGACACCCATCTAAGACCGGGAAGGCGAGCGATCGTGAAGGCTGTTCCGAATGTTGTTGTGGGGAAATTCGCACCCGCGTTCGGGCCTCACAACACGATTCCAACAGCGCAGCCGAACCGCGCCCGACGGCGCGGTTTGCCTTCACTCCAAACAGCTTCTGCAAACATTGCTCGAGGCAATCCAGGGCTTCGTTCTTGACCGCTTGACACCGGGGACTCATATCGGCGCGTGCGAGTAAACCGCACTGGATTACCGAACCTATCACTCGCGGCGTCTGACTTTCCACGGCCGACTTTCGCCTCGACCGTCTTGCTTCCATTTCACGAAGCCTTCACGAATTCACCTTCAGCATGATCCGCCGGTCAATATTCAAGAAACATCTTTTTAAGCCAGCAACAGAGACAACAGCTTCAAAAGCTACCCCTTTTTTGAGAGCTTTTGCTTGCTTGCCTGTGCCTGTTGCCCGGTACAGTGGACCTGAGCGGTCGGCCCTGGACTGCCTATATCGGCCACAGGAAACAGAAGAGTCGCCTCAATGGCATGAAACGAACTCGCACGGAAGCCGCAATATCGCAACTGACTACCGAGCGAACTATCAAGGACAGGAAATCACATGAATCGTACATATGCTCGTGCATCGTTCTCACTAACGGCACACCCCTCTCTAGGAAGGAAACCTTGGCCTTGGAGTCGAAAACTTTAGATTAAATCTTATAGCAACATCCTGCTTCCCCAACGCGAGCGTTTTCTTCCCTGCGTTGAGCGAGGCAACTTTGCTGCAAGAGAAGAAGCACAACGATGGACTGACCACATGACAAGTTCACTGGAAATAAAGATAACAATTAGCGAGATGGTCACGCCAGAGCTGTTTCGCGCCGTGTCTGCCGTCCCGAATCCAAGGCAACGAGCAGCACTATTGAAGCGCCTCGCCGAGGACGCGCTACGTAACAGCGCTCCGGCCAGCCAGATAGCGCACGCTGCGACCTCTGTCACAGCAGGCTGCAGTGCCATACCGCGGACCGTTCGATCAGGAACTGAGCCAAGTTCTTCCAGTACGCCCGGGTGGCTCTTCTCCGAGACGAGCGTTTTCGACGAAGACCAGAGGCAGTTCGGATGCACATCCGACGGTTCGTCGGCTGCGGGTGACCCTCAAACGCTTCAGCCCATCGCCGGGTCCCGACATTATCTCGTGACAGAAACCCCCTCACCGCGTGAGACCGTCGCGTCTTTGGCATCAATCGTCCCTGACTGCAAGGCAAGCGCGACGAATCCGAAAGAAGACCCAACGATGCCTGCGCAACCTCTCGAATCTGGTGAGATGCCCGATCGCGACACTATCACTCAGTCGAGCCGCAGGCGTGGCTTTTTAACGCGTGCGTTGGTAACGGCGGCACTTGCAATGGAGAGAAGCGGGTATCGGCTCCGCCGCCGCATCATCGGTCGTGGAAGAAGGTTTAGAAGATAATCGGTAAGTGATGGAGCAGCCTCCCACTGCCCGCTGCGCTTTGCCGACCGATCCAGCTCACGCTTGACTCCGTTCTCCTGCCTGAGAACGAGTTGGGCTAGAGACTATGCTTCGCGTCCAGTCACTCACTGACCGGATACGAGCGTTTGGTATCCTCGTCCCCTTTTATTAAGGATTCGAAACGCCTCGCACGTGTGCCAATGGGTCGGTTTGCAGGAACTCACGACGTTGACTTCTCAATGGCGCGCGGTATAGGCGCGAGGCAGCGGTCCGCGTCATATATCGACGCGCTTTGAAGTGCGCCGCGCGCTCACCCGTGTCGTATAGGGTCCCGATAAGCTGGATTTCCGGCAACACCGCACGGGCCTTAAAGGTCCTCGGGGTATCCGCTAAACAGGGGAAGCCATACCATGGGATGGCTGCTCGTCGATTTGGTTCGCGGGCACGTATTAAGCCTCGTTACATCAAGCGATTGCGCAGACAACTTTGGGCACTCGTCCTTACCGACCCGGATTCGCCGTCGCAAGCTGACACCGATCAGATCATTAGGGGCTCACTTTTGCGACGCAGCGCGCTATTACGCCTCTGTTGCTCGTCCACAGATCTTTGAAATCTGGGATTTTGCATACAACCAGATCGACATGCGACGCTCCAAAATCTTCCGAAACGCCGTGTCGCCGCTCCGATGCAGACGAGTCTGAGTAAGCCCGATGGAGGGTCGCCAATGTCCGAACACCAACACTTTGTCGCCTTCGCCAAGCGTTCGTAGCCATTCGAGTCGGCTTGTCCATACCTCGATTTGGGTCAGTTCCCCTACGTTCGTACCACGGACGCAAGGCGTGGCTGCTGGGCGCTCAAGCTTTAGGACATACAACGACCCGCCCTTGCGTGGGATGGTCTGGATCGCTGAAACATGGCCCACCAGAGCGACAGGAAAGGAGAC
This sequence comes from Caballeronia megalochromosomata, assembly GCA_001580565.1. Lineage (GTDB taxonomy): Bacteria > Pseudomonadota > Gammaproteobacteria > Burkholderiales > Burkholderiaceae > Caballeronia > Caballeronia megalochromosomata. The sequence continues at coordinate 12,036 of LRBF01000151.1, read as the reverse complement.
CGTTGTTTGACCAATCCAGCGATAGGCTGCTAGGAAACGCTCCTCCTCATAGTAGAAATCGTTCCAACACACGGAGGTCCCATTGAATACCAACTCAAGACGTTCCGTCAACACGCCGTCGTCTCCACATAGGGCTCGAAGCAAAATCACTCTCTTAGCAGTATTGAGGTACGCAGATAGAAAACTGCGTGGATCATGTGAGAAAAGCGGGCCAGACTGATGTGTTGCATCGATCGCTTGCCGAAGCGTTGCGTGCGACTGGAGAGCAGTCAAATCTCGCACAACATCGAACGCGAGGAGACGGAAGGAATATCGTTCTTGCGCTAGCGCCTGCAGGAGGCCGAGCGATCGACGTGCAATCACTTCAACCTCATCGCAGACGTCGAAGACGCACGCTTTCTCGTGTGCACATTTCGGAAGCAGGCGGAAATATCCTTTCACCCAGTGAACTTTACCTCTACTCTCTCGCGCGTGTGGCGGAACGTAACAAACGGCAGCGCCGCAATGCTTACATTTCAACATCTTTGTTTCAGCGAGAGCGGCGATTTCGTCCGCGACGATTTCTCGCCCCTCAATTGTTACAGCGGACGCCATTTTTGCGGCCATTACCTTTACTCCTGCACCCTCGCGCGGTGCGCTTTGCTACGAGTGGTTGTTTGACGTGTTTTTCCTTTTTGGTCATTCGTTAGTTTTCCGACTTAAATAATTGTTGGTCCCACCACGGGATTCAGACCAGACACAGCTATCTGCGTTGAGAACGGGAACGGTTACAGTCGAGGAGGCTGTGACTTGCGTACCGAAATGTGTCAGATAAGAATTGCTCTTCCCTTGCCCGGACGAATGTCATTGGTAGCACCCGCTGGAAGCGACTTGTTCTCAGGCAACCGACTGGCTGTGTCTCGGAACGAGCGATTATCTTGCCTGGCCGTAACGCACCTTCGGATTTTGGTTCTGAAGGCCATGCAGCGTCCTCAAGGCTCGATATCGCGTTGCACGCTTTGGGGCAGGCCGCGCCGTACGGCGCGGCCTGCCTTCAACGAAAAAATGCAGGCGCGCTGACGGCACGCCTGGTTATCAAGCGGGCCAATTTCGATGATCCGCGAACCCACGGAGCGAAATGACAAACTACAAGACTAACGACCTGGCTTATAAACATCCGAAAAGCAAATGTGCCCGACCACAAATAACGTCAGCGATGTGACGCAAAGCAAAACTGTTTCAATGATCACGCGCACGTCCCAGGTCTTCGTCGCGTAGACCAAATAGCCTGCACCGACAAGCGCCCAGGCGCTCAGCAAATGGGCAAACCGTCCATTGAGCCGCCGCTGCGCCTCAGTCGGCGCTTCGAAGAGTCGCAGTCTGGACAACCAGCGCTCGCAAAGGCTAAGTTTCGCGCCCACGACATACTCACCGCCCGGTTTGCGTTCAATCCGATAGATGACTCCATTCACGTTGACTCTCATAGTGATGAGACGCTCCGTCTTCTCTAGGATGCCAAGAAAAGCGCTCACCCGCGGCGACAAGACGAGACGGGATGACGTCTGTATCACGACATGGTCCGAAAGTTCCAGACCGCCTGCGTAGCGGACTTCCAATACAGCGACTTTCATAAAACCTCCTTCGGTGGAAAAGTATTTGCCCTCGGCGTTATGCTGAAAGCGGACTACAACGTTAAAAGCCACAACGATGGACACTGGTATGCGCGCCGCAATCGGCTAAGCCGATCGGTCCTAAAACGCAGACACAATCGAAATTTCGAGTTGAGAATGCAGCGGCACGCGAGTAGTCGCCGTCGAGACACGGCCGATCTGACCGTCCGCATCAAGAAAGCGGCCGGGGATGGTGGCGACACGTTGGACGCGCTGGTGAGGCCAAGCGTGTCCGGCAGCTTCGCCGGAGTCGAGAGACGAAAATCTGGCAACGGGCGAGCAGAAGCCGCTCGCCTGTTATGTCGATGCGTTAATACGCAGTGGGTGAATTCAATATAGACCGACAGCCGTTCTCGGTGAGGCAAAAAGCTTCGAAGAAACGCCGTCTTTCCGGTTAGCTTCGGACCCGCGCCGAGCTTCTCAGCAGCGGGGATGTGGATAGTTCTTGTGGCGCGGCGTTGCCCGCGTCGAACCGGCGCTACGCGATCCCTCCCCTGAGCTTTAGTTCGCTATTTCGCTTTCGTTGTATATCCGGTTCGATTCCTGGTCGCGCTACCGTTTTGTTCTGAAACGATGGGTCAGCTTCGCCTGTGGATTGTCAGCGTGACTGGCTTCGCCGACATGACCGCCGCATGTCCGATCTATATGACTATCAACACGCGCTGCGTCCAGATAACGTGCATGCGTCGCGCGAAAGCTGAGCAATCTCGTGCGCAAAAAGTAATGCAAATCGGACAATGCTAGAGCTCCGTCGGGTGCCGTCGGATGAAGGCGACAGTCCGCCTCTGCGAATATGGCGACGCTCTCGACCGGACAATCGTACTGAGAGAGCACTGACCGTAAATGGCGGACCGCTGGCTTTGCGCGCCGGAGAGGCGACGTGTGCACCGTGACGCCGCCCAAGTCATCGATCACGAGCAACTCATCTTCATTGGTCCCGGGCCTGACCTCGCCTCTCCAATCGAAGTAGTTGACGATGAAAACGCCAAAAGATGTTACAGCAAGACAATGGACCATTGTGGTCGCGTTATCAGTGCCCGGCGCATGTTCGAGAATCAGGTCTTCGCGCAAACGCACATGGCCCTCACACACACGACTGAATGCGGGCGCAATTCGGCGGCGCAACCAACGGCAGACGCGCTGACGGCGTGCGCCTAAGAGTGAATCGTACCCTTGCAGATGAGTGAGGCGATCGGCGCCGCTTAGCATTCGATCGCTCGACGGATGGGATGCGGGGACTCGTTCCTGAATTGGATCTCTCATTTCGTTTCTCACGGTTGGCTTATTGCGGTCATCATTCAGTCTTCGCCGAGCGCCCCACATTGATGGATGACGTCTTACTGAGAGAGCCTCGCTCGGTGTCCCCCCAACAAAGATCATTGAGGCGATAGGCATCGTCACCTCGGAGATTGCGTGCCATCCCGGTTACCGAAACAGCAGTCGCGCGCAACCGATAGCGGCGCGTGAGTCCGATTGCTGCGTGATAGATTCTGTTGAGCGCGCTCCGATGAATGAACATTCACGCACATTCGCGGCGACATGATGCATCTGCAAGCAGAAGATTTCGAAGGGCGCCTAGACGCTTCATCTGCGCGGGGACAAGGCAGATTTCTTCCTCTAGACGCTCCAGCCGCCTGAGCCAGTAGGACCGATCCAGGTAAAGCGGCATGGGCGGTGCATTCAGGGTTAGGAGGTGGCGTATCAAGCTCTCGAGGTGCGTCAATTCAGGGTCCGCGCACCGTGAGGGCCGCTTCAGCCCTGACGCTCGGGACTTCGCGACGGGTTGTCGCTTTAGCGCACGCATGCTTTGGCTCCGCCAGCGCGCGGGCGTTGCGCGCGCATCGGGTCGCGCGTGCGCGCTCGAGACCACATGAAGCGCGAGGTACGCTGCTTAGGAGCGAAGCTTCGCGCTCGTTGTACGGGTAGCGGATGACACAGACGCTTCGTTGTTGGCATAGCGGCGGATAACTGGTTTGAACAAAACCAGCATGCCTGCAACAAGAAGAAGTCAAGGCGCGGCCGTGACCTAAAGCAAATACGGAAAGAAAAGATTGCGCCTCGACATGCAGGCGGGGTCTCCACGTCTGCACGCCCCAACTACGAGCGACAAAGACACGGACAAAAGCGGGAGTCGCCTCGACTCGTCTGGAGATCCCTGTAGCTCGCCGAGCGGCGCAAAAATACTGCGCGCGGTCGCCATACGTCCCCTTCGCGCTTCGCAGAGCTTATTCTTTTTTCGCGCACGAGCTCATGAATGCACGCGCGCATGAAATTGCTGTATTTTTCTCCGACCCAGAGTTGCAATCGCTCAACGGTGGGCTCGCAGTCTCCAGCCGATGTCGCATAGCGCGTCTCAGACGCACGGAACCGGAATGGCGTTAGCCACTCTACTATCACCACGGCCGCTGCGTGAACCCACACCGCGGACTCGGGCGAATAAGCCCCTCATTTCTGTCTCTTCGCGGCGTCGTTCCTAACGGCATTCGGAGGAGGGAATAATGAGCCGACGCCGCTTACGTCCATGCGTTGACACGCTCAGTAGATGGGCGTTGAGCGTCTGGTTGCGGAGAGTAAGCGATGATCGGCCAAAGGCTATGGGGCATCGTCGCGGCTGTCATCGGCAGACACGCAAGATCGACGATTGTCGTCCGAAGCATGCGAGACGCGTCATCCAACGCATCGCTTAATGTGATCTTCAGGAGGGACGGGGCGCGAATGTACTGGGCAAGCGGGCGAGGTGAGCTTTATCGAAGATGCCACCAAATTGGCGCATAAACTGAACCAATTCAGCATCGGTAATCCGCTTTTTTAGAACTTTGCTGATCGACTTCTCGATCTCGTCGCGGTACCTCCACAGCAACTCGAAATCTTTACATTCGATCACCAGCCGATTTCGGCCTCTTCCTTTTCTAATGCGTACACGCGTGAAAGTCGACGGGCGGATATTCTCCGCATTGAGCTCAGAGAGAATGTTTGCCGCCGTCCGGCCGCTCGAGTCGAACATTGACTCCACGCAGCGTGCCCGTACAAGCATCTCATCGAGTCCCAGTTCGTCCTTGAGCGCGAGAAGTCGCTTCCCAACCGCGAACGTTAGGTCCATCTCATAGAACAGATGGCGAACTGCGTCGGGAAGCTCCCGAATCGAAACGGCAACGCTAACATTCCGTCGCGATACCCCGAGCGCCTTCGCACAGGCACTGAAACTTGCCCACTCTCCATTCGTCACCCCGAGGTGATATCGGTCGGAGATGTTTTTAGGCAGATTAAGCGCGCGGGCCGCGATCTTTACGGGGTCTTGCCCCGACCAGCGCAGCATTATCTTGGAATTCAGTGCGTGGCCTTTGACAATCTTCAATACTGCTTGATTCGAATGCTTTGCATTGGTCGCCCCGCTCTGCCGGATACGGTCGAGCACCGTTTTGATCCCATCATGAATTATTGTATGGCGAATGACTCGAACGGTGTGGCTGCTGATTCCAATGAGGTCATCAAATAGGTCGAGAATCTCATTGGGCAACTCGTGAAGCTGCAATGCCAACGACAAATCTCCCTGACTCACGCGCAATGTGCTTAAAGCGCCGAGTTGCGTCTTCCATTTCCCTTCGTTGAGTCCTTCCTGATATAGCTGCGCAAGTCGCAAGCAACTGCGACGGCTTATCAAGCGATATGGCCTTTTTGTTGTATTCATTTGGTTTCCTTTCGTTCAGCGTCTGGATGATCGCATACTTTGTTGCTCGCATAAGAGAGTCCTGATAACGACGCCACAAACATTTTTTTAATTTCGTTGAAAGACGTATAAAAAACACCGCCTTTCAACTCTCGCCATTTCATAATGCTTACATACATCGTCAGAACAAATGACCCGAATGCACAGCAGCAAGATGATGGGAGCGCCGACGGAAGCGCTGCGCACTACGACTTGCTGTGGGATTCGAGAGCAGTTTGTTCGCCAACGAAAGGTGGCGTAGAATCCGGCGATAGTCTAAGCACGGCAACATCCACAAGCGGACTTTCAAAGGCAAGTCAGCGATTCGCTGCTTTCGCCGCCAAAACCACTCTGCTGTCTTCGCTGCACCCCCTCTGCTCAATTTCACCGTTAGTCAGACCGGAAAAAGTTCGTCCTGATATCTTTGCTTTTTTCTCTGGTCACACGGTGCTAACCCACTGATTTTTATTTGAAAACGGCGAAATATTGCGAAATCGACTTCGTGCGGCCGGCGGCTCGTTTTTCGCTTACGCCAAGGCAGTCGGCGTAAGCACTGGAAGGAATTCGGTGAAAAAATGCGCATTTGTGCCGACGTGGCAGAAAGATCCTCGCCTAGCTATCAGGACCGATGCGCGTCACGCTCGGCTTGTTCGACGGCGCGATCCCAACTCTGGCATCCTTTCCGTAGACGTGCATTGATCTCGTTGACATCAAAGAAGGACCAGTTGACGGCACTGTAGCGATCGTAGCTTTGCCGCAAGAATTGACTCAGTTCGTGCAGTTTGAAGATCGCGGTGGGAACGCCAAGTTCGATCGCGCAAGCATCATGCGTAGCGATGGCGATCGCCTGCACTGGGCATTGCAAATCCGACAGAAGGGCAGAAAGAAAGTGAACTGCGGGTGCCGCACGCCAAAGGGGGCATGGAAAGGTATGTGCTGCGCCCGACTCGCTCAGGACGACCATTTCGTTCGCCTTCTGCGAAGAAGAAATGATGCCAGCCACCGGGATATGCGTGATCACAAAGACGCCGAACCGAGTGACAGCTACGCAGTCCACGTCGACGCCCTGCCCCGAAAATCCTTTGCTGGTGAGCACTAGCATGTCTTCATGCAAAGCGTAACGGTTGACCAGCAACGGGGCGAGAATCGCTCGCAACTTTCGCGAGAAGTCGGCGTACTCGCGCCGACGCTTCTTGAGCGCGGGCTCCTTCTCGTAATCTTTCGGATATCCGAGATAGGCCTGGGTCGGAAAGAACGGGGTGATCTGCTCTTTTGCAGATGCGCCGGTTTGTTTTGCCATCGATTGAAGCTCCGTTATATCTGGCGAATCGTTCAGCCAGCTCTTGTTAGGGTGCAACAAGAGCAATCGTAGAGTCGATTGGGAGCATTGAGCGCTTGGAATCATGCGGAATTCGATAGGTCTTTCATAGTAGGTGCCGCGCGCAGCGCACGAAGATGCCGAAGCCGCCGCCCCTTCCTTTCGAATGTCATGAGTGCGGACGGCGGCGGTCTCACGCGACTGCTTCGACATCGCTAGCGGTTTTCCATCGGCCCACGCGCCGATGGCACCGGCGTCGAGGCAGATCAAGCACGTGTGTCAAGGGCAGTTCTGAACGTACTACGGCGTGGAATGCTGATGGTGACTCTGGTTCCCGCGAGCGGCAGCTCAGACTTGCGGTGCTCGTCAGAGCACACCATACATCGTGGGGCGGATCGGCACGGACTAGGTCGCCACATTGCCCAGTTGAACCGCTGTTGTTTGGATGGGTGTTACCGCTTGAACAGGCGCCACAAGTCGGAAAGCGAGTCGTTTTCGTACCTCTTTTTGCGGATCCAGAATTATCATGATAATTCCTAGACCGACAGAACCCTTTCCCGCGTCTTACGCAGAGAAGCCGATAGCAAACCGACGCACGAAAACTCAAGCATATCTCTGAAAAGTACATCGGCTGTTCAACGGTGAAGCTTCCAAGATGCGGTTCTACGAGCAAACCTCGAGCCGCGCTGTCCGCGGCCTCGGCTCATGGGCCAAAGGATAAGGAAGGTGATCCTAGGGAGACGCGAGGGCTCTAGACACTCAGTGCGACATACCGACCGGCGCACGAGGAAGCACGTTGCAGCGGAGGATGGAGGCCCGGTAGCAACCGGGCTGTACAAGGCGTCTTGACGAAAGGCTTATGAAAGGCGTATCGGGAAAAGCTAGCAGAAAAGCGCAGTCATTCTGCGATATGAGCGCTATCCGGATAGCGTTGGTCGCCGAAATGAGCAGGACGAGGGTGTCCACGATTCGCATGCTCAACATCGGAAACCGTTGTGTCCATCAAGTAGATAGTCGTCAAGTCGACGCACGAGGCGCAGCATCGAGTCGCTGCTGTTCAGCCCACATGCAATTTACGTTGTTCGGTGTAGCCGATCCCGACAAGCGATCTTCGCGCGACGGTTTTTCCATCTAAGAGCGAGCGCGTCAATAGTGCAGACGGGCTCGAGCGAAACCACAAGAAAACGGCACCTTCATTCAGTTTCGGAGCGTTCTACGCCCTGACTTACGCAGGGCAGAGCAGATCGCGAGAAAGAAGTGTGCCTTGGCGGGCTTTGGTAGAGCGGTGCAGTCCATCATGATCACTTGGACTTGCGGACCGAATGAGCGTCTCGCCCGCGTGAGCGCTCGCATGAGGAAGGGATCGCCTACAGACGTTGACCGTGCATACGGCTAGGCGCCGACCAAGCTCGGTCGACGCTCTTCTCAGTAATCATGCAGCCGAGGTCATTGTCGCTAGATCGATGTCAGCTCAGTCGATCGTCGAGCAGCGACAATTGACCCGGCACCGGATACTCAAAGGACGCACCAGGATGTTCGCTCGTAGCAGGATTGTCATGGGACACGCCCGTTGGTCGCGAATTCACGGCAACGGAATCCCCAGGTGAGGCGACTCGCAAGGGCTCGCACTTGGCAAGGATGCGGTAAAGCGCTTGCCTCGATATCTTTAAGTTCTTCGCCGCTTCAGATTTGACGCCGTTTGCGGCATTAAGGGCGGCGATCACCTGTTCGGGCGTGATCACGGGTCGCGATAGTCGCTCGACCATGGCAAAGGTCGAGATATACGCCGTCGCCTTTCCTGCGAGGCTATGTCCTGCGGCTTCGACTAACTGTTGCATGGCCCTTTGATGAAGCTCCGGGTCCGGCCGGTGGTCGGCCCGCTTGATGGGTGCCGGTACGCCGGTGATTTGCTCGTACATTCTCTGAAGGTATGCATGGCGCAACCCATGCACCGTGACGCCTAAGCCGCCGCGGGTGACGCCCTCCTTCTGCAGGACGTGGTAGAAATGGCGATACCACTTTTTCAGGGACCACGGCTCTGGAATCATCGACCCCGTGCGTGGGTTGGCGAGCCTGGCCGCACGGATCAGAACTTCATATTGCCATTCGGCGTCGATCGGCACGAGCCGGGGTCTTCCACCCTTGGTGCCGTCGATAACATGCAGGTGGCCTGAGACGCGCAGACACTGAAGGGGACGCAGCAGCATACTTTCCTGCGCACGCAGCCCGAAGGTGGCCTGCAACTCGACCTGGATTGCGACCCAGCGATCGCGTTCGCAAAGCCGGGAGATGACGTTATTAACGTCGACGTTGGCGGCGTCCCAAGATTTATCTTCCTGAGCCACATAGTAGCGGCGGTATCCGTCGGGCCGCTTGATGTAGTCATCCACTGTACCTACGAGTTGATGCTTTTTCATCCACGCGGCTAGCGTGCGCCAATAGGTTAGCTTGTTCTCGACCGTACCCGGCGCCTGTTCCTTCTCGGTGACCCAGAGCTTAACGAGAAAGGCGATGTGTTTTTCCGAGAGGTTCCACGGCGACTGAAGCGCGAAGCCGCCCTTTCGAAGTTCGCGAAAGCCCGCGACGAGATGGCGCACGCGGTATGTTTGCGTCTTGATGGAAATCGCGTTGGATGTCACGCGGGTCTTGCTATGGGCCTTCGACAGGTGATTTTGAAAGAGTTCGGTGAGTTCTTTCGTGAGCCGCTGTGGCAGCCCGGCGTTGTCCAACAGCGTCGAGAAGTTGAGTTGGATTTTCACGGCTGTGATCCGAAAGGCGACGTCCTCACCTATCAAAAGAACGTCCCGGGGTGGTTGAAATACTGCACGCTTTGCTTTCCGGGATCTTAGAGATCAGATTTTCGATTCACCCGGCGCAGGGAAGCACTGCTTCCTGATGATCCTTGCGACGGACGAATCCGAAGCACGGCTACTTGACCGCAGGCACAAGCCTGTCGAGCCAAGCAATTCTTGTTGCGCATTTTGTTTTCGGCTGCGCGGGCCGACAGAAAGAGATGAAGAAATCCGCACCCAGGATGCAAGTGATTTCCCGTCTCGAGAGCTTGCTCATCACGATCGCCTCGATTTGGGACCGCGTGTGTCAGGCTTGGCGTAACTGCCGGAGACGAAAGGAAGCGTTGACGATCGCACTGTCCGCGCGAACTTGTTCTCAATTGATGAGATTTTGCGTTTTGCCGAAAAGGATAGCGGCTAGGCGGTTCTTGGAGGACTCAGTTTCCTGCACGGAACGGCCAGCTTAAATGGCAGCATCGCTGCAGTTCAAGAAGATTGCGCCCATCGAGCGCGACGCCTGATACCAATGGAGTTCGATGCACTCACGTCGATGCGTCAGCGACGCGGATAGGTGAATAGGATAATGCCCCCTTCGACGTGCGCACGTATTCGGAAAGCTCGCAATTTCGATATGCCTTTCAAGTTTCTCGAATCATTTTCACACCAATCCTTACTTAAGCAGAGCTTCACCGTCCGCCAAATAATCACGCGGAGACAACGTAGATCTCCCCCTCCAAATTGTCGTAAAATCAAGTCGCACACGAGATCGACGAATTTTTCAGGTGCGTCCCGTGCTCACGAAGAGATCGCGCCGCCGCCCACACTCTAGGCTCTGTTCACATTTACGAGCGGCGCGAAGGCAGACACGATGGACACAAAGGTGAGGTAACTGTGGGCGAGTTTGTCATATCGAGTTGCGACGCGACGGAAATGCTTGATACGGTCAAAAAAAAGCGTTCGACCAAATTGCGCTGACGGTACAACGTACGGTCATAACGACGGGCAATCTTGCGGTTCGAGCGTGGTGGAATGACGACCTTGGCGCGAATGGCGCGAATGCTTTTGACAAAGGCGTCCGAGTCATAGCCCTTGTCGGCGATGACCGCCTTGCAGCGCAGTCCGTCGACCAGCTCTTGCGCGCACGAAATATCGGCCACCTGTCCTTCGGTAAGAATCATCCGCAGCGTTTGACCAAGCGAATCGACCGCCAGATGAATCTTGGTGCTCAGTCCTCCGCGTGATCGCCCGAGCGCTTGGGGTCCGTTTTTTTCCGCGCTCCGGCCGAATGCTGGTGTGCTCGGATGACGGTCGAATCGCTCAACACATGCTCCACTTCGCCCGCTTGCGCCAGCACAGGGGCCCAGACGCCTTTGCGCCGCCACCGCGAAAAGCGGATGTCTACCGTCTGCCATCGACCGAACTCCTTGGGCAGATCACGCCACGGACTGCCCGTGCGCGCGATCCACAGCACGGCCTCGACGAACAACCGATTGTCTGCGCCATGCCGGCCCACATCACCAGGCTTGCCCGGAACAATGCACTCCAGACGTTCCCATATCTCATCGGTCAGCAACATTCGACTCATCTTGATCGCTTACGTAAAAGATGAGATGTAAACACATTTCTTCAAATGTAAACAGTCCCTAGTGATCCAAGGCTCCAATCGTGCGACACGAATCGCGCGGCTTCGACAATCGTAGACTCGCGAACCGTACGCCCAGCATGGATTCGCGCAGAGCTTACGCTGCATCTGCGAAGATGCAGGACTTGAGTCGTCCTCTAACGAACGAAACGCGCTTGTACGATAACCAGCAAGTTTCGGTCAAGAGCTAACGCGACTCCCCGCGAATTCTGATGCTTACAAGCGTGCAACGGACACGTGAGAGTGCAAGCTGCGGGCGGTATTTCGACGCGAACAAACGTGCAAAGGTCAGTCCATGTTTCAGCTCCGAAGCAGCGATTAGATTTCGCTCCAGCACGTGCGTCAGAATTAGCACTTCGGATACCTTATAACTCAATTCATGCTGAATCGGGTCGTCATTCAAACGGTCAAGGAAAGAGTCAACCAACGAGATTGCATGCGTAATATTCATTCAATTGCCTCGGCGCAACTCGCCAGAACTTGCAACGAGCTTCAAACCGCAGCGCCCGATTCGCGAGCATTATGCCCGCCAGCATGAACGAATACCACGCGAACGCGGTGCGAGCATACCCCTTCCAAGGCGCACCATGCGCCGATTGTAATGTTCGCGGTGGGCCTGCCAAAACTTTTCGCCGCGCGCGAGGGGCCGCAGCAACGTCACCGTCGCATCCGCGATGAACGGCGAAAACACGAGCGCCGGAAACCAGATCGGCCATGCGCCTCGCTGCCAGTCCCAATAACCGAGCGCGCCCGCGAGAAATCTCAACGAAATAGCAGCATGCAATGTTATTGAGTTGTCGAAAACAAGGGCCTGTCGTCCTGGCAATTCTTCTTCGGGAAAAAGCGCAAAGGATAGGCGAACGTTCGCCGGATTTTGTTTTAAATATCTGACGAATAACGAAAATCGCGCTGTCAGAAGCTGTCAGAAG
>LRBF01000150.1 GCA_001580565.1 Caballeronia megalochromosomata | reverse complement strand
GGTTGCGCGCGAAGGAGGCGTCGGACGAAGGGATCCTTTAGGCGTCTTAGGAGTGTGGCGCGGTCGGCCATGACCGTGTCTCACGGGCGGCTACGGCGGAGTATCCGTTTAGCGATTCGACAATTCAACCAATCGACTCAAGCCGGGAACGCTCCCGTAGAAAGGTAGCGATCGCCCCGATCGCACACGATGAACGCAATCGTCGAGTTTTCCACCTCGTGAGCAATCCGCAGCGCGACCGCGCACGCGCCACCGGCTGAAATTCCACAGAAGACGCCTTCAATCGCGGCAAGTTGGCGGGCGGTCACTTCCGCGTCCGATTGGCTGACACGCTCAGTTCGGTCGATCCGATGTGCTTCAAAGAAGGCGGGAAGATACTGCTCGGGCCATCTTCGTATGCCCGGAATACGCGCCCCGTCTTCTGGCTGCACGCCGACTATTTGCACATCGGCGCTTCGCTCTTTTAGATATCGGCTGACACCCATGATCGTTCCGGTCGTTCCCATCGCCGAAACAAAATGAGTGACGGTCCCCGTTGTGCCGGTCCATATTTCGGGACCGGTCGTTTGATAGTGAGCGAGAGGATTGTCTGGGTTCGAAAACTGGTCCAGTACAACCCCACGCCCTTCACGCGCCATCTCCTTAGCTGCGTCACGAGCGAACGCCATACCGCCCTGGGCCGGAGTTAAGATAAGTTCAGCTCCGTACGCCCGCATACTCTGGCGGCGTTCGAGCGAAACGTCCTCCGGCATGACGAGCATCATTCTGTAGCCGCGGCAGGCAGCCGTCATCGCGAGTGCGATGCCCGTGTTGCCGCTTGTAGCCTCAATTAACACATCACCGCGGCATATCTGTCCGCGGCTTTCAGCTCCTGTGATCATCGACAGCGCAGCGCGCACCTTCACCGAACCACCTGGG
>LRBF01000149.1 GCA_001580565.1 Caballeronia megalochromosomata | reverse complement strand
GGTTCTGCCTGTGCCGAAGCAATTTTGTGCTGAACCAGCGCTCTCAAACGACTAGCGTGGCAGACCGTGCGCGATCCAAGCCCGGTTAGGCCTGTGAGGGCACTCGCTATTGCCGGGCCATTAGGTCAATCGCCTGTGCCGCGGCCGGTATGAGGCACTTTGGATGGGGAAAGCTGTTTCTTTGGTTACTTTCTTTGCAGCAGCAAAGAAAGTGACTGCCGCCCCGCACAGGGGCAACGCTAATAAACCAATAAGAAAACGGGATCCATCGAAACTCAAATTAGCGTCATACTTGACGCATGAAGGCCGATTATCTCCGCACTGCGCTTTCCTTCCGCCTCGCGCGCCCCGCCGACGCCGCCGAGATCGCGCGCATCCACGTCAGGGCCTGGCAGGCCGCCTATCGCTCGATCTTCCCCGCCGAATTTCTCGACTCCCTTTCGATCCCAAAACGTCGCGCGCTATGGAGCGAACTAATCGCGCGCGGCACGCCACGCGTGATGCTCGCGGAACGCAACGACGTCATGCTGGGCTGGATCGCATGGGGACCTTCGCGCGACCACGACAAAGGCAGGACCGACGCCGAAATCGAAGCCATCTACATCGATCCGGCGCACTGGCGCAAGGGCGCGGGCAGGATGTTGATCGATGAAGCGATCAACGCCGCGGCAAGCGAAGGCTATCGGGAGATGACGCTCTGGGCGCTGGAAGAAAACGTGCACGGCCTGCGCTTTTACAAGGCGCTCGGCTTCGCGCTGGACGGCGTGTTCCGCACGGAAAGAGTCGGTGGATGTGAAGTCTGCGAAACGCGGCTTCACCTGTCGATCTGAGCGCTCAGGCCACCATCGCAGGAACGGAAGACAGCGACGGTAGCTGCTTGCGCCGCTCGCGCGTGGGCGCCGTGCCGAACGCATCGCGATAGCTCTTCGAGAAATGACACGCCGACTGAAAGCCGCACGCCATCGTGATGTGCATGATGGACATGTCGGTCTGCAGCAGCAGCTCGCGCGCGCGTCGCAAGCGCAAGGTCAGGTAGTAATGCGTCGGCGTCATGCCGAGATGCTCGCGAAATAGCCGCTGCAATTGCCGTTGCGACATCCCCGCGAGGCGCGCCAATTCTTCGCGCGACAAAGGCTCTTCGATGTTGTTCTCCATCAGCGAGATCACTTCGAAGAGCGACTTGTTCGCCGACCCCAGGCGTGCCACCAGCGGCATGCGCTGCTGCGCGCTCGTATCCCGCACATGCTCGACGATGAACTGCTCGGCAATCTGCGTGACCCGCGCCGTGCCGACGCGCGCCGCGATCAGATTGAGCATCATGTCGAGCGGCGCGACGCCGCCCGTGCACGTCACGCGATCCCGGTCGATTACGAACAGTTCCTTGAGAAAGCGCGTGTCAGGAAACTCTTCCTTGAGCGCCGACATGTTCTCCCAATGAATCGCGCATGCGTAGCCCGCGAGCAGACCCGCGCGCGCCAGCGCATACGTCCCGGTGCAAAGGGAGCCGAGCACGCTGCCCGTTCGCGCGAAGCGGCGCAGGGCCGAAAGATGCGCGGGCGTCGTCGCGCGCTGCACGTCGATGCCTCCGACCACGAACACGATGTCGGGCTGTCCCACGCAGTCCACAGGACCGGTATCGACGGAGAGTCCGTTGCTCGCCGTCACCGGCCCGCCTTCGGGACTCACGATCGACCATCGATAAAGCGGCTGGCCCGTCAGGTAGTTCGCCATGCGCAGGACTTCGATCGCATTGGTGAACGCGATCATGGTGAAGTTGGGAAGCGGCATGAACGCGAAATGTGACAGCGACGCCGTGCGATCGGAGGACATGGGAGGACTGATTCCTTGGAATCTATTTGTTGGCGCCGTCAGTGCGGCGCTTCACCACTTTTTTAATTTTGGTTGGTAGTGCAACTACCATGCCATAAGGCTAAACCCTGAGCAATGTGAGGCGCAGCGCATGCTTCGCTGCAGGCTCGCACCGACGCGGGGCCAAGCGCTATAAGGCGCGCACTGCTACAGCGCACGATCGTTCCGATGCAGTGCAGCAAAACACCTAGGTAAATGCGCTACACCGAATCCCGATTGGCCACTTGTCGAAAACAGACGCGCATGTCGGAAAAGGCAAAGAACACGTCTAAATTCGTAAATTGACCGGCAGGGCGAAAGTCAAGAATAGACGCAACGGCAAAGGTTATCGATCAGGCGCTGCAAAGCGCATCAGGCCTGCGTCCTTCCCCCTCTACCCGGCCACGCGGAGCACACCCCAGATGAGCACCCTCCACAATGACAGCATCATCATCGACGGACTGAACATCTCGAAGTTCGAGCGCTCCGTGTTCGAGGACATGAGAAAGGGCGGCGTTACCGCCGTGAACTGCACCGTCTCGGTGTGGGAAGACTTTCAGAAGACCATCGATAACATCGCGGAAATGAAGCAGCAGATCCGCGAGTACAGCGAGATTCTCACGCTTGTGCGCACGACCGACGACATCCTGCGCGCGAAGAAGGAAAACAAGACCGGCATCATCTTCGGTTTTCAGAACTCGTATGCGTTCGAGGACAACCTCGGTTATATCGAAGTGTTCAAGGAACTGGGCGTGAACGTGGTGCAGCTCTGCTACAACACGCAGAACCTCGTGGGCACGGGTTGTTATGAGCCGGACGGCGGTCTTTCGGGGTATGGCAAGGAAGTGATTCATGAAATGAATCGCGTCGGCATCATGGTGGATCTTTCGCACGTCGGCGCGAAGACTTCTTCGGATGCGATCGCCTGCTCGAAGAAGCCCGTCACGTACTCGCACTGCTGCCCGTCGGGGCTCAAGGATCATCCGCGCAACAAGACGGACGAGCAGTTGAGAGAGATCGCCGATGCCAACGGCTTCGTCGGCGTGACGATGTTCTCGCCGTTCCTCAAGAAGGGCCCGGATGCGACCGTCGAGGATTATCTCGAAGCAATCGAATACACGATCGATGTGATCGGCGAAGACAAGGTCGGCATCGGCACGGACTTCACGCAGGGCTACAGCACCGAATTCTTCGACTGGATCACGCACGACAAGGGCCGCTATCGCCGCCTGACGAACTTCGGCAAGGTCGTGAATCCGGAAGGCATCCGCACGATCGGCGAATTCCCGAATCTCACCGCCGCGATGGAAAAAGCGGGCTGGAGCGAGTCGCGCATCAAGAAGGTGATGGGCGAGAACTGGATGCGCTTCTTCGGCGAAGTCTGGAACGTCTGACCACCCACGACAAATACAAAGGAACCCTGCGATGCAACCCCAACTGCCTATCGACGTCGATCCGCAAACCGGCGTCTGGACGACCGACGCGCTGCCGATGCTCTACGTGCCGCGCCACTTCTTCACGAACAATCACGTCGCCGTCGAGGAAGCGCTCGGCCGCGAGGCGTATGCCGAGATTCTCTACAAGGCCGGCTACAAGTCCGCGTATCACTGGTGCGACAAGGAAGCGGAGAAGCATGGCATCAGCGGCATGGCCGTGTTCGAGCATTACCTGAAGCGTCTGTCGCAACGTGGCTGGGGCTTGTTCGACATCGTCGAAGCCGATCCGGCGACTTCGCATGCACGCATCCATCTGCGTCACTCGTCGTTCGTGCTTCAGCAACCGGGCAAGCAGGGCAAGCTCTGCTACATGTTCGCGGGCTGGTTCGCCGGCGCGATGGACTGGGTCAACGACACCGCGCCCGACAGCGCGAAGAAAGGCCCGCGCTCGAAGTCGATCGAGACGCAATGCGCCGCTGAAGGACACGATCACTGCGTGTTCGAAGTGTCGCCGCTGTAAGCGCCACGCACCGAAGCACATCCATTCCGAGGTCGATCGCAATGCGTTACCCGAACCTTTTCAAGCCTCTTCAGCTCAACAAGCTCACGTTGCGCAACCGCATCGTCAGCACCGCGCATGCGGAGGTCTATGCCGAACCGGGCGGCCTGCCCGGCGACCGCTATATCCGCTATTACGAGGAGAAGGCGAAGGGCGGCGTCGGCCTCGCCGTGTGCGGCGGTTCAAGTCCCGTTTCGATCGACAGCCCGCAAGGCTGGTGGAAGTCGGTGAATCTCGCGACCGACAAGGTCATCGATCCGCTCTCGCGTCTCGCCGAAGCGATGCATCGTCATGGCGCGTTCATCATGATCCAGGCGACGCACATGGGCCGCCGCTCTGCATGGCACGGCGAGCACTGGCCGCATCTGATGTCGCCTTCGGGCGTGCGCGAGCCGGTGCATCGCGGCAACGCGAAAATCATCGAAGTGGAAGAGATCAAGCGCATCATCCAGGACTTCGCAGCGGCCGCGAAGCGCGTGAAGGATGCGGGCATGGATGGCATCGAGATTTCGGCGGCGCACCAGCATCTGATCGATCAGTTTTGGAGCCCGCGCACCAACTTCCGCACGGACGAATGGGGCGGCTCGCTCGAAAATCGCCTTCGCTTCGGCGTGGAAGTGCTGCAAGCGGTGCGTGAAGCGGTGGGCGCGGATTTCTGCGTCGGCTTGCGCATGTGCGGCGATGAGTTCCATGAAGACGGCCTTTCTCACGAGAACCTGAAGGAGATCGCGCAGGCGATGTCCGAAAGCGGCCTCATCGATTATGTCGGCGTGATCGGCTCCGGCGCGGATACGCACAACACGCTCGCCAACTGCATGCCGCCGATGGCGCTGCCGCCCGAGCCGTTCGTGCATCTCGCGGCGGGCATCAAGTCGGTCGTGAAGCTGCCGATCATGCACGCGCAGAGTATTCGCGATGCGGGCCAGGCCGAACGTCTGCTCGCCAACGGCATGGTCGATCTCGTCGGCATGACGCGCGCGCAGATCGCCGATCCGCACATGGTCATCAAGATCCGCGATGGCCGCGAGGATGAGATCAAGCAGTGCGTGGGCGCGAACTATTGCATCGATCGTCAATACAACGGACTCGATGTGCTGTGCGTGCAGAACGCGGCGACCTCGCGTGAAGAGACGATGCCGCATGTCATCGAAAAGACGCGCGGGCCGAAGCGCAAGGTCGTCGTGGTCGGCGCGGGGCCTGCCGGTCTCGAAGCGGCACGCGTCGCGCGTTCGCGCGGCCATGATGTCGTGCTGTTCGAGAAGAACGAGTATGTGGGCGGTCAGATCATGCTCGCCGCGAAAGCGCCGCAGCGCGAACAGATGGCCGGCATCGTGCGCTGGTTCGACATGGAAACGAAGCGCCTGGGCGTCGATCGCCGTCTCGGTGTCGCGGCCGATGACAAGATGATCATGGCCGAGAAGCCGGACATCGTCGTGCTTGCGACGGGCGGTTCGTCGTTCACGAATCAGGTGCCCGCGTGGGGCGTGGAGCAGGGTCTTGCAGTGAGTTCGTGGGACATTCTTTCGGGCAAGGTCGAGCCGGGCAAGAACGTGCTCGTCTATGACGGCGTGTCCACGCATGCGGGCGCGGGCGTCGCGGACTTCATCGCGTCGAAGGGCAATAACGTCGAGATCGTCACGCCGGACGTGAAGGTCGCCGACGACACCGGCGGCACCACCTTCCCGATTTTCTATCGCCGTCTCTATGCGCAAGGCGTGATTCACACGCCGAACTACTGGCTCGACAAGGTGTACGAGGAAGACGGCAAGAAGATCGCCGTGATCCGCAACGAGTACACGGAAGAGCAGGAAGAGCGCGCGGTGGATCAGGTCGTGATCGAGAACGGCATCACGCCGAACGATGCGCTCTACTGGAAGCTCAAGCCCGAGTCGCTCAATCGCGGGCAGATCGATGTGCACACGCTTTTCGCATCGCAACCGCAACCGTCGTTGAGCGAAGAACTCGGCAATGGACGCTTTCTGCTGTTCCGCGTCGGCGACTGCATCTCGATGCACAACATCCACAGCGCGATCTACGATTCGCTGCGCCTCTGCAAAGACTTCTGAAGAGGGTATTCGACGATGAACCCCGTGTTTGTCATCACCGCGCTGCTGTGGCTTTCGATGGCGGGCCTCGCGTTCGCCTTGCTCAAGCGCGCAGCCTATTGGCGCGAAGGCCGCGCGACGGCGGCCGGCGCGTATGGATGGGCGAATCTGCTCACCATCCCGAAACGCTATTTCGTCGACCTGCATCATGTCGTGGCGCGTGATCCGTATATCGCGAAGACGCACGTCGCGACCGCCGGCGGCGCGATCCTCGCGATGGCGCTCGTCTTCATCAACTACGGTCTCGCGATCTACTCCGTCTGGCTCGACCGCGCGATCTTCCTCGCGGCGATCATCATGCTCGTCGGCGCGGTGTTCGTGTACCGGCGTCGTCGTGCGAAGGACGTGCCCGCGCGTCTGTCGCATGGACCGTGGGACAGTCTGCCGCTGCTGCTCGGCTCGTTCGCCGTGGGTCTCGCGTTGTTCATGCTGTTGCCCGCTTCGTGGATGTCGGGATCGCTCGCGATCATCGTCGCGTTGCTGATCGCGGCGGGCGCCTACACGATGACCTTCGGCGCGGCGCAAGGCGGCCCGATGAAGCATGCGATGGCCGGTCTCCTGCATCTCGCGTTCCATCCGCGTCAGGAGCGTTTCAAGGCGAAGACCGAGCACGAAGTGGTGCCGCCTACCGCGCTGAAAAAGCCCGTGCTCGATGCGAAGGAATACGGCGTCGGCAAGCCGGTCGAGTTTCGCTGGAACCAGTTGCTGAGCTTCGATGCCTGCGTGCAATGCGGCAAGTGCGAGGCCGCGTGCCCGGCGTTCGCATCGGGTCAGCCGCTCAATCCGAAGAAGCTGATTCAGGATCTGGTCGTCGGCATGGTCGGCGGGTCGGATTCGCAATACGCGGGCAGCCCGACGCCCGGCATTCCGGTCGGCAGGCATTCGGGCGGTCCGGCGAAGCCGCTCATCTCGCAGATGATCGAAGCGGACACGATCTGGTCCTGCACCACCTGCCGCGCCTGCGTGCAGGAGTGCCCGATGCTGATCGAGCACGTCGATGCGATCGTCGACATGCGCCGCAATCAGACGCTCGTCGAGGGCGACGTGCCGGGCAAAGGTCCGATCACGCTCGCGAATCTGCGCGAGACGGGCAGCCAGAACGGCTACGACATCGGCGCACGTTACGACTGGTCGGTGGATCTGCAAGTGCAGGTCGCGCAGCCGGGACGACCCGTGGATGTGCTGCTGATCGCCGGTGAAGGCGCGTTCGACATGCGCTATCAACGCACGCTGCGCGCACTGGCGAAGGTGCTGAACAAGGCGGGCGTCGATTATGCGGTGCTCGGCGGCGTCGAAACGGATACCGGCGACACGGCGCGGCGTCTCGGCGACGAAGCCACGTTCCAGCAATGCGCATCGAAGCTGATGAACACGCTTTCGCAGTATCAGTTCCGTCGCATCGTCACGGCCGACCCGCACGTGCTGCACAGCCTGCGCAATGAATATCGCGCGCTCGGCGGCTATTACGAAGTGCAGCATCACACCGCGTTCATGGCCGAGCTCGTCGCGAACGGCAAGCTGACACCCAAGGCCGCCGCCGTGCTCGCGGACAAGAAGATCACGTATCACGATCCGTGCTACCTCGGCCGCTACAACGGCGAGACGGAAGCGCCGCGCAAGCTGTTGAAGACCATCGGCATCAAGGTCGTCGAAATGGAACGTCACGGCATGCGCGCACGATGCTGCGGCGGCGGCGGCGGCGCGCCGCTCACGGATATCCCCGGCAAGCAGCGCATTCCCGATATCCGCATCGCCGATGCGAAATCGGTCGGCGCCGACGTGGTCGCGGTCGGTTGCCCGCAATGCACCGCGATGCTGGAAGGCGTGGTCGGTACCCGTCCCGAAGTGCTCGACGTGGCGGAGCTCGTTGCCGCCGCGCTGGAGTAAAGCGATGAACGACATCAAAAGAATCGATCCGCGCCGGCCTTTCATCGTCACGGCGGCGGGACTCAAGCGCATCACGCTCGGTGAGGTCGGCAACGGCGTCGTGCTGGATTTCGCGCATGGTGGGCACAGGGAAGCCGTGAAACCGCGCCGCACGACGAAGTCCGCGACGCGCTCGCTGCTCGTCGCGGCGCATACGGATCGCGGCGCGCTCGACGATCACGCGCGCCAGGCGCTCGCCGCCGCCGCCTTGCTTGCCGACGATCAGACCGAAGTCGTGCTGATCGCGTTCGGCGAGTTCAAGGACGATGCGGCTGCGTTGGGCGCGGACCGTTACATCGTGCTACCCGCCTTCGACCGCCGCAACTACGCGCCCGATGAAGAAGTGCGCGCGCTGACGGCATGCGTCGCGGCTTTCGCGCCGGCGCATGTCTTCATGCCCGACAACTCAACCGGCGACGGCGATCTCGGCCGCCGTTACGCCGCACGCGCCGATGCATCGATTGCGACGCAGGTCGTCGAACTCGATGCCACGCATGTCGCGTCTTATGCGCATGCAGGCCGCGCGCTCGCATCGCGTGCCTTGCCCGATGTGGTTCTGCTCGCCGCGAACGCCGTCGATGCAAAGCTGCCGTTCGTCGGCGCGGGCGAGGCGGTGAATCCCGACGGCATCGTGCCGGCATCGAAAACGAGTGCTTACGTCGATCTCGGCATCGAAGAGATGGACGCCGCGCAGGTCGCGCTGGAAGAAGCGGACTTCATCATCTCGGCGGGCAACGGCGTATCCGACATCGCCGCGTTCGAGGCGCTGGCGGGCACGCTGGGCGCGGCGATCGGCGCGAGCCGTGTCGCCGTCGACGATGGCAAGTTCACGCGCGACAAGCAGATCGGCGCGACGGGCAAGACCGTCGAGGCGAGCGTGTATATCGCGTTCGGTATTTCGGGCGCCGTGCAGCATTTGCAGGGCATCAAGGATTGCCGTCACGTGATCGCCGTGAATCTCGACGCCAGCGCGCCCATTGCGAAGCGCGCGAATCTCACGATCGTCGCGGACACGCAGGAAACGATCAAGGCGCTGGCCGATGCGGCCGCCGCCGCCCGCGCCGCGCGTGCCAGCGGTGGATCGAAGGTACAAACGGCGCCCGTTGCCGAAGGGGTTGCAGCATGAAAATCGCCGTTCTCGTTTCCACCGGACGTCATCCCGTCAGCGGCACGGCGCGCTATAGCCGCAACGACGCCGCCGCGCTGACGATCGCCATCGGCATCGCCAAAGCGCACGGCGCGCAACTCGATGTGCTGCACGCGGGCGACCCCGCCAATCCGGCGCTCGCGGAATATCTCGCGCTCGGCGCGCCGAAAGTCGAAGTGCTCAACACGCAGGGCGATGCGTGCGCGGCGCTTGCACATCGGCTCGCGGGCTACGACCTGGTGTTCACCGGCACGCGCGCCGAAGGCGCATACGACAGCGGCACGCTGCCCTACAAGCTCGCCGACGCGCTGAACCTGCCGCTCGTCGGCGCGGCCGTCGACGTCAGCGTGACGAAGGAAGGCGTCGACGTGCGCCAGTTCATGCCGAAGGGTTTGCGCCGGCGCGTGCGCGCGCCGCTGCCCGCGCTCGTCGCCGTGCATCCGCTCGCCAACGCCGCGCCGCGCTACGCGTATGCGCGCATGCGTGAAGGCCACGTCACGCCGGTTGCGGCGAGCGCGCCTGTCGACAAGGAAGAGACCGCGTGGAGCATCGGCCCGGTCACGGCCAAGCCGAAGAAACTGGCCGCGCCCGAGAAGCGCTCGGGCCACGCGCGCATGCTCGGCGCGACGACGACCGAGAGCCGCGGCGGCAGCGTCGTAATTGAAGGGAGTTCCGTCGAAAAAGCACAAGTGATTCTGGCGTATTTGCGCGAGCATCAACTCGTCGATTACTGATTTTCGGCCCAGCCGGGCGACCCACATACGAAAGCAGCAGCCCGCGTTCAAAGGTGTTTGGCGGGGCACCAGACGTGACGCAAAACGGAGCACACGATGAAAGTTTCGGCAGACGTTCGCGCAATGATCGAACGCCGCAAGAAGGGCCATACGCTCGAGGCGCCGTTCTACACGAGCGCGGAGATCCATGCGCTCGACCTCGATGCCATTTTCCGCAAGACCTGGATTCAGGTCGCCGTCGAACCGGATATTCCCGAGCCGGGCGATTACACCACGGTCGAAATCGGCAACGACTCGATCCTGATCGTGCGCGACGACGACATGGAAATCCGCGCCTTCTACAACGTGTGCCGCCATCGCGGCGCGCGCCTGTGCAATCAGGAGAAGGGCTCGCTCGGCAATATCGTGTGCCCGTATCACAGCTGGACCTACAACCTCTCCGGCGACCTGATGTTCGCCGAGCACATGGGCGACCAGTTCGACCGTTGCAAGCACAGCCTGAAGAAGGTGCACGTGCAGAATCTCGCGGGCCTCATTTTCATCTGCCTCGCCGACGAGCCGCCCGCCGACTTCGTCGTGATGCGCGAAGCGATGGAGCCGTATCTCGCGCCGCATGGCCTGAAGGACTGCAAGATCGCGGCGAGTATCGACATCGTCGAGAAAGGCAACTGGAAGCTCACGATGGAGAACAATCGCGAGTGCTATCACTGCGTCGCGAACCATCCGGAGCTGACCATTTCGCTCTATGAATACGGCTTCGGCTATCAGCGCTCGCCCGCCAATGAAGAAGGCATGGCGGCGTTCGAGAAGACCGTCGAAGAGCGCACGAAGCAGTGGGAAGCGATGTGCCTGCCGTCCGCCGAAATCGAACGCCTCGCCGATCTCGTGACGGGCTTTCGCACGCAGCGCCTGCCGCTCGACCGTGAAGGCGAATCGCAGACGCTCGACGCGAAGGTTGCATCGAAGAAGCTGCTCGGCGGTTTCGAGCGCGCGGACCTAGGCGGCCTGTCGTTCTGGACGCAGCCGAACTCGTGGCATCACTTCATGAGCGATCACATCGTGACGTTCTGCGTGATCCCGCTCGCGTCGGGTGAAACGCTCGTGCGCACGAAATGGCTCGTGCACAAGGATGCACGCGAAGGCATCGATTACGACGCCGACAACCTCACCGCCGTGTGGCGCGCGACGAACGATCAGGACCGCACGCTGGTCGAGTATTCGCAGCTCGGCGTCGCGAGCAACGCGTACGAGCCGGGTCCGTATTCGCCGTTCACGGAAGGGCTCGTCGAGAAGTTTTGCGAGTGGTACATCGGGCGTCTCGCCGATTACGCCGACACGCCGGAGCACGGCGTCGATGCGTCGCACGGCGAGAAAGTCGTTTCCTTCATGCGCTAAAGCAGTCGTAGCAGGAGCAGAACATGATGCGCGATCAGGCCACGTTCGAGCCGACCGAAAGCCGTGTCACCCGGCCGAAATTCTGGGGCACGCTGCCCATGCGCTGGGATTGCGACACGGACGAGACGCTCGTCTGCTGTCACGTCCGGCAGGAAACGCACGACGTCAAAAGCTTTTTCTTCAAGGCGCCCGGCGAACGCACGTTCGTGTTCGAGCCGGGGCAGTTCATCACGCTCGAACTCGATATCGATGGCGAGCAGATCAACCGCTGTTACACGATCTCGTCCGCGCCGACGCGTCCGCACACGATCTCCATCACGGTGAAGCGCGTGCCGGGCGGCAAGGTGTCGAACTGGCTGCACGATAACGTCGTCGCGGGCACGACCGTGCGCGTGCTCGGGCCGTCGGGCGAATTCACGTGCGCGCGTCATCCGGCGCGCAAGTACCTCTTCTTGTCAGCGGGCTCGGGCGTCACGCCGCTCATGTCGATGAGCCGCGCGCATCACGAACTCGGCGACGATGCCGACATCGTGTTCGTGCACAGCGCGCGCACGCCCGACGACATCATCTTCGCGCGCGAGCTCGATCTGATCGCGTCGAATCACAAGAACTTCCGCACTTCGTTCGTGTGCGAGCGCATCGGCGCGCGCACGAGCTGGCCGGGCGTGACGGGCTTTCTGAGCCTGCCGTTGCTCAAGCTGATCGCGCCGGATTTTCTCGACCGCGAAATCTTCACGTGCGGCCCCGCGCCGTATATGAAGGCGGTGCGCGATCTGCTCGACGAAGGTGGATTCGATCGCAAGCATTATCACGAGGAAAGCTTCTCGTTCGGAGTCGTCGAAGAAATGGCGGCGGAACTGACGACCGCGCATGTCGCCGATGCACTCGCGACGCAGACGGATTTCGTCGAAGCGCGTGAAGAAGCGGTCGGCTTCGCGCCGGCGCCGGCGCCGGTGGAACCGGTGATCGAGCCGGTAGCGGAGCCCTTGATCGAAACGAAGTTCAAGGTGAACTTTGCGAAGAGCCGGCGCGACATCGAATGCGGCAGCGGCGAGCACGTGCTGGATGCCGCGAAGAAAGCGGGCGTGCGTCTGCCTTCGTCGTGCACGCAGGGCATGTGCGGAACATGCAAGGTGAAGCTCGTGTCCGGCGAAGTGAGCATGAAGCATGCGGGTGGCATTCGTCAGCGCGAGATCGATCAGGGCATGGTGCTCCTGTGCTGCAGCAAGCCTTTGAGCGATCTCGTCGTCGACAAGTGAAGTCCTCGGGCGGCCCTGTGGGGTGCGTCGTTTCTTGACAACTGAGTGTCGGAAAAGTGCGTTACGGGCCAATTCTGGCTGGTGATTCTGTTCGCTACACGGCGTGGGCCGCTAAGGGGAAACCAAATGAAACCGATGAGAAGAATGCTCGTTCTGGGGGCGATGACCGCTGCCCTCGCTGCGAGCTTTATGGCAAGCGCCGCGGATAAGCCGACGATCAAAATCGGTTACGTCGAAGGCTGGGACGATAGCGTCGCGACGTCGAACGTCGCGGCACGCGTCATCGAGAAGAAGCTGGGTTATCCGGTGCAACTCGTGCCGGTTGCCGCCGGTGTGATGTGGCAGGGCGTCGCGCGCGGCGATCTGGATGCGACGCTCTCGGCGTGGCTGCCGGTCACGCATGGCGCGTACTGGAACAACTTCAAGTCGAAGGTCGTGAATCTCGGTCCGAACTTCCAGGACGCGAAGATCGGTCTGATCGTGCCGGAGAATGTCGACGTCAACAGCCTGTCGGATCTCGAAGCGAAGAAGGCGGAATTCGATTCGCGCATCGTCGGCATCGATGCGGGCGCGGGCGTGATGCAGAAGACGAGCGAAGCCATCAAGGCTTATAACCTCGACTACAAGCTGCTGCCGAGCTCGGGTTCGGCGATGACGGCGGAACTCGCGCGTTCGGAGGCGGCCAACAAGCCGATCATCGTGACGGGCTGGAAGCCGCACTGGATGTTCGCGAAGTACAAGCTGAAGTTTCTCGAAGATCCGAAGAAGGTGTTTGGCGACGCCGAGCATGTGGATAACGTGATCAACCCGGATCTCGAGAAGAAGGCGCCGCAGGTGGTGGCGTTCCTGAAGAAGTTTCAGTGGAAACCGGGTGAGATCGATAGTGTGATGCTTGCTACGCAGAATGGTGAGAAGCCGCAGGCTGCCGCCGATGCGTGGATCGGTGCGCATGGGGATCGGGTGGATAGCTGGACTAAGTGATTGGGTTTTTGCGTTGGGCAACGCTGGGCGCCGTGGGGGTTACCTTGCGGCGTTTTTTTTTGCTTTTGCTTTTGCTTTTGCTTTCGATGGATCCTGTTTTCGTGTCGGTTTATCAGCACTGCCCCTGTGCGGGGCGGCAGTCACTTTCTTTGCTGCTGCAAAGAAAGTAACCAAAGAAACAGCTTTCCCCATCCAAAGTGCTTCATGCCGGCCGCGGCACAGGCGATTGGCCGACTGGGCCGGCTGTACGCAC
>LRBF01000148.1 GCA_001580565.1 Caballeronia megalochromosomata | reverse complement strand
ACGATCTGAGTATATGTCAGCGCTATAGGCTACTAAAACATAATAATACCATTCTACGACACCATCAAGGGCTCCGACTGGCTCGGCGACCAGGATGCGATCGAGTTCATGTGCCGTGAAGCGCCCAATGCGGTGTACGAGCTCGAACACATGGGCATGCCGTTCGACCGCAATGCGGACGGCACGATCTATCAGCGTCCGTTCGGCGGCCACACCGCGAACTACGGCGAGAAACCGGTTCAACGTGCATGCGCCGCGGCCGACCGTACCGGCCACGCCTTGCTGCACACGCTGTATCAGCAGAACGTCGCGGCTAAAACGCATTTCTTCGTCGAATGGATGGCGCTGGATCTGATCCGCGACGCCGAGGGCGATGTGCTGGGCGTGACTGCGCTCGAAATGGAAACGGGCGAGGTCTACATCCTCGAAGGCAAGACGACGCTGTTCGCCACGGGCGGCGCGGGCCGTATCTTCGCGGCATCGACGAATGCGTTCATCAATACGGGCGATGGCCTCGGCATGGCCGCGCGTTCGGGCATCGCGCTGCAGGACATGGAGTTCTGGCAGTTCCACCCGACGGGCGTAGCCGGCGCGGGCGTGCTGATCACCGAAGGCGTGCGCGGCGAAGGCGGCATTCTGCGCAACTCCAACGGCGATCGCTTCATGGAGCGCTATGCGCCGACGCTGAAGGACCTCGCACCGCGCGACTTCGTTTCGCGCTCGATGGACCAGGAGATCAAGGAAGGCCGCGGCGTGGGTCCGAACAAGGATCACGTGCTGCTGGATCTGTCGCACATCGGCGCGGAGACGATCATGAAGCGTCTGCCGTCGATTCGCGAGATCGCGCTGAAGTTCGCCAACGTCGACTGCATCAAGGAGCCGATTCCGGTGGTGCCGACCATCCACTATCAGATGGGCGGTATTCCGACGAACATGCACGGTCAGGTCGTCGGTACGGCCAAGGGTTACAACGATCCGGTCAACGGCTTCTACGCGGTGGGCGAATGCTCGTGCGTTTCGGTGCACGGCGCGAACCGTCTGGGCACGAACTCGCTGCTCGACCTCGTGGTGTTCGGCCGCGCGGCGGGCAATCACATCATCCAGCACGCGAAGGAACTGAAGGAGCACAAGCCCTTGCCGGCCGATGCCGCCGACTTCGCGATGGAACGTCTCGCGGTGCTGGAGAAGTCCACCTCGGGCGAATACACGCAGGACATTGCGGGCGACATCCGTTCGTCGATGCAGGCGCACGCGGGCGTGTTCCGCACCTCGAAGCTGCTGGAAGAGGGCGTGGGCAAGATCGCGGAACTGGCCGAGCGCGTGAAGCACGTGCATCTGAAGGACAAGTCGAAGGTGTTCAACACGGCCAAGGTCGAGGCGCTGGAACTGGCGAACCTGATCGAAGTGGCGCGCGCGACGATGGTGTCGGCCGAAGCGCGCAAGGAAAGCCGTGGCGCGCATGCGCACAGCGACTACGAACATCGCGACGACGAGAACTGGATGCGTCACACGCTGTGGTTCAGCGAGGGCGATCGGCTGGATTACAAGCCGGTGCAGATGAAGCCGCTGACGGTCGAATCGGTGCCGCCGAAGGCGCGTACCTTCTAAGCGCACGAGGATAGAGAAATGGCAAAGAGAATTTTTGAAGTCTATCGCTACGATCCGGACAAGGACGCAGCGCCGCGCATGCAGACGTACGAGCTCGAACTCGAACACGAGCGCATGTTGCTGGACGCGCTGGTGAAGCTGAAGTCGGTGGATGAGACGCTGTCGTTCCGTCGTTCGTGCCGTGAAGGCGTGTGCGGTTCGGACGCGATGAACATCAACGGCAAGAACGGCCTCGCGTGCCTGACGAACCTGAATGAACTGCCGCAGAAGATCGTGCTGCGCCCGCTGCCGGGGCTGCCGGTGGTGCGCGACCTGATCTGCGATTTCACGCAGTTCTTCAACCAGTATCATTCGATCAAGCCGTACCTGATCAACGATACGCCGCCGCCCGAGAAAGAGCGTCTGCAGTCGCCTGTCGAGCGCGACGAACTGGATGGTCTCTACGAGTGCATTCTGTGCGCGAGCTGCTCGACGTCGTGCCCGAGCTTCTGGTGGAACCCGGACAAGTTCGTGGGCCCGGCGGGTCTGCTGCAAGCCTATCGCTTCATCGCGGATAGCCGCGATCAGGCGACGGGCGAACGCCTCGACAACCTGGAAGATCCGTATCGTCTGTTCCGTTGCCATACGATCATGAATTGCGTCGACGTGTGCCCCAAGGGGCTCAATCCGACCAAGGCGATCGGCAAGATCAAGGAATTGATGGTGCG
>LRBF01000147.1 GCA_001580565.1 Caballeronia megalochromosomata | reverse complement strand
CCACCGCGAAAACGGGATCCGACGAAACCCTGAAACACGTCGAAAATCTTCGCATGCCTTAACAAAAACATGCTCTAGTTCGTCACACACCGGAACCCAGCATACGCATACTGATAATGCGCCTGAAACCAGTTGCGAAAACTCGGCCGCAACATGCACGCGGCGGTGCGCGGCGAGCCGCCTTTGATCACGAAGTGCTTGCCGTCGAAGAAATTCGCCGAGTAGCCCAGATAGAACGGAAACGGCTCGAAGCCGCGCAACGGCCCGAATTCGGTCGAAGTCCATTCCCATCCGTTGCCGAACTGTCCTTCCACGCCGAACTCACTTCGATTCTCCGGATGCGCCTGCACCGGCGACGGGTCCCATCGGCGGAAATCGAAATTGCCCTCGGGCACATTGGGCGTTCCGAGCGCCGCGCGTTGCCACTGCGCCTCAGTCGGCAGCGACTTGCCCGACCAGCGCGCATACGCCTTCGCCTCCGCATGGCTCACGTAGACGGGCCAGTCGGGCGGCAGCGCAATTTCATCGAACATGGTGCGCAGTTTCCACGCCTCCTGCGCGTCGTCACTGTCGGCGGGCATCCAGAAGGCCGGATGCGCGATCCGTTGCGCTTCCTTCCACGCCCAGTCGGCGTCGTCCCAGTAATCGCGATTCCAGTACCCGCCCGCATCGATGAAACGCAGATAGTCGCCGTTGGTCACCATATGGCGATCGATCTCGAACGCGGGCACGTCGATGCGTTCCTCGCCGAATTCGTTGTCCCAGCCGAACAGGCCACTTTCGCGTGTCAGCCCCAGCGTCACGCTGCCGGCCGGCACGCTCACGGTTTCATGCTTCAGTTCGCGCGCCGAATTCCGCTCCGAACGCGCATTCGATGGTGCAATTTTTCTATCGACCGGCAATTGATGCAGCATGTACGCGAGCGTTTCGGCGTGCATCAGCCGATGCTCGATCGCGACTTCGAGCAGCTTCGCGGGCGATTCGTCGGCGGAAATCGGATCGGTCGCGATCTTGATCGGATCGACGTGCGCGTCGATCTCCGCGCGAACCTTGTCCCGGTAAGCGCGCACCTCGTCGAGCGACGGCCAGTCGGCGGGCTGATCGGTCGGCAGGCCGCCGTCCACCGGATCGATGCCGAAGGCGAAGAGCTGGTCGTAGGCGGGATTCGGGCTCGGCAGGTCGAAGAGCCGCTGATCGAGAAGATTGCGGTCGAAGGCTTCGAGATGCCCGATATAGAAGACGATGCGGTGCCGCTCGGCGATCGGCCTGTCGTAAAGGTGCACGGGCTTGACGACGTCGAAAAGTTCGTCGGTCACGCGGCGCGCTTCGGCGAGGCGTTCGAGCAGCGGATGACGCAGGGAAGGTTCGCGGTTCATGTCGCCCAATCTCCGTGGCTGGCCAGTTGGCTTCGCATTCGACCGAAACCGGCGCCGCGGCGCCGGCCTGGCCGAACAAAAGAGACTAAACCGTAGCGAGCCGCGTGCCAACCGAAATATGGGCGGCGATTATTCCAATAGAAGCAATAATCGCGGACGATATTGCGTCAGACGGCGCGCAGGGCGTCGAAGTCGCGGATGCGGATGAACTTGCCCTGCGTTTCGATGAACCCCGCCTTGTCGAAGCGCGACAGCGTGCGGCTGACCGTTTCGAGCGTCATGCCGAGATAGCTGCCCATGTCGTCGCGCGTCATGCGCAGCGTGAATTCCGAGGACGCGTAGCCGCGCTTCGAAAGCCGCGACGACAGGTCGAGCAAAAGGCGCGCGACACGCTCGTCCGCCCGCAACATCCCAAGCCTCACGACATGATTCGCCTCACGATTCACCGCGTGGCTCATCATGCGATGCAGGCGCCTTTGCAGCGCGTCGGTTTCGCGGCACATGCGCTCGAAGAGCGAATAGGGCACGACGCACACGGAGCTGTCTTCCAGCGCGATCGCGTCGCACGTATGCTCGCCTTCCTCGATGCCTTCGAAGCCGAGCGCATCGCCGGCGAGCAGCATGCCCGTCACCTGTTCGCGGCCGCCGTCGTGCGTGACGACCGTCTTGATCGACCCGGAGCGCACGGCGAACAGGGCATCGAAGCGGTCGCCGGTGCGAAAGAGCGCGTCTCCGCGCTTGACCTTGCGCGTCACGGAGATGATGTTTTCCAGCTTGGCGATGTCGTTGGCGCACAGGCCTTCAGGCATGCAGAGGTGTCGCATCGCACAGGTCGAGCAATGCGCCGCCGAATGGCGCCGCGCGCGGGAGGTGTCTGACAGGGCGGTCATTTTGGGCTTCGTTTTGTTGATGAACGACAAAACGATTGTCCCATGGGCCACCGCCCCGGCCTTGTGAAATATTGACGCGGCCGGGGTATCGATCAAACTTTTTTACCTTATAAGGTTGCTTTTTCGCGTGCTTCGCTGGCTGCAGACGGGATAAGCAGCACCGGCAGCGTGGCCTGACGCAGACATCGCTCGGCAACGCTGCCGAGAATCAACCTTTGGAAGCCCTTGCGGCCATGTGTGCCCATGATCAGCAAATCGGCGTTGAAGGCATCCGCCGCCTTGATGATGAGCGTCGCGACGTCGTCGCTCGCGGTGGCTTCGACGGTCACGACTTCGCCGGTCACGCCGCGCGCCTTCATCTGGTCGGCTGCTTCGCGCGCAAGCGACGCGCCTTGCTCCATCAGACTCGAATGCAGCGAGGAGGGGTCGTAGCCGGGCACGTCGAGGTACATCGGTCCGGCCTCGACGACGTAATACGGCTGCACGGCCGCCTGATGCGTGACGGCGAGATCGAGCGCGGCCGTGAAGGCGCGCTCGGAGGTCCGGCTGCCGTCGATGGCGACGAGAATACGTTTGAACATGACGGTTTCCCCATGGAACGATCGATTGACAACGGCACGCGCCGTCTTTCATGCGCATCATAGAGCGCAGGCCTGGCACCGCCGCGCCGCTTTTTTGCGATAAGTCGATCTGGCGCAAGGCAGGCCGTACAATTCGTGGTTCTTCGGCATCAGCGCCCGCTTAAAAACCGGTCGCGTCCTCTTTTTAGCACTTCTTCAGCCCGCCTGCCCGACCGTGACTCAAACGCCGCCCGCCTTACCCTTCAGAACCGCGCTTTACGCGATGCTCGGCATCGGCCTCGTCAACATGCTCGTCGCGCTCGATCAGACGGTGGTCAGCACGGCGCTGCCGTCGATCGTCGCGGAGCTGCACGGCTTCGAGTTCTACGCGTGGATCGCGAGTGCGTATCTACTCGCGTCGGTCGTCACGGTGCCGGTGTTCGGGCGGCTCGGCGATTACTTCGGGCGCAAGCGCTTCGTGCTCGCGGCGGTGATCACCTTCACGGTTGCGTCGGTGCTGTGCGGGCTCGCGCCCAGCATGTTGTTCCTCGTGCTCGCGCGCGGGCTGCAGGGCGTCGGCGGCGGGATGATGGTCGGCACCGCGTTCGCGTCGATTCCCGATCTTTTCCCCGATGCGCGCACCCGCGTGCGCTGGCAGGTGGTGCTCGCGGCGGCCTACGGCATAGGCACGGCGGCGGGCCCGTCGCTCGGCGGCTGGATGAGCCAGCATTGGGGCTGGCGCTCGACCTTTCTCGTGAATCTGCCGGTCGGCGCGGCGGCGCTTTACTTCATCTGGGCGCATCTGCCGAACCTGCACCGGCCACGCGACGGTGACGTGAAGATCGACTGGACGGGCGCGGCGCTCGTCGCGCTGGTGCTTGGCGGCTTCCAGGCGCTGATCGAAGCGCTGCCGAAGGATGGCCTCACCACCGCTAATCTCGCGCTCGGCGCCGGCGTGGCGGTGTGCGCGGTGGCGCTGCTGATCTGCGAGCGGCGCGCGACGCACCCGATCATCCCGCTCGATATTTTCCGCGACCCGCAGCTCAACACGCTGTTTACGCTGTCGTTCCTGGCGGGATTCGTGATGTTCTCGCTGATCTTCTTCGCGCCGCTCCTGCTGCAGGGCGGTTTCGGGCTTTCGCCGCAGACCGCGGGTCTGCTCGCGACGCCGATCGCCGCGTGTATCGCGCTCGGCAGCTTCATCAATACGCGCATCGTCATTCATATGCGCAAACCGGTGAACATCCTCTCGATCGGCTTCACGCTGCTGCTGTTCGCGTCGCTCGCGCTGGCGTTCGCGCGCGAGTCGACGCCGCATCTTTGGATCGAACTGCCGATGGCCGCGACCGGCATCGGCCTCGGCTTCATCCTCAACAACATGAACATCTTCGGGCAGGAGATCGCGGGGCGCGAGCGCTTCGGCATCACGACGGCGCTCCT
This sequence comes from Caballeronia megalochromosomata, assembly GCA_001580565.1. Taxonomy (GTDB): domain Bacteria; phylum Pseudomonadota; class Gammaproteobacteria; order Burkholderiales; family Burkholderiaceae; genus Caballeronia; species Caballeronia megalochromosomata. The sequence goes on along the minus strand of LRBF01000147.1, from coordinate 24,435 downwards.
GCAATCGACGCGCATGGTCGGCGGAATGATGGGCACGAGCATCGTCGGGACGATCGTCGCGCATCACTATGCGAGCGTCGTCGGGCGCACGGTCAGCGTGCTGGGCGCGTCGGCGTCGGCGCAATGGCTGCCGCGCCTGTCCGACCCGCGCATTCTCGTCGACGAAGCGTTGCGCGAGCGCATCCTGGCCGGGCTGACCGCGGCCGGCCTCGATGCGTCCGCGCTCCTCGACGCGGCCCGCGACGCGCTCGTGCAGTCGATCCACATCGGCGTGATGCTGACGGCCGTGGCGGCGCTCGCGGCGGCGCTGCTGGTGCGGCGCATCGCGCACATCACGTTCAGGAAGCACGCGACGCCCGTCGCGAAGTCCTAGTACGTAATCTTTGATAAGCGGTTCGGCGCGCCTATAGTTTTTGCGTCACCGGGCGGACCGGTTTTCGATTCGGCTCCGACCGCGCACCGCGCTTGCTTCAGCTTCCTCGACGGCGGCTCGCACGTCTCGCGCGGAACGCTTGCGCGGGCTGCGGGTCACTCGCTTTAGAGGGCGGCCGCGCGACGCGCCTGCCGCCTACCGCCAACAGAGATGAGGAACTGACATGAAAATCACCGGAGACATGCTGATAGGCGCATCGGCCGTGCGGGGCACCGATGCCACGCTCCGCGCGTTCGACCCCGCCCGCAACGCCGATCTCGAGCCCGCGTTCGGCGGCGGCGGCGCGGCCGAAGTCGCGCGCGCGGGCGATCTCGCCGAAGCGGCGTTCGACGAGTATCGCCATGCGCCGCTCGAAACGCGCGCGCAGTTTCTCGAAGCGATCGCGGACAACATCATCGCGCTCGGCGATACGCTGATCGAGCGCGCGATGGCCGAATCCGCGCTGCCGAAGGCGCGTCTCGAAGGCGAGCGCGCCCGCACGGTCGGGCAATTGCGCCTGTTCGCGTCGCTCGTGCGCGAGGGCCGATGGCTCGCGGCCACGCTCGACTCCGCGCAGCCGGACAGAAAGCCGCTGCCGCGTTCCGACCTGCGTTTGCAAAAGATTCCCGTCGGGCCGGTCGCGGTGTTCGGCGCAAGCAACTTTCCGCTGGCGTTTTCGGTGGCGGGCGGCGACACGGCGTCGGCGTTCGCGGCAGGGTGTCCGGTCGTCGTGAAATCGCATCCGGCGCATCTGGGCACTTCGGAACTTGTCGGACGCGCGGTGCAGAAGGCGGTCGCGGACAGCGGCTTGCCCGAGGGCACGTTTTCGCTCGTCATCGGCGCGGGCAATGCGATCGGTGAGGCGCTCGTCGCGCATCCGGCGATCCAGGCGGTCGGCTTCACCGGCTCGCGGCGCGGCGGGCTGGCGCTCGTCGATATCGCGTCGAAGCGGCCGGTGCCGATTCCCGTTTTCGCCGAGATGAGCAGTGTCAATCCGGTGTTCGCGCTGCCGGGCGCGCTCGCGGCGCGCGGCGATACGCTGGCGGCCGGCTATATCGATTCGGTCACGCTGGGCGTCGGCCAGTTCTGCACGAATCCGGGCCTCGTGATCGGTCTTGCGGATCCGGATCTCGATGACTTCATCGACAACGCCGCGGCAGCGCTCGAAACGAAGAGCACGCAGACGATGCTCACGGCGGGCATCGCGGCGGCGTATCAGGACGGCGTCAGGCATCGCGATTCGAGCGCGAAGCGCATCGCGTCGGGCGAAGAGGGCGCGGCGTCGAGCGGCGCGCTGCCGGCGCTGTATCGGGTGAGCGCGGAGGAGTTTCTCGCGAAGCCGCAACTGGCGGAGGAGATTTTCGGGCCGACGTCGGTGATCGTCGTGTGCCGCGACGAGGACGAGATGATCGCGGTCGCACGCGGTCTCGAAGGTCAGCTGACCGCGACGCTGCTCATGGAGAAAGACGACGTCGAACTCGCGCGACGGCTTTTGCCGGTGCTCGAGCGCAAGGCGGGGCGGATTCTCGCGAACGGTTTCCCGACGGGCGTCGAAGTGTCCTACGCGATGGTGCACGGCGGGCCCTGGCCGGCGACCTCCGACAACCGCTCGACCTCGGTCGGCGCGATGGCGATCGAGCGGTTCCTGCGGCCGGTGTGCTATCAGGATTTGCCGGCGGCGCTGCTGCCGGAGGCGCTGGCGGATGACAATCCACTGCTGCTCTGGCGTTTGCGGGACGGGCAACTAGGGCCGAACTGAGCCTGTGGATTATCTCCGTGGCGAATAAAAGCATTTTATTCGCCACGGAGATATCTTGACGAATATCTGTTTGATGAATAAAGTGCATTTATTCGCCAAACAGATACGGCCGTCATGGATCAAGTCATCGCAACGATCGGACAGATGGGGCACGTGCTCGCGGCCGGCCGCAAACGTGCCGGACTGACTCAGGCACAAGCGGCGGCGCGGCTGGGCATCAGTCAGAGCCGCATTTCAACGCTTGAGCGCGATTCCCGCGCGCTGACGCTGGATCAGCTGCTCGCGTTGTTCGGCGTCTATGGTCTTCAGTTGCTGGTACAGGATCGGCCCGACAACTCTCTGATCGAAGCGAACGAGGCGCAATGGTAATGGCTGGACGCCGGCCGCATTCCCGCGCATTGTCCGTTTGGGCCAACGGACAGCGCGTGGCGACGTGGCGGCTGCCTGCGCGCGGGCAGGCCGAACTCGTCTACGACGATGCGTGGATTCGCTCGGACGAAGTGCGTCCGCTCTCGCTGTCGCTGCCGATCCGGCTCGACGGCGCGCCGCTCAAAGGCGACGCGGTGCTCAACTACTTCGACAATCTGCTTCCCGACAGCGAAGCGATCCGGCGGCGCATCGCGCAGCGTTTCCAGACCGAAAGCCTTGATGCCTTCGACTTGCTGCAGGCCATCGGTCGCGACTGCGTGGGCGCTGTGCAATTGCTCGCGGAAGACGAATCGCCCACGGGCGTCGAAACGATAGAAGGCATACCGCTGACCGACGATGACATCGCGAACCTGCTGAATCAGGTCGCCGGCGGCATGGCCTTCGGCGCGGACGATGACGACGATTTCCGCATTTCGCTCGCTGGCGCGCAAGAGAAGACGGCGCTTGTGCGGCACGAAGGAAGCTGGCTCAGGCCGCACGGCGCGACGCCGACTACGCACATCCTCAAGCTGCCGCTCGGCCTCGTCGGCAATCGTCGCGCCGATCTCACCACGTCCGTCGAAAACGAATGGCTTTGCCTGCGTCTTCTGCGAGCGTTCGGCTTGCCGGTCGCGAACGCGGACATCACGACGTTCGGTGAGCGGCGCGTGCTTGTCGTCGAGCGCTTCGACCGGCGTTTGCATCCATCAGGAAACTGGATTCTCCGTTTGCCGCAGGAAGATTTCTGTCAGGTGAACGCGTTGCCGCCGCACAGGAAATACGAACAGGACGGTGGTCCGGGCGTGCTCGATCTCGCGCGCGTGCTGCAGCAATCCAGCGACGCGCGCCGCGACATAGAAACATTGCTGACGGCTCAGATTCTGTTCTGGCTGCTGGCCGCGCCGGACGGCCACGCGAAGAACTTCAGCATCCACTTGCTCAGAGGCGGACAATACCGCCTCACGCCGCTGTACGACGTCATGTCGATCTGGCCGGTGGAAGGCGATGGCGCGAATCAATGGTCCTGGTACAAGGCCAAGCTCGCGATGGCGATATCAGGCAAGACCCGGCACTACGCGTTCCGCGAGATCCAGCGGCAGCACTTCAACGCGATGGCACTGAAATGTGGATTCGGAGAGAGCGCCGAACCGATCATCGAGCGCATTATCGGGCGAACACCCGCGGTCATCGATGAAGTCGCGGCGCAATTGCCGGGCGACTTTCCGCCTCGCGTGGCTCAGCGCATTTTCGACGGCATGCGCAAGTCGCTTGCCGCGCTCGAAGCGATGCCCGCCGCCGGGGCTTCGACGTAGTCACAATGCAAATGGTTTTCCCCTGGAGACAGAAGAGCATGACAAACACCGAGCGCCGCTATCCCGACCCCGCCGTGCGTGTGCTGGACCCGCGTTTCAACGCGCTGCGCATCGCATCGGCGTCGGTGGAATGTCTTTATCAGGGGGCGCGCTGGTCCGAGGGGCCGGTCTGGTTCGGCGATGGCCGCTATCTGCTCTGGAGCGACATCCCGAACAACCGCATCCTGCGCTGGGACGAGGAGAGCGGCCAGGTCGGCGTGTTTCGCAAGCCGTCGAATAACGCGAATGGCAACACGCGCGATCGCGAAGGGCGGCTCGTGACCTGCGAGCATCTGACGCGGCGCGTGACGCGCACGGAGTACGACGGCTCCATCACCGTCATCGCGGACAGCTACGACGGCAAGCCGCTCAATTCGCCGAACGATGTCGTCGTGAAGTCGGATGGCTCGATCTGGTTCACTGATCCGACCTTCGGTATCGATGGCTTCTACGAAGGTGAGAAGAACGAACCGCAACTCAAGCCATGCGTGTATCGCGTGGATGGCCAGAGCGGCGAAATCACGATGATGATCGACGCTTTCGTCGGCCCGAACGGTCTCGCGTTCTCGCCGGACGAATCGGTGCTGTACGTGGTCGAATCGCGCTCGGCGCCGCGCAGGATCTACGCGTTCGACGTGCTCGACGGCGGCCGCAAGCTCGGCGAGCCGCGTCCTCTGATCGATGCTGGCCCGGGCACGCCCGATGGCTTTCGCGTCGACATTCACGGCAATCTGTGGTGCGGCTGGGGCATGGGCGACGCCGAACTCGACGGCGTGCGCGTGTTCACGCCGCAAGGCGAGGCGATCGGTCATATCGATTTGCCGGAGCGCTGCGCGAACGTGTGCTTCGGCGGGCGGCATCGCAATCGCCTGTTCATGGCGGCGAGCCACGGGCTTTATTCGCTTTTCGTCAATACGCAGGGCGTGAAGGGCGGCTAAGCCTTCGCGATCTTTTCCATGATCCGCTCAGGATGCCTGCTCGCGGCGAAGCCGTGGCGCGCGTAGAGTCCGTGCGCATCGGACGTGACGAGCATCATGCGGCGCAACCCTTGCAGGTCGGGATGCGCCATCACGCATTGCATCATCCATGTGCCGAGTCCCGCGCCCTGATGCTCCGGCAGCACGAAGACATCGGCGAGATAGGCGAAGGTCGCCGTGTCGGTGATCATGCGCGCGTAGCCGATCTGCGCGCTGCCACGAAAAAGCCCGAACGCGAGCGAATGGCGCGCGGCGCGCTCGACCTTCTCACGCGCGATGCCCGGCGACCAGTACGCCACTTCGCTCAGGTAACGATGCACGACATCGAAGTCGAATTCATCGATGTCCGTGCTCAGCCGATAATCGTCCCGGGTCCACTGCATCGCGCCGCTCCATGGCTTGCATGAAGCGCCGAGGATAAGCGATCGGCGCGCCGTGCTCCATGCACACTTCGCGCCTGCAAGTGTCAGTGTCAGTGCACGTTGTAGATGCGCCCGGTCTCCGCGCCCTCGACGCTGCGGCTGTACGCCAGCGCCACGCGCGCGCCGCTTGCCGCCTCGAAGCCGCGGAAATACGGACCGAAGCTTTCGCGGGCTTCTTCGAGCATCGTCGGGCTCACGACGTTGATGCGCAGGCCGCGCGGCAGTTCGATCGCCGCGCCGCGCACGAAGCCTTCGATCGCGCCGTTGACGGCCGCCGCGCTCGCGCCTTCGCGAATCGGCGCCGCGCCGACAATGCCGCTCGTCAGCGTGAACGAGCCGCCGTCGTTCAGATAATCGCGCGCGGTGAGCACGAGATTGACCTGGCCCATCAGCTTGTCGTTCAGGCCGAGGCGGAACTGTTCCGGCGTCATTTTCACCAGCGGGCCGAAATGCACGTGACCGGCAGCCGCGACGATCGCATCGACGCGACCGATTTCGTCGAAGAGCCGCTTGATGCTATCGAGATCGAGCAGATCGACGCGATGCGCACCGCGCGTCGCGCCGATCTCGAAGACTTCGTGACGGGCTTTGAGTTCGGCGGCGACGGCCTGGCCGACCGTACCGGTCGCACCGATGACAGCGATTTTCATGATTGGGCTCGCAACGGTTGATTGAGGGATGGTCATGCATTGTGCGAGCGAGCGGACGCGCGAAAAAGACGCGTCCGCTTCAAGGATTGCAAACCAGGGGTTTCGAATGGCTAGCGCGTCGCGAGGCGCGCGGGCATCGGCGAAAGCAGGTAGAGCGATGCCGCGAACTTGCAGACGAGTCCCGCGCCGCACACGAATGCGCCCGCCGGGAACACGTGCCATTGCAGCGCGAGCGTGGGCGCAACGAGCGCGACCGACACGAAGCCGAGCACGACGGTGAGCCAGCGCGCCCATTGCAACCGCGATGCGACGCACACGTAAAGCAAGCCGACCAGCGCGCGCGAAGCGATCGATGCCGCAAGCGGATGACTCGACGCATCGCCGGGAAGCCCGATCGCGAGCGTCAGCGCAAGCTCCGCCCACGACAACGCGTAGGCGGCGCCCAGACATGCAATCGCGGACGTGAAGCGCTGCTCGGGCGTCACGACGTGACGCGGGGCCGTCGTCTCGAGTTGCGGCGCGTCGCCGGACTCGGGCGGATAGCTGTCGTATGCGTGGATCGTCGTCATCTGGTCTTTCCCCTTTGAGTCTTGTCGACCACGATCGCATTTGCTGCGATGCGGCGCTTCGTTGGCCGTGTCCCTGCGCATACGCCGTGCCAGCCCTGCGAAACGCCGATCACAAGCAAAAAGCCGCATCGTCCATGCGGCTTTTTGCTTCTTTCAGCGACGCTTTAGCCGCGCTCCAGCTCGAACAGCCGCGACGGCCGCATGTGATTGAGCGCGTAGTGCTTACGCCCGCGCAGGGTGTGGCCATGCGGATCGCGTCCTTCAAAGCGCACCTTGTCTTCTACCTCTGGCACCGTGGGCGCGACCATGCCGCGATCGATCAGGCGATAGCCGCGCTCCAGCGCGAGCAAAACGCCATTGCGGCCGGGACGGCTGTCGAAGCCGCCGAGGCCGTCGCCCGGTTCGGGCACGAAGTTCACCGGCGTCGCATTCGAATTGATCACGGAGTCCGGCTCGCGTGAGCGCATTTCCGCTTCGCGACGGGCGTGAATGCTTTTCGCGTCGGCATCGACGGTATCGTCGGGGCCGTCGTCATTGGCGACATCGACGCCGCGCGGCGACTTTTCATACAGTCCCTGCGGACCGACGTGCATGCCTTCCTTCGTCGTTTCCGTCTTCACGGCCGCGCCGGTGCCCGCATGCGCTTCGCCACCCGATGCGGCCTTCATCGCGTCACTCATCTTCACGTGAGCGGTTTCGGCAGCGGGCGTCTTGATGGGGCTGTCGGCGATCTGATCCTTCTGCTTGTCTTGCGTCTGCTGCGTCTGGTTTGATTCAGCGTTGCTCATCGCGTTGCTCCGTTGGACCTGACTGACCAAGCCCTCACGCAAGACTCGTTCCGGATATTTGGCGACGGAACCGCGAGCCTTGCAGGAGGGCGCCTTAACGGATACCTAAAATTTCAGGCTTTTTTTTCGTCCCCAAGCCGATTTCCTGCAAGTATTATTTGGAACCTGTCGGCGGCAAAGCGCAACAGCGAGACGCGAGCAATCAGGAGGGCGCGTCACGTTGCCGTCGAAGAAGAGCAATGCGATTCGAACGAGCAGGGCACTTTCACACAGGTGACTCATGCAACACGATGCAGCCTTTTCACATCGAGGCTACCTTCTAAACTGCGCGCCCGCCCGGGCCGGAGATGGCAGCTATCAGCCGTACGTGGTGATCTCGCGATCGAGCGATGGCGAACTCGTCGCGAATCGCTTCTTTCCATCGGACTTGCGATTTCGCAGCGAGGGCGACGCCATCGCGCACGCGCGCGACTGGGCCGTGCGCTGGATCGATGCAAGTAACGTAACGGTGTGAGCGATGTGCGGATGAAACAGCGGGAACGCAGGCGCGCGAGCCGCCGGGCGGCAGGCTTCGCCAAAACCGGTTACGCTTGAGGTTTCCCCCGTCGTGCGTGAGCGCGACGGCCGTTTCTCCTGCTTCATGGCCGACATGCAGAACACGCCCCCGCTTGGCACCATCACGCCGCTCGAACCGTCCCGCGACACCGCACGCGACACGCCCCAGGAATGGGGCCTTGCGCATATCGTCGCGGACTTGCGCCAGTCACGTGAAGAGCTACATCGCACGCGGCATCCGCTCGGCATACGCGAGTTGCCGTCGCGCGAGGCGATCGTCAGGATCGTCAACGGCTTGCGTTCGGCGCTCTTTCCCACGCATTACGGCGCGCCCGATCTGACCGACGAAAGCGTCGATTACTACGTGGGCCAGACGCTCGAAAGCACCTTGCGCCTGCTGCATGAGCAGATTCGACGCGCACTGCGTTTCCTGCCCGAGCATCGCGATACGAGCGATGCCGCGCTCGCGGCGCAGGCCTTTGCCATCGCGCGTGAATTCGGCTCGCAGTTGCCGCAGATTCGCGCGCTGCTCGTCAGCGATATTCAGGCCGCCTTTACCGGCGATCCGGCCGCGCAGCACATCACCGAAATTCTGCTGTGCTATCCGGGCATCTGGGCGATGACCCATCATCGTCTCGCGCACGCGCTGCACAAGCTCGGCGTGCCCTTGCTTGCGCGCTTCATCAACGAGATCGCGCATTCGCTGACGGGCATCGACATTCACCCGGGCGCCACCATCGGACCGAGTTTCTTCATCGACCACGGCACGGGCGTGGTGATCGGCGAGACGGCGGTGATCGGGGAACATGTGCGTGTCTATCAGGCCGTGACGCTTGGCGCGAAGAGCTTTCCTTCGATGAGCGACGGCTCGCTCGTCAAGGGCAACGCGCGGCATCCGGTCGTCGAGGACGATGTCGTGATCTACGCGGGCGCGACGATTCTCGGCCGCGTGACCATCGGCAAAGGGTCGGTCATCGGCGGTAACGTGTGGCTCACGCACAGCGTCCCGCCGGGCAGCAACGTGTCGCAGGGCAAGATCCGCGAGGCCTGTGGGCCGGACGCGCCGGGCAACGGCTTCGGCGCATGAAACGACGAAAGGGCCGCGAGGCCCTTTCTGTTTGCGTGCGCGGTGCGGCTTTCGGCGTTACGTATTCGACACGCTGAACGCGTTCTGATCGCTGACGATGGAAAGAAACTCGCGGCGCGTCGACGGATCGTCGCGGAACGAACCGAGCATGCGCGACGTGACCATCGACACGCCGGCCTTGTGCACCCCGCGCGTCGACATGCACTGATGCGCGGCTTCGAGGATCACGCCCACGCCCAGCGGCTGCAGGACTTCGTTCAGCGTATCCGCGATCTGCGCGGTCATCTTCTCCTGAATCTGCAGACGCTTGGCGAAGGCATCGACGAGACGCGCGAGCTTCGAAATGCCGACGACGCGCTTGTTCGGCAGATACGCGACATGCGCGCGCCCGATGATCGGCACCATGTGATGCTCGCAATAGCTCTCGAAACGAATGTCCTTGAGGACGATCATCTCGTCGTAGCCCTGCACTTCGGAAAACGTGCGCGCGAGGATCTCGTGCGGGTTTTGCGTATAGCCCGCAAAGAACTCTTCATACGCGCGCACCACGCGGCCCGGCGTGTCGAGCAGGCCTTCGCGCTTCGGGTCGTCGCCGGCCCAGCGCAGCAGAACACGCACGGCGGCTTCGGCTTCCTCGCGGGTCGGACGATCGGCTTGGTCAGCAGGCATGTCCGAGCCTGAAAGATGGTTTTTGCGCGGGGCGCTCATCGACAGCTCCTGTCAGTCAAGATGCAATTAGTGCATTTGGCACCCCGCCATTGTTTCACGTTTCGGAAGGTCGATATGTGCGTCAGGTTTTTCCGCCTCCGTCGATGCCCGATCCCGTGCGCCATGCCTGCTTGCCTTCTTCTGACAACTGGCCGCTGCTGTGATCCTTGTCGGGTTGCGTGCCGGGTTCGGCCATAGGCCCGCCCGGCTGCTCCTGCGATGTTTGTTGCTTGCCCTTGCGCTGCGCGATGCGATCTTCCTGGGAACGTCCGGCGTAGTTGCTCATGCTGCCTCTCCTTTCGAATTGATGCGATGAAAGGCGCGCAAGCCGCGTTCCAGGCTGCTATCGGACGATCACGCCGGATGGCCTTCGACGCCGCCGAGCACCATCCACGAAATGCCGAACTTGTCGGCCACCATGCCGAAGCGCTTGGCGAAGAATGTCTGCGTCATTGGCATCTGCACCTGGCCGCCGTTGGCGAGTGCGTTGAAGTATTTTTCCGCCTGCTGTTCGTCGCTGGCCGTGAGCGAGAGCGATACGCCCTTGAACTCCGGCTTGCCGCTGCACATGCCGTCGGAGCCCATCAGCAGAGATTCGCCGACGGTGAAGGCCGAATGCATGATCTTGTTTTCCGATCCCGGCGGAATGCCGCAGCCGCTGGCCGTTTCAGCCTTGTCGGCTTCCGGGTTTTCGCTGTAGCGCATCATCATGACGACTTGCGCGCCCAGATTCTCGCGATAGAACGTGATCGCTTCTTCGCAGCGGCCTTCGAAAAACAAATAGGGTTGCACTTGCATGTCTGCTCCTTGGGTTATGACTTCTCGTCAGGGTCCATATCCATCATGAGCGGCACCGATGCGTGTTCATGCACGACACGCCAGTCGCCGTCGATCTTCCTGAAGCACACGGTGGCGCGCACGATGTCCTCCTGTTCGCCCACGGCGACGCGGTTGACGGAGTGCGCATACGCCAGATCGCCGCTCGCGGCGACTTCCACTTCCCGCATTTCGAACGCAAGCGGGCCTTTCATGCTGTCGAACCAGCGCCGCCAGTTCTCGCGATAGTGCTCGATGCCCTTCATGGACGCGGGCGGCACGACATCGAACACGATGACATCCGCTGCGTAATGGCTGACGAGCGCGTCTACGTCTTTCGCGAGCACCGCCTGCCGCCACGCTTCGATCAATTCGTGAATGCGCGCGACATCGTCTTGCGCACGGTCGTTCGGCTTTTCCATGGCTGCCTTTCTCCGTATGACGGCCCCGCATCGCACACCATGCCGCTGCGTCGTGACAAAGCAACGGCAAGCCGCGATGCAGAACTATTTTTTGCCTTGTGTACACCGTCCACAAAAAGTAGCAGAGATAATGGACAGTGTCCACATATGGAAAGCCCGACGAATCAAAATGACAAATGGCAAGCCACGCAGCACGTACCGGCATGGCGACTTGCGACGCGCGCTGATCGAAGCGGGCATGGAACTGGCGCGCGAGGGCGGCCCGGATGCAATCGTCCTGCGCGAGGCGACGCGTCGCGCGGGCGTGGTGCCGAATGCGGCCTATCGTCACTTCGAGAGCCGTCAGGAATTGCTATCGGCGGTGCGCTCGGCGGCGCTGTCGTTCGTCGCGCAGGCGATGGAAGAGGAACTGGCCGCGCGCCCCAAAAAGCGCCGCCGCGCCGATGCGGCGCGTGCGGGACTGCGGGCGATCGGAACGGGCTATCTGCGCTTTGCGCAGACGGAAACGGGGCTTTTCCGCACGGCCTTCGTCGCGCCACAGGCGGAATGGGCTGAACATGAAGAGCCGTATGGCGCAGGACCGAGCGGACTCGATCCGTTTCAGTTGCTCAGCCGCGCGCTGGACGAGATGGTGGACGCGGGCGCGCTCGAAGCAAAGCGCAGACCGGAAGCGGAATTTCTGGCGTGGAGCGCCGTGCATGGCTTTGCGCTGCTCGTGATCGAAGGCCCGTTGCAGGGATTGAAGCGCGCGCAGATCGAGCCGCTTGCCGAGCGCCTGCTCGATATGGTCGAGAACGGGCTTTGAGCCGTTTGTCGTGCGGCGTCAATGGAGTTGCGACGGCACCAGTTCGACGGGCAGCGGCACCGAAGTGTGCACGTGACCGATCAGCCAGTCCTCGTTGACTTTTGAAAGAAGCAGAGTCGTTCTGACGAGATCATGCGTTTCCCCGATATCGATCCGGGTGATGCAGAACACGGTGCCGAGATCGCCGTTCACCTGCAGGACGGCGTTCTGGAGTTCGAATGAAATGGGTCCGTCGAGCTTGTCGAACCAGCCTTGCCAGACGGCGCAATGTCCATCGGCGCCCTGGTGAGCCAAGGGAGGAAAGATATCGAACACGACGACATCATCCGCATAGAAGCGCCTCATGTTGCGCGCGTCTTTCGTTGCCGCGGCTTCGCTCCAGGCTCTCAGTACGGCTTCGATCTGTCGCGCTGCCTGCGCGCCTTCGTGTGTTTCGGTCATGCCAACCTCCGGGTTTCGACTAACCGTAACTATGCCGGTGTTGCGCGCGAAGGAGGAGAGGCTTTCGTGAAACGATCAGTTTTGCCTTTGCTGCAAGAAAATCGCGCCACATCGAGCGGCGCGAATCACTGGCTTATTGCGACTTCGCCGGGCGGGTTTCATCGGCAATGGGTTCGACCACGCTGAGAAGCAACAGAAGGCACAGCGTCGCCGTTGCGACCATGTACAGGAAAACCGCGGTCCAGCTATAGCGGTCGAGCAGGAAACCGACCGCGAGCGGCGCGCATGCGCCGCCGATCTGACCCAGCGAATTCACGATACCGAACGCCGTCGGATACGTCGCCTTGGTCGCGAGGCCCATCGGATACGCGGAGTAACCCGCAAAGCCGATGCCGAGCATGAGGCCCGCCAGTATCAGCGCGGCGCCGAGATAAGCGACGCTGTCGGGCGCATCGATCAGGAGGAAGGTCATGATCATCGTGCCGAGTGCGCCGAGCATCATCATCGGCTTGCGGCGGGCGCCGAGCAGGCGGTCCGAGATGATGCCGCCGAGCATGTTGCCCGTCACCGCGCCGATGAAAGGCGCAGACGCGAGAAAGCCCATCTTCACCGAAGCGAAACCCTTCACCGTGATGAGATAAGTGGGAATCCACGAGATGAAGATGTTGCTGATGCCGATCATGCAACCATAACCGAGCGCGATGCCGAAGATATTCCACGAGCCGAAGACCTGGCGAATAGTCTCGAGTTGCTGCACGCGCTTCGTGCGATTGATCGCGTCGAGTCGCGGCATCGGCGTCATTTGCGCGCGGGACAGCGACTTGCCGCTATTACCGCCGACAGTCGTTTCATCGGCGATATAACGGCGCTCGGCGGGCGAACAGAAGCGGTTGTCGCCCGGCGAGTTGGTGACGAAGAACATCCATACGACAGCGAGCAGAATGCCCGGCACCGCGAACACGTAGAAGATCTCGCGCCATCCCCACAACTGAATCACGATGATGCACACCGAAGGCACGATCAGCGGACCGAGCTTCGAGGCCGCGATCCACAGGCCCGTGGCCGTGCCTTTTTCCTTCGCGGGAAACCAGCGATTGATGACGTTCGTGCAACCGATGCCGAGCGGCCCTTCCGACAAGCCGAGACCCACGCGATACGCCATCAGCAGAAACACCGACGACGTGGTGCCCATCAATCCCGTGAACACGGAAGTCAGGGTCATGAAGACCGCGAACAGCAAGCCAGTGGTCTTATCGCTGAGCCGTTTATAAAGCAAACCAACGGGAATCTGCACGAAGCCGTACGCGAACGAGAACAGGCTCACGATCAGGCCGGCCTGCGTATTGGTGATGTGATATTCCTGCTTGAGATACGGCAGCGCGATGCCGAAGTTGGCGCGATCCGCACACGCGATCGCCCAGATGCAGAAGATCAGACCCATCACGACCCAGCGGTGCTTCGTGCGCTTCTCCGCGACCGGTTCCGCTTTCGAGGAAGCAATGATGCCGTCGGCGTTGTTCATTGCGTTGCCTCCTGTCCTGCGTCGGTTGCGGCGTGAAGGAGGCGAATGGATGGAAAGCGGGTAGGGCGCAGGCTCACGCTGTTGTCTCCGGTGTCTTTTTCAAGGCTTTATTGTTGATATGCCTTCTGATGCTTCGAATTGTGGGGACGGGGCGCAAGAGCGTCCAATCTTTTATTGCTATTACCTGATTCCCGGATTGAATCGATCAGAAGGCCACCGCAAAAGGCTTCGATTCTTGGATCAATTGATAGCCTTTTGGGATTGGACGTATGCGGCGAAAGCGGACATCATCCGCTGCACATCGGAAACGAACACCATGGAGCACGCGAATTGAAGCCGAGCATTCTGCAACTGAACCCGATCCTCGTACCGGCCATCAACGACAAGCTGGATACGCTTTACACGATGCATCGCCTGTTCGAGCAAGAGGATAAGGATGCCTATATCCGCGAGCACGGCGCATCGATTCGCGGCGTGATCACCGGCGGCCATACCGGCATCTCGAATGATCTCATCGAGCGCTTGCCCGCGTTGCAGGTGATCGCGGTGAACGGTGTCGGCACCGATGCGGTCGATCTGGAATTCGCACGCTCGCGCGGCCTTCCGGTGACGGGCACGTTCGGCGCGTTGACAGAGGATGTCGCCGATCTCGCGATCGGCCTGATCATTACCGTGCTGCGCGAGATCTGCCCCGGCAACGATTTCGTGAAGACCGGCAAATGGGTGAAGAACCCGAGCCCGAGCGCAATTCCGCTATCGCGCCGCTTCAGCGGCAAGCGCGTGGGTATCGTGGGTCTCGGCAAAGTGGGCCGCGCAATCGCACAACGTGCAGCGGCGTTCGGTTGCCCGATCGCATACACCGACATGCGCCAGATGGACGATATCGACTATCGCTTCGTGCCGGATCTGCTGTCGCTCGCGCGCGAAAGCGACATTCTCGTGCTCGCCGCCGCAGCCGATAAAGCCAGGGGCATCGTGAACGCCGCCGTGCTCGATGCGTTGGGCAAGGAGGGTTATCTCATCAACATCGCGCGTGGCAAGCTCGTGGTGGAAAGCGATCTCGTCGACGCTTTGTCGCGTGGCGCGATCGCGGGCGCGGGCCTCGACGTGTTCGTCGATGAGCCGAACGTGCCGGCCGAATTGTTCGATATGGATCGCGTCGTGCTGCAGGCGCATCGCGCGAGCGCGACAGTGGAATCGCGCACGGCGATGGGCGAGATGGTGCTCGCGAGTCTCGCTCAGGGTCTCGCGGGTCAACGCCCCGAAGGCAGCCTTACGACCTGACGCGCGCATGAACGCGTCCGGGGCGAACATATAATGATCGGCTATCACTTCAATGTCGATTACGAATGCTCGATCTCGGACAAGTGCGTTGCTTCGTCGCCGCCGCGACGGAGCTGAACTTCAGGCGCGCGGCCGCGTTGCTTCACATGACGCAGCCGCCGCTTTCCCGGCAGATTCATCTGCTCGAAGAGAATCTGGGCGTGCAACTGTTCGAGCGCGTCGGCCGCACGGTCAAGCTGACCCCGGAGGGGCGCGTGTTTCTCGCGGATGCGACACGTCTGCTCAATCTGTCCGAGCAGGCCGAAAGCACGGTGCGGCGCGCGAGCAAGGGCAAGACCGGGCGCGTGCGCATCGGCTTCACGGGCGCGGCGGGATATGAGTTGATACCCGAATTGCTCGTCGCGGCGAAGCGCGATTTGCCGGATATCGATGTCGTCCTGCTCGAAATGATTTCCGTCGCGCAGATCGAAGGTTTCGAGTCGAACGCCATCGATCTCGGCTTCATGCGTCCGCTGCCGTCACGACAGAAAGTGGAGTTCCTTCTCGTCGATCGCGAACCGATGATCGTCGCGCTGCCTGCGAAACACGAACTGTGCCGTTTCGATCGACTCGAACTCGCGCAATTGCACGAGCAGGCGTTCATCATGCATTCGCCCACGCACGGCAAATACTTTCACGATCGCATCATGGGCATGCTCGTCGCCGATGAAGTGAGACCGCATTTCACGCAATACATCGATCAGACGCCGACCATTCTGTCGCTCGTGCGCGCGGGGCTGGGCGTTTCGATCCTGCCGGCGTCATCGCAACGATTTCATTACGACCATGTGGCGTTCCGCGAAATCGCCGGCAATACCGTTCAGGCTGAAATGAGCATGGCGTGGCGTTCCGATCAGGACAATCCCGCCGTCACGGCCTTCAGGCACATGGCGGCGGAGTACTTCGCTACGCGGCGCGCCTGATTTCGCGCGCCGTTGCATCGATCGCGGCGCGGGCCTTATCGACGATTTCGTCGATCTCATCATGCGTGACGACGAGCGGCGGCGACAGCAACATTCGATCGTGACTCGCGCGCATCACGAGATTGCCTGCGAAGGAGAAGTCGCGGCATAGCGTGCCGATATCGTCGCCGTTGGAAAAGCGCCGCCTTGTCGCGCGATCTTCCGCAAGCTGAATACCCGCGACGAGCCCCGCGCCCGCAATCTCGCCGACGATGGGATGATCGTCCAGCGCTTCACGCAAACGCTTCTGGAAATACGGGCCCGCGTCGTTCTTGACGCGCGCGACGATGCCATCGTCGCGCAACAGCTTCAGATTGGCCACCGCAACCGCGGCCGCCACCGGATGCCCCGAATACGTGAAGCCGTGATTGAACTCGCCATGGTTCGCGATTGCATCCGCGATGGAATCTGACAGCGCCACCGCGCCCATCGGCACATAGCCGCTCGTGAGGCCTTTGGCCATCGTGATGACATCCGGCTCGAAACCGAAGTGCTGATGCGCAAACCATTCTCCCGTGCGTCCGAATCCACCGATCACTTCATCGGCGATCAACAGCACGTCATGCTTGCGGCAGATGCGTTCGATCTCGGGCCAGTAGCTCGATGGCGGAAAGATTACGCCGCCCGCGCCCTGGAACGGCTCGCCGATGAACGCCGCGACGTTCGCAGCACCGAGTTCGAGAATCTTTTCTTCGAGCTGACGCGCACGCGCGAGGCCGAACGCATGTGCATCCATCGCGCCGCCTCCACCGAACCAGTAGGGTTGATCGATATGCGCGACGTGTTCCATTTTCGAGGGCATCTGCTCGTGCATGTAACTCATGCCGCCGAGCGTCGCGCCCGCGATGGTCGAGCCGTGATACGCATTCGTGCGGGCGATGACATACCGCTTCGTCGGCTGACCTTGCACGGCCCAATAGCGATGCACCGCGCGCAGCGCCGTATCGTTGGCTTCGGAGCCGCTGTTGCAATAGAGGAAGCGATTGAACTTCGCCGGCGCGAGTTCCGCGAGCAGCGCGGACAATTCGACCACCGGCGGATGCGTCGTCTTGAAGAAGGTGTTGTAGAAGGGCAATTCGTGCATCTGCTCCAGCGCGGCATCGGCGAGTTCGCGGCGTCCATAACCGACGTTCACGCACCACAGTCCCGCCATGCCGTCGATGATGCGATTACCCTCCGAATCCTGTAGATACACGCCCTCGGCTTTCACGATTACGCGGCTGCCCGTGCGATTGAGCGCGCCCATGTCGGAGAAAGGATGCAGATGGTGCGCGGCGTCGAGCGCGCGGTAATGCGCCGTCGAGTCGATTCGATCGTTCATGTCGTCGTCTCCTTTAAACGTGCAGCAGCAGATGCTTGCGTTCCCACGAACTGATCACGCGGAAGAACGCTTCGTATTCGGTTTCCTTCAGCGCGAGATAGGCGCGCACGAATTTCTCGCCGAACATGTCGGCAAGCGGTTCGCAGGCGCCCATCAGCGTGAGGCCTTCGTCGAGATTGCGCGGCAACTGATACGGCTGGCGATAGCCATCGCTCGCGAGCGGCTCCGTGGGCTCCAGATGCTGCGTCATGCCGAGATAACCCGCGGCCAGCGTCGCCGCGATCGCGAGATATGGATTGCAATCGACGCCCGGTATGCGGTTCTCGATGCGCCGTGCCTGCGGCGACGCATGCGGCACGCGAAATCCCACGGTGCGGTTGTCGTAGCCCCATTGCACGTTGATCGGCGCGGCCATGAAGCGCGATAGCCTTCGGTAGGAATTGATATACGGCGCGAAGATTGGCATGAGCGCGGGCGTATATTTTTGCAGTCCCGCGATATAGCTATGGAAGAGGCCGGTCGGTTCGCCATCGCGACTGGTAAAGAGATTACGGCCGGTCTCTTCATCGATGACGCTCTGATGAACGTGCATCGCCGAGCCGGGTTCGTTCTCCATCGGCTTCGCCATGAAGGTCGCGTACATCTTGTGACGCAGCGCCGCCTCGCGCACCGTGCGTTTGAAGAGGAACACGCGGTCCGCGAGATTGAGCGGATCGCCGTGCATGAAGTTGATTTCCATCTGCGCCGCGCCGACTTCATGAATCAGCGTGTCTACTTCGAGTTCCTGCACCTCGCAATACTCGTAGATGTCTTCGAAGAGCGGATCGAACTCGTTCACTGCATCGATCGAATACGCCTGTCGTCCCGTTTCCGCGCGCCCGGTTCTGCCCACAGGCGGTTGCAAGGGCAGATCGGGATCGCGGTTCATGTCGACGAGAAAGAATTCGAGCTCGGGCCCGACCACGGGACGCCAGCCTTTCGCCGCGAATTTCTCCAGCACTTGCCGCAGCACACGGCGCGGCGAAATCGCGACGGGCGTGCCGTCGAAATGGACACAATCGTGGATGACCTGCGCCGTAGGATCGACCGCCCACGGAATCAGGCGGATCGTCGCGGGATCGGGCACGCACACCATGTCGGGATCGGTGACGCCGGTGAAGCTGCCATCGACGGGGTAGTCGCCCGTGACCGTCTGGATCATCACGGCTTGTGGCAGGCGCATGGATTCGCCCGATTCGAACTTGCTGCGCGGAATGATCTTGCCGCGCGCGGTGCCCGCCATGTCGGGAATGATCGCTTCAACTTCGGTGATGTGATGCTTTCGCAGAAAGTCGTCGATGCGTTCCATTTTCATTCTCTTGTCTTGTTTTGAAGGGCGCACGCTTCCAGCGCCTTGGCGATGAATCGCAAAGGCGCGAAGAAGGAAGGCGCGCGCATTCACGCGTGCAGACGCACGCGCGCGGACCAGTCAGTCAGGAAAGGGAGAGCGGAAGGAGGCGCTACGGCAGCAGCGAAGCCGCGCCGACGCAATGCACGGCGATGAACGCGCGCGCGGAAATGGCGTTGTGACGCCGCACGCAGCGGCGAGAGAGGACGGTCAGAACCGGCAGGAAGCGGCGATCGGGAAGCTTGCCGCAGCGATCGGCGCAGGAGCGGCGGCTCCAGCGTGCCAGAGGGCTTTGGACTTTCACGATAAGACTCGTTGACGAGTTGATCTGCAGAGCAATCGTCGATGCCGACAATTGCCCTTCAATGAGCATATACGAGACATAAACGCCGTCAATACGTTTTTTCCATCGGGCGCGTACACGGACATTTTGTCGGGCAAGGAGCGTGTTGCTCAATTCATCGATAATGTCGGCTCTTTCAGCCGAAACGCCCACAGAGCCCGATGCTCTCCAACTTGCTCGTCCAACTCGTCAACGGCCTCGCCGATGCCTGTGCGCTCTTTCTCGTCGCGTCGGGCCTGTCGCTCATCTTCGGGGTCACGCGCATCGTCAACTTCGCACATGGCTCGCTCTACATGCTGGGCGTGTATGTCGCGTATAGCCTCACGAGCCGTTTCGGCGACAGCGTCGCGGGCTTCTGGGCGTCGGTGGCGGGCGCTGCGCTCGTCGTCGGGGTGATCGGCGCGGTCATCGAAATGGGTGTGCTGAGGCGCATCTATCGTGCGCCCGAGCTGTTTCATCTGCTCGCCACATTCGCGCTGGTGCTGATCATTCGCGATGCCGCGCTCTATGTGTGGGGACCGGAGGATCTGTTCGGCCCGCGCGCGCCGCATCTGGAAGGCGCGGTGCAGATGCTCGGGCATGCATTGCCCACCTATGACCTCGCGTTGATCGTCATCGGGCCGCTCGTGCTTTTCGCGCTCTGGTACGCGCTCACGCGCACGCGCTGGGGCACGCTCGTGCGCGCGGCCAGCGCGGATCGTGAGATGCTCGGCGCGCTCGGCGTCAATCAGGCGTGGCTCTTCACCGGCGTGTTCTTCGTGGGCGCGTTGCTCGCGGGATTGGGCGGCGCGTTGCAGGTGCCGCGCATGTCGGCGAATCTGTCGCTCGACCTGGATACCATCGGCAATGCGTTCGTCGTCGTCGTGGTCGGCGGCATGGGCTCGATTCCGGGCGCGTTCGTCGCGGCGCTGTTGATCGCGGAGATCAAGGCGATGTGCATCGGCATCGGGCACGTATCGATCGCAGGCGTCGACCTGTCGTTGTCGAAGTTCACGCTGGTCGCGGAGTTCGTCGTGATGGCCGTCGTTCTCGTGCTGCGCCCGTGGGGCCTCTTCGGCCGCCCACAGACGATTGCCCGCACCGCCGCGCCCGCCGATCAGCCTTTGCGTCCTGCCACGCGCGGCATGAAGATCGCCGCGGCCGCAGCAACAATCGCGCTGGCGCTCGCGCCGCTCGCCGCCGGCGTGTTTCCGTACATGCCCGTGCTGTTCGTCGAGATCATGATCGCGGTGCTGTTCGCGGCGAGCCTGCACTTCATCATGGGACCGGGCGGCATGCACTCGTTCGGTCACGCGGCATACTTCGGTCTCGGCGCATATGGCGCGGCGTTATTTCTCAAGGTCTTCGCGCTGCCGATGGAAGCCGCGCTCGTGCTCGGCCCGCTCATCGCGGGCATCGGCGCGATCGTGTTCGGCTGGTTCTGCGTGCGGCTGTCGGGCGTCTATCTGGCGATGCTCACGCTCGCATTCGCGCAGATCGTCTGGTCCGTCGTCTTTCAATGGGATGCGGTGACGGGCGGCAGCAACGGCATACTCGGCATCTGGCCGTCGCCGTGGCTTTCGTCGCCTGTCGCGTTCTATTACCTCACGCTCGTGTTTACCGTCATCGGCGTATGGCTCTTGCGGCGCATGCTTTTCTCGCCGCTCGGCCTCGCGATGCGCGCGGGGCGCGATTCGCCGTTGCGCGCCGAAGCAATCGGCATGAACGTCGCGCGCGTGCAATGGGCCGCGTTCGTCGTCGCGGCGCTCGTATGCGGACTTGCAGGCTCGCTCTATGCCTTCTCGAAGGGCAACATCTCGCCCGAAGCGATCAGCGTGGGCCGTTCCGTCGATGGCCTCGTGATGGTCCTGCTCGGCGGCATTCAGACGCTCGCGGGCCCGATCGTCGGCGCTAGCGTGTTCACGTGGCTGCAGGATACCGTCGCGCGTCAGACCGATTACTGGCAGGCGCTGCTCGGCGCCGCGATTCTCGTGCTCGTCATCGCGTTTCCACAAGGCATCGCGGGCTTCGTGCGCGAGCGCTGGTTCCGGGAGGCGCAATGACGCTGCTTTCGATCGCGCATCTGTCGAAGTCATTCGATGGCGTGCAGGCCGTCGACGACGTCTCGTTCGATCTCGAAGCCGGGCAGTTGCTCGCGCTGATCGGACCGAACGGCGCGGGCAAATCGACGTGCTTCAACATGATCAACGGTCAGCTCAAACCCGGCGCGGGCGCGATCCGTTTCGAAGGCCATGACATCGCGGGCATGCGTCCGCGCGACATCTGGCGTCTCGGCGTGGGCCGCACGTTCCAGATCGCCGCGACCTTCAATTCGATGACCGTGCTGGAGAACGTGCAGATGGCGTTGCTGTCGCGCGAACGGCGCATCTACAGTCTATTCGGGCGCGTCGCGTCATGGAAGGAAGGCGAAGCGCTGGCCTTGCTCGATCTCGTCGGCATGACGGCGCACGCGCGGCGCAGTTGCGCAGTGCTGGCATATGGCGATGTGAAGCGCGTCGAACTCGCGATGGCGCTGGCGAATCATCCAAAGCTGCTCTTGATGGACGAACCGACTGCCGGCATGGCCCCGCAGGAACGCAATGAACTGATGGCGCTCACCGCGCGCCTCGCGAAAGAGCGCAACATCGGCGTGCTGTTCACGGAGCACAGCATGGACGTGGTGTTCTCGCATGCGGACAAACTCATCGTGCTCGCGCGCGGCCGTCTGATCGCGCAAGGCGACGCCGAAGCGATCCGCAACGATGCGCGCGTGCGCGAGGTCTATCTCGGCACGGGTGCATCGTTCGCGCCGCGCGCGGGAGCTTCGACATGACGCTTCTGAAAGTCGAGTCGCTGAATGCGTACTATGGCCGCGCGCAGATCCTGTTCGACGTCGGCTTCGAAGTCGGTCGCGGTGAAGTGGTCGCGTTGATGGGCCGCAACGGCGCGGGTAAATCCACGACGATGAAAGCCGTGATGGGTCTTCTGACGCGCACATCGGGCACCGTGTCGTTCATGGGCGAGGACATCGCGGGCATGGCGCCGCATCGCATCGCGCGCCGTGGCCTGGGCTACGTGCCGGAAGATCGCCGCGTATTCGGCGATCTCACCGTGATGGAGAATCTCGACACGGGCCGCCAGCCGCCGCGCGAGGACGCGCCGTTATGGACACCCGAAAAGCTCTTTCGCGTGTTTCCGAATCTCGGCGACATGCGCAACCGCCGCGCGAGCCGCATGAGCGGCGGCGAGCAGCAGATGCTGACCGTATCGCGCACCTTGATGGGCAATCCGCGCCTCGTGTTGCTCGACGAGCCATCGGAGGGCGTCGCGCCCGTGATCGTCGAACAGATGGCCGATATGATTCTCGAACTGAAGCGCGAAG
Source organism: Caballeronia megalochromosomata (assembly GCA_001580565.1). Taxonomy (GTDB): domain Bacteria; phylum Pseudomonadota; class Gammaproteobacteria; order Burkholderiales; family Burkholderiaceae; genus Caballeronia; species Caballeronia megalochromosomata. The sequence continues at coordinate 2,045 of LRBF01000147.1, read as the reverse complement.
GGCTCGCGATACTTTTGTCGGAACAGAACCTGCACTTCGCGGAACTCGTCAGCGACCGCGTGTATGTGCTGGAGAAAGGCCAGATACGCCATGAAGGCGCGATGAACGCATTCGCGCGCGACGATGCCGCGCGCCGCGAATTCCTTGGCGTATGAACGAATCGAATCCAAACAGAGAGGACACAACCCGATGATGCCACTGCGCTTTACCATCGCCGCCATCGCGGCGAGTCTGGCATTCGCCGCGCACGCCGATACCATCAAGATCGGCGAGATCAACAGCTACAAGGCGCAGCCTGCGTTTCTTCTGCCGTACAAGAACGGCTGGAATCTCGCGCTCGATGAGATCAACGCGGCGGGCGGCATCAACGGCGACAAGCTAGAAGTCGTCTCGCGCGACGACAACGGCAACCCCGGCGATACCGTTCGCGTCGCGCAGGAACTCGTCGCGCGCGAGCAGGTGAAGCTGTTGTTCGGCGGTTATCTGTCGAATACGGGCCTCGCGCTCGCGGACTACGCGAAGCAAAAGCGCATCTTCTTCCTCGCGGCCGAGCCGCTCACCGACAAGATCGTCTGGCAGGACGGCAACAAATATACGTATCGCCTGCGCCCGTCGACCTACATGCAGGTCGCGATGCTCGTGCCCGAAGCCGCGAAGCTCAAGAAAAAGCGCTGGGCGCTCGTGTATCCGAACTACGAATACGGGCAATCGGCGGTGGCCACGTTCAAGCGCTTGCTGAAGGCGGCGCAACCGGATGTCGAATTCGTAGCGGAGCAGGCGACGCCGCTCGGCAACGTCGATGCGGGCGCGGTCACGCAGGCGCTCGCTGATGCGAAGCCCGACGCCATCTTCAACGTGCTGTTCAGCGCGGACCTCGGCAAGTTCGTGCGCGAGGGCAACACGCGTGGACTGTTCAAGGATCGCGCGGTCGTGTCGCTCCTGACGGGCGAGCCGGATTATCTCGATCCGCTCGGCAAGGAAGCGCCGGTCGGCTGGATCGTCACGGGCTATCCGTGGTATTCGATCGATACGCCGCAGAACAGGAAATTCGTCGCCGACTATGAGGCGAAGTATCACGACTATCCGCGTCTGGGCTCGGTCGTCGGCTATACGGCGATGATGTCGATTGCCAATGGCCTGAAAAAAGCCGGCTCGCCCGATGCGGACAAACTCGCCGCCGCATTCAAGGGCTTGCCGGTCGATACGCCGTTCGGCCCCATCACGTACCGCAAGCAGGACAATCAATCGACGATGGGCGCGTATGTCGGCGTGACGGGCCAGAAGGATGGCAAGGGCGTGATGACATCGTTCCGTTATGTCGATGGCGCGAGCGTGCAGCCATCGGATGAAGAAGTGAAGAAGCTGCGTCCGGCGGAGTGACGCATCACGCGGCTGGAAAGGGCTTGCTGACGAACTTCGAACCGGCGAGCCCGAAGCGCCAGGGCACGTCAATTGCCTTGGTGATGCCGATGCGCGGACCGTGCACGATCGGGAAGTCTTCTTCGGGCGGCTCGATATGAAACGGCGCTTCGAGCAGCGACATGCCGTTGTTCCTGTGGGTGATGCCGAGCGCCTGCGCGGCGCGGCCCGGGCCGGAGCATAGAAGTATGATGGGCTCCAGTCCGCGCCGCTCGCGCATGGCGGCGATGCCGACGAGCGGCTCGATCGCGCGAATCAGCACGCCGGCACCGTGGCCGGTCTCGCGGCACACGAAGTTCAGGCACCAGTGGATGCCGTAGGAACGGTAGACATAGGCATGGGCGGGCGGCCCGAACATGACCGCGTTGCGCGGCGTTGGCCCGGAGAAGCTGTGCGAGGCGGGATCTTCGCGGTCATAGGCTTCCGTTTCGACGATACGGCCGCCGACACCGTCTACGGTTACGATCGCGCCGATCAGGCGTTGCGCGACGATCTCGGACGGGGCTTTGAAGTCGATGGGTTTGGGCTTCTTGTTCACAAGGGGTATTTTAGCTGCGGGGGTGTTTGGGGTGTTTGGCGTGGTTTCGCTGGATCCCGTTTTCGTGTCGGTCTATTGGTGTTGCCCC
>LRBF01000146.1 GCA_001580565.1 Caballeronia megalochromosomata | reverse complement strand
TTTTTTTTGTCCAAGCAGTGGAGCTCATCCGCGGTAAACCTCGGTCACGTGGGCGCGTAAATGTGATTAAGGGAGTGGGCTCGGGCCCATGCCGATGACATTCGCCGTCGCTTCCAAGGCCGCACCGTCACGACCGGCCAAATCATGATGTTCGGCCTGACCGGTGGACTCATCCCTTGCCCGGCTGCGATCACTGTTCTCCTGCTGTGCATTCAACTGAAGCAACTCTCGCTCGGTTTCCTGCTGGTCATGTGCTTCAGCATCGGCCTCGCGGCGACGATGGTATCGGCCGGTGTCCTGGCGGCGCTGAGCATCCGGCATGTCGAGAAGCGCTGGTCGGGCTTTGCGGATTTCGCCCGACGCGCGCCGTATGTTTCGGCTGTACTGATTTTATGCGTTGGGTTCTACATGGCCTGGTCTGGCTGGCAGGCTTTGCCGTTGAGCAGCTAAATTTGGCTCCCGAGAAACGCCACTTGTGCATGGCGTCGTGAACACCATCTATGGTGCCAACGACTTGCGTCCGCTACATGACGTACCGGGTGAAATCAAGCTTGCATGGAAATGTGAATCGCGGCGCTCGTCAGAAATGTGATGAGGACGACGACTGGTAGCAGATAGGATGTTCGTCTGTCACGGTCCCGTAGATGGTGGCTGACAGACAGGAACGCAATCCAGGCGGTACCGAGGCTAAGGCCGGCCAGAATGTCAGAAAACCAGTGAACGCCGAGATATAGACGCGAAAAGGAGATCAACGCGACCAGCGAGCCACTTGCAACGCAAATCCCGCGTTGCGCTGCCCTCGGTCTGCCGCGGCATAGCAGGTACGTGAGGAAGCCATAAACCGCAATACTCAATGTGGCATGACTACTGGGAAAGGAAAAACTCTCAATGCCATCGTAGATCGACATTGGCCGAAGTCGCTGAACGGCGAACTTAAATGCTTTGACGGATGCCTCCGCCGTTGCCAAGGCGACTACCCAGTAGCCGGCGGTACGCCATTCGCACCGGGACAGCAGCACGACTAGCACGGCCAGGGACACGGGTAGCGTGACGGCGGCATCGCCGAGCTCCGAAACCGCCACCATCAGGTGATCCAAAAGGGGAAAACGAAGGCCACGCAGCCCATCGTGTAGCGCCCGGTCGACGGTGACCAAAGGGTCCTTGCTGATGACATCTTCGAGGATCCCGAGAAACAGCCACACGCCTCCAATGACCAGGACAGCCGCAGCCAACAACTTCGCGACGCCGGTTCGCCGAAGTACCAATCTCCAATCCAGTCGGTTGTCTCCGGCGTTCGGCTCCATGCGGGCAAGCCCCCGCAACAACTTGCTGAACAGCATGCTCATCAGCTCCGTTCGGGAACGTTCGAATCGGCAAGCAGAACTCGATTACTCTTCGCGCGCCGTGAGCGATTGACTTCCGATTTCAAGCGGGCGTGGATGACGATTCTCATGCGGACGGCGCATACTCGACGACCGTTTCAATCCCGGAAACCGCGCTCAAGATTGCCCCCTCTTCCCACGACGACGATCGGCGTAGCGTGAAGAATAGCGACAGCCTGACTGTATCGCCGCTGAGACTTCAATCGCTTGACTTAGCTCAAGACAAGAACGATCGCAGCGACGTTGCAGCCCCTGCACGACTAGCTACGCTGGATGGGCGCTCAACTTCTGTAGACTGTGGCAACACTGCGAAGCCATACAAGTATTAGCGGCGGGCCCGGGAATCGACGGTGCCAATGTCGGCGCAGCACGATATAGCGCCGACGGCGGCACGTGCCTTTCCGCGCACGACAGACACCGGATGCTGAAAGGCGTCGGCGACGAAACGCACGCGTCCATACCCCTTAACGAAAACCTCGCCGGACGGTAATTTGATGAAGGTGCTCATTGTCGAGGACGATTCGGCGATCGCCGCGAACCTGTACGACTATCTGGAAGCAAACGGCTACGAGGTCGATCTCGCCTCCAATGGACAAACGGGATTGGCGATGGCAGTGGCTGAAACGTGGGACGCGATCCTGCTGGATCTGTCGTTGCCGCGAATGGATGGACTGACGCTGTGCCGCAAGCTGCGTGAAGAAGCGCGCCGGGACACGCCGGTGCTGATGCTCACCGCAAAGGACGCGCTCGACGACAAGCTCGCCGGTTTCGTGCATGGCGCCGACGACTATCTGGTCAAGCCCTTCTCGCTGCGCGAGGTGGGCGCCCGGCTCGGCGCGTTGATCAAACGCTACAGAGGCGAAGTCGCCTTGCAGGACCTGCGCTTTTCGGATGTCCGGCTCGATCTGACGACGCTCACCGTCGAGCGCGCCGGCCGGGTCATCAAGCTGCAGCCGAAGGGCCTGCAGCTGCTGCGCATTCTGATGCAATCGCCCGGGCGAGTGTTTGGCCGTACCGAGCTTGAGAAGGAGGTTTGGGGCGACCAGCTACCCGATAGCGACACGCTGCGGGCGCATATCTACACGCTGCGCAAGGCATTGACGCTGCCCGGCGAGACCGAGCTGATCGAGACGGTGCATGGGCTCGGCTACCGGCTCGTCGCCCGCGATACCGATGCGACGTAGCCTGCGCTTCAAGGTTGCGCTGGCTTTCTCGGCGCTGACCATCGTCCTGCTTGCCGCTCAGGCGCTGGGCGTCCGGGTGCTTGCCGAAGCGCAGGAGGAGCGGCTCATCAACGCGCTGATCAGCGATGACATGCTCAGCGTGCTGCGAAGCTATCAGGCGAATCGATCGTTGCTCCCGCCGTTCGACGAGCACCTGAGCGGCTATGTCTCCGCGGCGGACAACTCGGGCATCGTGCTGCCGTCGAGCGTCGCGTCCTTGTCGGAGGGAACGCACGAGATCCTCATCGGCGACAACGAGGTCCATGTTGCGATTGCCCCGTTTGGAGAGACGCGGCTTTATCGCGTCTACAACTTCAGCAGCTACGAAAAGCATTTCAAGGAGATGGTCAACGCGCTGATGGCCGGCACCGGCCTGTTTGCGTTGTTGACGGTCTGGCTGTCATTCGGCGTTTCAGGACTGCTGGTTCGCCAGGTCGCGGGCCTCGCTCGCCAGGTCAAGGCGCTCCGGCACGAAAGCACGGCGTTGATCAATCCAGGCCGTTATGACGAAGCCGAACTCATCGGACTTGTCGACGCTTTTAACGACTATCACCGGCGCATGGCGGAAATGATCGCGCGGGAGAAAGAGTTTACCGGCGACGTGAGTCACGAGCTGCGCACACCGCTCACGGCGATCAAGACCAGTTGTGAACTGCTGAACCAGGACCCCGGAGTCAGCGGCAAGTCGCGCGCCCGCCTTGCGCAGATCAACCGCGCGGCAGACAGCATGCACGAGCTCGTCAATGCGCTCCTCATGCTCGCTCGCGATGATTCCGCCCAGCATGCCGAGCCGGTCAATCTCGCGCGCATCGTCGACACAACGCTGACGCCCTTTGCAGATCGTCTTGCGATCAACAGCGTGCGAACGATAGTCGATGTGGACAGCCGCGTTCAGATCAACGCGAGCCCCTCTGCGCTGGCGATTGTCCTTTCGAACCTGACCGACAATGCCGTGCGCTACACCGATCGAGGTGGTCGCATACGCTTTTCGTACGTGGAAGGCCGCCTGCACATCGAAGACACCGGCTCGGGTATTGCAGAAGAGGCGTTGCCGCACGTCTTCGACAGGTTCTACCGGGCCGCGCCTGCGCAGACCGAACTACAGACCGAACAGCGGGGTTTCGGCATTGGCCTGTCAATCGTTAAGAAGATCTGCGATCGGCATGGATGGGCCATACAGATCGTAAGCGAGCAGCATCGGGGCACGCGCGTGTCGCTGAGCCTGCCGGTCACTAACCCCGAAAGCGCCGCCGAACGCTGAGCGCCCCGCTCTTTACGAAATTTTCACAACTGGTTCCGTAGTATCCGGGTCATGAGCCGCCTGCCTGGGCGGTCGGGAGACCCATGGATGCCGGAATGCGCCGCGCGATATTGCTTGTCCTGACCTTGCTGACCGGCTGTGCGTCCTATCACGCACAGCCGATCGCGCCCGCTCAGCTCGCCCATCAGTTCGAAGACCGGTCGCTTGCGAGCGAAGACCTGCGAGCCTATCTCGACAGGGCGCTCGGTCACGACGTCCGGCCCTGGCCGATCCTCCGCTGGGACCAGCAGTCGCTGACACTCGCAGCGTGGTACTACAGCCCCGCGCTCGATATCGCGCGCGCGCAATGGGGCACTGCGAGAGCCGGCATTCAGGTCGCGGATGCCGTTCCGAACGCGATCTTGCAGTTACCGTTCCAGTTCGCGACGCCGAATCCCGGACCGGGTGCACCCTTCATCTGGGGTCCGGCGCTCGACATTCCGATCGAGACCGCGGGCAAGCGCGGTTACCGTGTCGATCAGGCATCCCACCTCTCGGAAGCCGCGCGCCTGACGATTGGCAACGAAGCGTGGAAAGTCCGCGCGCAGGTCCGCGATGCACTACTCGCGCTGTACGCTGCACGCGAACGCTGTGCAGATCTGTCGCGCAAGGGGAAGGCGCTGCAGCAGGTCGTACAGATGGTCTCGAAGCGGCGCTCGGTAGGCGAAAACTCGGGACCGGACGTCGACGCCGCTGTTCTTGTCGCGACCCAGGCACAGTCTGATTTGGCCGCGGCACAAAGCGCACGACAAGATGCCCTCGCTCAACTCGCGGCGGCAATCGGCGTGCCGGCGGCCGCGCTCGATGGCCTTCAGTTCAATCTCGACGAATTCGGTACGGCGCCGCCCCCGCCGCCGGCCGCTGACGCGCAACGCGACGCCATTTTCCATCGGGCTGATCTGCTGGCTTCGCTCGCGCAATACGCAGCAGCCGAGTCGGCGCTCCAGCTGGAAATGGCCAAGCAGTATCCCGATATCCATCTCGGACCTGGCTACACCTACGACACAGGTACGCACAAGATCGGCTTTGGGCTGGCGGGGATCACGTTGCCGATCTTCGACCAGAACCAGGGAAACATTGCGCAGGCCGAGGCGAAGCGTAAGGAAGCCGCTGCCCGCACCGCGGCCTTGCAGGATTCGATTCTTGGCGATCTGGATCACACCCTCGAGCGCTATCGGGCGAGCCTCGCCGCGGTGCAGTTGTCTGCCCACCATCTCACGATCGCACGGCATCTGTTGGACAGTCAGGCGGCAGGTTTCGCCTCGGGCAATACAGATCGGCTGACGCTCACGCAGGCGAGGGCGGACTACGAGGCCAACGAAACCACCTACCTGGATGCCGTCGTCGCCGCGCAAAAGGCGGCCGCTGCCCTCGAGGACGCCATGCAGCGTCCCCTTGGATCCAACACGGCAATCCAGTCTCTGACTCAACAGGAACCACGCCGATGAAATACCGGCTGCTCATTTTTTGCGCCATCACGATCGCGTTGGCCGCCGGCGCGTGCTGGTACATCTATCAGACGCTTTACCCGAAACCAGCGGCATCATCGGCGACCGCACAGGGCTCACCTCAGCCAGGTGTTCACATGGTCAACGGTGAGACCGTCGTGACCGTCAGTCCGGACATACAACGAGCGAGCCACATCGAGGTTGCGCCCCTCACCCTCGCCACTGTGCAGCCTGACAGCAGGGCCTGGGCAACGGTGGTCGATCTGCAGCCGCTCTTCGATCTGCGCAACCGTCTGGCCACTGCACGTGCCGATCTCGATACGCTCACTGTCCAAGCTGGCAATTCCCATACGCAGTATGAACGCAGCAATGTGCTGTACGAGGACGACCGCAACGTCTCCCAAAAGAGCCTGCAGGACGCACGCGCGGCAATGCAGACGGATCAGGCGAAACTCAAGTCCTCCAAGGCGGCAGTCAGCGGGCTGGAAGCAACGATGCGCCAGCAATTCGGTGATGCGCTCACGCGCGCATCGACGGGCCCTTCGTCGGACCTGTTGCAGCGGCTGCTGTCGGGCCGCACGGCCGTGCTGCGTGTGACGCTGCCCGCGGGATTCAAGGGCGACGCTCCCGCACGGATCACGGTGGACGCACCCGATGGCGAGTTGGTCGCCGCGACGAAGCTGTCGGCGTCGCCGATCGCCGATCCATCGGTACAAGGGAGTCCATGGCTTTACGCGGCGGACCGGGCATTGCCCGTCGGCACCCGTACCCGCGCGCATGTGCCGACGCCGGCGCCCGCCTCGCAGATGCTTGTCGTTCCCGAGGCGGCCGTCGTCTGGTACGGCGGACAGCCGTGGGCCTATGTGCAGACGTCAACCGGTCACTTTACGCGGCGCTTCGTGCCAGCAGGCAACGAGGGCGAGCAGGGATATCTCGTGAACGCCGGCTTTCACGCAGGAGATCGCATCGTCACGCAAGGCGCCCAGTTGCTGCTTTCCGAGGAGCAGAAGCCTCAAGGTATCGCGACGGCCTGCAAGGACCCGCCTGAATGTGACGACTAAAGCGATGACTGACGCGACGACTGACCCGTCGTTTCGCCCGGCACGATACGAATCCAACAACCGCACATGCTCAACGCAATCATCCGGCTTTCGCTGCGCTTTCGCGACGTGATCTATGCGCTGGCCGTCATCACGGCCGGCTACGGTCTCTTCTCGCTCACTCGCGCCAAGCTCGACGTGTTTCCCGAGTTTGCGCCACCCATGAGCATCGTCCAGACCGAAGCGCCGGGGCTCACCAGCGAGCAGGTCGAGACGCTCGTGACACAGCCCATCGAGAATGGTCTCGGCGGCATAGTTGGGCTGCAGTCGATGCGCTCCCGATCGATGCAGGGCCTCTCCGCCGTCACACTGGTCTTCGATGAACACGCAAACGTGATGCAGGTTCGCCAGCTCGTCTCGGAGCGCGTGAGCGCGCTCGCCACGAGCCTGCCCGCTGGCGTCTCGCCGCCGAAGCTGCTGCCGCTCACCACCACGACCAGTGTCGTGCGCACGATTGGCCTGACCTCGAAGCAGCATTCGCTGATGGAGCTATACGACATCGCGCAGTGGACCGTCAGGCCCCAGTTGCTCAGCGTGCCGGGCGTGGCGGACGCCATCGTCTTTGGCGGACAAACCCGGCAACTCCAGATCCAGGTCGATCCTGCGAAGCTGATGCACTACGGCCTCACGATGCAGGACGCTTTGGCCGCGGCGCGTGTCTCCACGGGCGTGCGCGGCGCGGGCTTCATCGAGAACGATAACCAGCGCATCGCCGTCAACGCGGACGGCCAGGTCACGGCACCCGACAAGCTTGCCGCGATCGTGGTGCACTGGAGCAACGGCGCGGCCGTTCGACTCGGTGACGTCGTGACGGTAACCTGGGCTTCCGCGCCCGCGGTCGGCGCGGCCTCGATCATGGGCCAGCCCGGTGTGATGCTCGTGATGGAGAGCCAGTACGGGACTAACACGATGGCCGTCACGAAGGGCATCGAGAAAACGCTGTCGACGCTCAAGCCGGTGCTCGACAAGCAAGGTGTCGACGTGACCGCTGATGTGTTCCGCCCGGCTAACTTCATCGATGCCTCGGTCAGTCACCTGCGCATGGCGTTGATCGTCGGCGCCGTGCTGGTCGTTGCGGTGTTGTTCCTCTTCTTGCTGAACGCGCGCACGGCCGTGATCTCCGCGGTGGCGATCCCCCTTTCGCTGCTCGTCGCGGTCATCGTGCTGACGTCGCTCGGCGTGAGCCTGAACACAATGACGCTTGGCGGTCTTGCGATCGCGCTCGGCGAGGTGGTTGATGACGCGATCATCGACGTCGAGAACATTTACCGCCGCTTGCGGGAAAATCGCAGCCTGCCGAAGCCGTTGCCCGCGTTTCGCATAGTTCTGCGCGCGTCGCTCGAAGTCCGCAGCGCCGTGGTGTTCGCCACCTTCATTGTGATGTTGATCTTCCTGCCGGTGCTCACGCTCTCAGGCGTCGCCGGCAAGCTGTTCGCGCCGCTCGGCATCGCTTACATGCTCGCCGTGCTCGCGTCGCTCTGCGTGGCGCTCACGCTCACTCCCGCGATGGCGCTCGCCCTGCTCGTGCACGGTCCCCTGCCGGAGCGGGAACCGCGGCTCATCGCTCGCCTGAAGGCCCGCTATGTCGCGCTGTTGGTGCATATCGAACAACGCGTGAAGACCGTGATCATCGCCGTCGCACTGATGTGCGTGGCGGCGCTCGTTGCGCTGCCGTTCATGAGCGGCAACTTCATACCGGAGTTGCGCGAGGGTCACTTCATTGTCCATATGGGCCTGGCGCCCGGCACATCGCTCGCCGAATCGATGCGCATCGGCACTCAAGTGTCGCACGCGCTCATGCAGGTTCCCGGCGTGCGTCTCGTCGCGCAGCGTGCGGGCCGCGCCACCGAGGTTGTCGATCCCGTCGGCGTACAACTCTCCGAGTTCGAGGTCGATCTCGATCCGATGAGCGCATCGGGGCAAAGCTGGGCGCTTTATCGCATCAAGCAGGCGCTTGCGCGCTTCCCTGGGCTGACGACGTCGGTGAATACATTTCTGGTCGAACGCATCGACGAGACGATTTCTGGCGTGACGGCGCCGGTCGTGGTCAACGTATTCGGCGACAACCTCGATGTGATCGATCGAAAGGCGCAGGAGATCGCTCGTGTGCTTGGGTCTATCCGGGGAGCGGCGAGCGTCCGGGTGGAATCGCCTCCAGGCATTCCCGAACTCGATGTCAAACTGAAGCTCGACCAGTTGAACCGCTGGGGATTCAGGCCCGTGGAAGTGCTTGATGCGATCCAGTCCGCGTATCAAGGCACCACCGTTTCACAAATCTATCAGGGCAGCCGCACGGTTGGCGTCGTAGCGGTGCTCTCGCCGCGCGAGCGCGCCACGCTCGCCGGCATCGGCGCGCTGATGCTGCGCAACCCGGACGGACTCGCCGTGCCGCTGCGCGATCTCGCGACCATTCATCAGGTCTCCGGGCGCTATCAGATCACCCACGATGGTGGGCGCCGCATGCAGACGGTGTCGGTCAACCTCGGGAGCCGCCCCGTAAGCGATTTCGTCAAGGAGGCCCAGGCGCGCGTGAGTCAGGACATCAGCATGCCAGCGGGGACTTACGCGGTATTCGCCGGCGAGAGCGAGGCGCGCGCGCAATCGCAACATGACTTGCTGGTGTACGGGGCGATGTCGCTCATCGGCATTGCGTTGCTGCTATTTCTTGCGCTTAGGAGCAGCCGGGGCGTGCTGCTGGTCATGGCCAACTTACCCTTTGCACTCGTGGGTGGTGTGCTGGGTGTGGTTCTCACAGGCGCAACCCTGTCGCTCGGTAGCATGGTCGGCTTTGTGACGCTGTTCGGCATCTCCCTGCGCAACTCGATCATGCTGATCAGCCACTACGAGCACCTCGTGCATGTCGACGAACTGCCGTGGAATGTTGAGACAGCCGTGCGCGGCGCGTCCGAGCGGCTTGTGCCGATCCTGATGACCGCGCTCGTGACCGCGCTGGCTCTCCTTCCGCTTGCGGTGACGAGCGGCGCGGCCGGCAATGAGATCGAAGGTCCGATGGCCATCGTGATTCTGGGCGGACTGATCACCTCCACCGCCTTGAACCTGATCGTGCTGCCGACGCTGGCGCTGCGCTACGGACGTTTTGAACGGGATGCGCTGGCCGAACCCGGCCCCGCAACGGCCTGATCGGGGAGCCGCCATGTCCATCCACACCCTGCTCCTCTCGCTCAGCGAACGGCCCTTTCTCGTGCTGGCCGTCGTGTTTGCCGCCGCGTGCACCGAGTCGTTCGCGGTAATCGGCACGTTCGTCCCCGCCGGGATCATCATGTTCGCTGCGGGCGCGCTGATCGGCGCGGGTGCGGTGGACGGCTGGCTCACGATAGGCGTGGCCGCGCTGGGCGCCGTTTTCGGCGACGGCGTGAGCTACGAACTCGGACGGCGCTATCAGGCGCAGGCCGGCGACTGGTGGCGGGCGCGCGGCCACGAATCGGTCTGGCTGCGCGGCGAGGAGTTTGTCGGGCGGCACGGCGGCAAGAGCATCGTGTTCGCCCGATTCTTCGCGCCGGTGCGGGCGATCGTGCCGCTCGTAGTCGGCGCCGCGCGCATGGACCGCGCGAAGTTCTATCCGATCAACGCCGCCTCGGCGCTCGCGTGGGCGCCCGCGCACATCGCGCCCGGCATCCTGTTCGGCGCATCGGCTTCGCTGGCTGAAGCGGTCAGCGCGCGACTTGCCGTGATCCTCATTCTCCTGGCGCTGCTGCTGTGGCTCATCGTGCGCATTGCCAGGCTGATGGTCGAGCGCGGTCTTCCGATGGTAAAGCGCGTCACGGCGGGAACGACGCATCTTTGGACACACCGTTTTCCGTGGTTCGGCAAGCAGTTGCGACGGATCGTCGATCCTGATGCGCCCGAGTTCCCCACATACGCGGCATTGGCGCTGCTTTTCATCGGCAGTGTATGGCTCTTCTGCGGCGTGCTTCAGGACGTGATCGCAAAAGATCCGCTGATGCAGGCCGACTCGGCGCTCTTCACGTTCCTCCAGTCGCTCCATATCGCGCCGATGGATTCGCTGATGAACGCCGTCTGGCTGTTGAACAGCCGCGCGGTGATCTTTGCAATCGCGGCTGTGGTGCTCGTCTGGCTCGTGTTCAAGCGATGCTGGAAGTCATCCGCTTGGTGGATCGTCGTGGTCGGAGTGGCGGTCGTGCTTTCGGCGTTTCTCGGATTCAATTTGAGACCTTCGCGTCCTATCGACTGGATTCCCGGCAGTCCTCATACGCCGCTGCCAGATGGACGTGCGGCGTACAGTCTGCTGATCTACGCGTTTGTCGGATGGTTGCTATGCCGCCGGCAAAGCTTGCGCTGGCGCGCAGGCGTTGCCACCGGGGTCGCGTTGTGGATGGCGCTTGGCGCCCTCGCCGATTTGTATCTAGGCCGCGTCTGGCTGTCTGGACTTCTTGGCGGATGGGCGCTCGGACTCGCGTGGCTTTCGGTGCTTGCCATTGCTTACACCTCATGGCAGGTGCGTGACGATGTCTCTCCGAGGACAATGACGCTCATGATCATCGGCACGCTCGCGGTCACCGCAGCCGGGTATTCTTTCGAACCAGCGCAACCCCACAAAGCGAGCTCGCCGGTCGAGCGGCTCGCCCTTTGCATGCCCGTTGGGAAGTGGCTGGACAATGGCTGGCAGCAGTTGCCGGCACGGCGCACAGAAATCGGTGGCGATGAGGAAGAGCCGCTGCCCCTTCAGTGGGTGGGACGCGACGATGTCATCATGAGCGCGCTGAAGCAAGCCGGCTGGCAGCCCGCAGCTGAGTGGGCGATGCGCTCGGCGCTCGGCTGGCTGTTGCCACGGACGCCCGTTGGCCAGTTGCCGGTGCTGCCTAAGTACTCGCAAGGCGAGCCGTCGCAGCTTGCCTTTGTGCGTGTGGAACCTGACGCACCGGGAAGCCGTCTGGTGCTGCGTCTGTGGCGCTCGCACTTCAAGGTTCGCGATGCGAACGGCAAGCAGCCGCTCTGGTACGGCGCCCTGTATCGGGAGAAACTTTATCGCCCTGCGCATCTGCTCACGATCGCGGACACTCGAAACGTCGCGGCATCGGAGGTCATCAACGCGTTGCCGGGACTTCGGCAAGCGTCGGTGATGCGTTCAGTCGGCAGCGATGAGACGCTCCGTTACGCAATACTCGTCCCGCCCGGCGCGACACAGCAACAACGGCTATCCGAGCGGTAAATCTGGATTGTCACCAAAGCGAACGTCATGACAGTTGTTCCGCGCGATCGGGTTGCGCCTGCGGAAATAATGCTCCAATTCGAAGGAGCATCAGTCTCGAGTCGACCGAGCAGCAGGAAGATCTCGAAGGAATCTAAACCGAAACTGGTCCGCGCATGTTGGCGAATTTTGTCGGGCGCTCTTACCGAAAGGTATGATCCGATAGGCGAGGGTGACGGCTAACCGGTCCAAGCGGACCGGCTGCCGACCCAACGCGCGTCTGCGCGCAATCCGGTGTCGCTCAATGTCCCGGTCCGTTGTGCTCGATGCAGCTCAGCACGAGCGTGCTGTCCGTGCCGGCCTCGGGGCTGAGCATCGCGGTATGAATTTCGGTGCCGGTGCAGCGCCAGTCTGCCTGAAGATCCTTGCTGCATGAGCGCGCCGTGTAGCCGATGCTTTGCCGGTCCGGCACGTACTGGCAGGTATCGCGGCCATCGCATTGACGCACGAGATCGCCCGTCGCATTGCCGGCCGGTGCTCCGCAGTTCGCGCCATAGGTGCCGGACAGAACCGTGATCGTCCGGGCATCCACGTTCGAAAAACATCCCAGCACAGCAATTCCCGCTATCGCGCAAGCCCGGCCGATGCCGATTCCCCGCGTAGCCGCCCTGTTCCTGTTCATGGCGCCCTCCTTGTGCTCTGGAGAACGCGTCGGCAATGCTATGACGCGTCACCGGATATCTTCGATAGTACGCTCGCCACGATGCGATCGCACTGCGCCCCGCCGAATTCGAACACGTCGCGCTCGGCAAGATCGAACGCCTGAGCAAGCGATTCGCGCAACATGCTGCGCGCGCGAAAATGCCGGCTGCGCACGGTCACTTCGGGAATGTCGAGACACTGCGCGGTCTCCTCGACGCTCATCTCCTCGATCGAGCGCAGCACGAATACGACGCGAAACAACTCGGGCAATGCATCGAGCTCGCGTTCGAGCAGCGCGCGCACTTGCGAACGCGCGAGCGCCTGATCGGGGGCGTCGTCGTCGTGCGTGGTCATGGCATCGGCATGGTCGATGTAATCGGGAGTGTCCACGATCGGGATCACGTTCTGACGACGCGCCGAGCGCCGCAATCGCGCGAAGCATTCGTTGAGCACGAGCCGCGAGAGCCACGTGAACAATTGCGAATCGCCGCGAAACTGGTTCATCGATCTGTACGCGTGCAGATACGCATCCTGTAGCGCGTCTTCCGCTTCGGCATCGTTGCGCAAGGTCGCGCGAGCCATGCGATAGAGCCGGCGGTTATGCCGCCGCATCAGCAGTTCGAACGCAGCACGATCGCCCGCGACGATGCGCCGCGCAATGCCAAGGTCGTCGTCGGTGGTTTCAGCGGCAAGATTCGTCATCGTCTTCATCGTACGTTCAGGACCGCGTGCATGGTCGGATGCAGCTTGCATGAATACGCGTAGCGTCCCGTTTCGCGCGCCACGTAACTCCACGATGCATCCGCCGCGATGTCGTGCGAATCGAATGCGTTCGCGTCGGCGGTCGCGGTGTGCGGGAACAGGTCCTTGTTGATCCACACGACACGATCGCCGCGCGCGACCGTCAACGTCGGCGGATCGAAGCGCATCTGCTCGATCACGACGACATACGTGGCCGCCATCGCATCGACGGGCAACACGAGTGCGGCCAGCACACAGACGAGCAGGCGCATGTCACGCACCGCTCTTCGCCAGTTCCGCCTGCAAATGACGCGCGTGTTCGAGATGCGCGACGAACGCCGGTCGCACCTTCACGAGCAGCGCCTTCAGTTCCTCGTTCTTCGCGCCCGAAATGAGCGTCTTGTCGAGCGCCTC
>LRBF01000145.1 GCA_001580565.1 Caballeronia megalochromosomata | reverse complement strand
CCGGAAAACAGGCACAGCCTCGGTCCGTGGGGGCGGAGATGGGTATAAAGGACAGAGTCCGGACGGGTCTGCCGGGTCGTTCTCGATCGCGGCGCTGTCGAGTGTCGCGGTTTTTCCTGACTTTGAGCGGACGTGCCCGGTCGAAGAAAAGAGGCTCACTCAAAGGGGCCAAGCAACACGTCGATCGCCGCTCGCCCACCGGATAGGACCATCGTTCAGCGGAGGAGCCGTTGCGCAGTGGTCCGGCTTCCGCGCCGGCCGAGTACTTCGAGGTTAATGCGGCCCTTGGCGAGGGCCCCGCGGCCTTCATTAAATCGAGTATCGATTTTGCGGACCGCGGACGTATCGACTTTTGGCGATTTCAAGTACCTGTTCGCGAAATTCGTCGAAGGCCGCCAAAAAGGACCGTTCGTCGGATTCCAGTGTGGGTTGCAGGCCGTTGAGCGTTCCGCGGTCCACCTGGAAAGTGATTTCCCTGGAATCGTCATATCCCCAGAAAAGCACGCAATGCCTGGCAGCATCGTAGCTGCGGCTCGGATTCGGAAAATGGAGAGCCACGATCAGATTTTTCATCCCGGTAGCAGGAAATCGCCACTTGCTAATGGTGGAATCGCGGAGCGAGTAGCTGATGTGCCTCTGGACAGGCCCGCTAGCGTCATCAGTTTTAAGAAGGAAGAGCCGCGCCCGACGGTCCGGGTTGTAAGCGGTCTCATTCTCCGCGAAAGGAATTGCCGCGTTGGTATCTAATCGCATACCTACCTCTCGAACCAACCGACGGCGCGAAGGCCGTCTACTCACTGTACACCTTTGCCGCCGCGTGAAATCGCTTTATTCCATCCCATTCCCAGAAGGAGCATTGCCATCGGGCGATCCCCACCATCGATTACCGTCGATACAGGGGACGATCTAAAACCTAGTCGCAATTGGGGCTCATCCTTACATGTAGGCGGAACGCTGGCGGAAGTTCTCAACTTTCGTGCGAGTCGACCGGATTCCGTCGAGTAAGCAGCCGCGTCGGCCCGACCCCCATGGTCCCTGTGCTGGCGACCCTCGTCGTGGACCTCGCCAATGCGTCGCGTGAGCGTCCTTCATCAGGACGTCTCGCCCTGTCAAAGATCCGCGATGAGATGCTTGCGCGACGAGTAGTTCAACCCTCTCGCGCAGCATGGGGAGGACTTCGCTTTCGAATCACGGGTGCTGCTGGAAAAACGGCTCGTTGGGCGGTGACAGGTGGGGCGACGAAACGAAGGCCGGCGCGTATTCCTTCCACGCCCTGACTGTTTCAGTGATCGACGACCTGAGACGGGCGCCGAGAAAATGCTGAGCTGCCTACTGGCCAATCAACAAGGTCAATTGAATCTTCGGCAGCTTTTCCAGCAGGCTGTCCAACCACAGCTGTGCACACTAGCGACGCGGCGGCTTGTCACCGCCGTTGACGCTTCGGGGATAACAAAAGCCCATCGGAATAATCGCGACCTGCGACTCGTCGTGAAATGTGGTCGCGTCGATCCCGAGCAGGTTCCGAAGACGGTCGCCGCTCGCGTCGTCCCACGGGATGCACGATGCGTGCACGCGCGCCCGGCGCCTGTCCGACAAGCAGGATGCGCGCGTCGACTCCCGCACGCACGATCGGACGAGGACCGAGTGGCAGGTGCGGCACACATGCTTGACAGGCACGCACGTCAACCAAAACGCATCGAGCGAAGAACGCGAGTGCTTATTCCGGCCACTTCATTTCCAGGTCATCGTCATGAAGTTTGCGTCGCTCACCAGCGAACCCCCACAAGCCCTCCGACGAAAGATGTGATATGGCCACCTCGTCTCTCCTTGACGTACAGGCCGGTCAGGACAACTACCGTGTGTGGATCGCCGGCCTGTCTGCCGTGCGTGTTGCCATAGTATATTTCGCACGACGCCGGAAACCTGGACCATGGCGGGAAACGGATAGCGCGCAACCGACCTATCGCCAGATCCACGCCGGTGGGTCGCTAGCCGGAAATGACTGGTCGGAAGCCATATCGACCGGATCCAGCGCAGGGAAAGACGGCTCCCACGGCTTCAGGCCGTCCTGCTGCTGACCGGCTGTCCGACGGGGGCGCGTCTGCCGCATACCGGCGACCGGCCCGGGTGTCAGTCGTGGGCCGTGTGGATGGGCAACGGGTCTCATGGTCGGTCTCTAACGGGTTTCGATGAACTCGCGGACGGATTGGCGTCGACGCAGGCGGGCTCGATCGCAAAGTTCAGTTGTGCGCCGACTCACGCCTGGCGTCTGTCCGGCGCCCGACACTTGCGCGGTCGAGCAATGACGTTGGGCCAGCAAGACCTGGAGGTCAGGTCGCGTGTCGCGCGCGGATTCGATCGACAGCAAGCACACGATAGCGGAAATGTGCCCCTGCATTACACCGCCCGGCGCGCGAGCATCGATCGGATCTGGCCAATTGCGTACGCGGGGTTCAGGTTTTTTGGGCAGATGTCGGTGCAGTTCAGGATTGTGCGGCAACGAAAGAGCCGGTACGGATCTTCAAGATTGTCCAGTCTCGCCTGGGTGGCCATGTCACGCGAATCGACGAAAAACCGGTAGGCCTGCAGCAGGCCAGCCGGTCCGACATACTTGTCCGGATTCCACCAGTACGACGGGCAGGCTGTTGAACAGCACGCGCAGAGGATGCACTCGTACAGGCCGTCGAGCTGGTCGCGCTCTTCGGGACTTTGCAGGCGCTCCCGCTCCGGGGGCGGCGTATCGTTGATCAGATACGGCATCACCGAGTGATACTGGTTGAAGAACGAAGTCATATCGACGATCAGGTCACGGATCACGGGCAGGCCGGGCAAAGGCCGAAGGACAATCCGCAACGGCAGATCGTTCATGTTAATCTGGCATGCAAGACCGTTCCTGCCGTTGATGTTGATGGCGTCGGACCCACAGATGCCTTCGCGGCACGAGCGCCGTAGCGAAATCGATTCGTCGACCGACTTCAGCCTGACGAGGACGTCCAGCAGCATCCGGTCGCGCGGATCGACGTCAACCTCAAACGCCTGCATACGCGGCCTGGTATCCATGTCCGGGTCATACCGGAAGATCTCGATCACGCGGCTATCACTCATCGTGCATCTCCACTTGTGTTCCGGATTCTGAGCGGATCGTGCAGCTCATGGCATTTCGCTGTCACGGATCAATAAGGCAGCCGGCGAGCTGGCTGCTTTTCACTCTCATCGTCAATGCCCGCCGGAGCCGCACGCTCCGCTGCAATGACCCGGTGGAGCTGGGCAAATCGCTCATCCACTGGGCCTTCGAACAGAGGATCCGGTTGTCCGCCCGCATCAGCAAGCTCGATGGCATGCCAGTCGTCATCGTCGAGGTAGCGTATCGCGGCGGGAAACAGCGTCAGCTCTTCGACAGTCATGTTATGCCGCAGTCGCTCCGCGTAGAGACGGACGTGGATTTCGACCAGTTCCTGGGACATGTTTTCTTCACGGGCCGCCGCTTCCAGATCCTGGAGCAGTTCGTGACCCTGCGAAATCAGTGTGACGTGTTGCGCCTCGATTTCCCGCGCAAGCTCGCCGGACAAGGCGTTCTTGCTCCGCAGTTTCTCCACGATGCGATCTTCGATCGCATGATGGGCCACATCGGGAAAGCGTGTCAGGTAGTAAAGCGCATCCACCAGCAGCGCGATGTTCGGTGCTCCCGGATCGCTGCGCAGCGACGGCTCGTCGTTGAGCAGCTGCACCAACCGTCCCAGTCTGCCGTGTTCGGCCTGCAGGCGCTCAATGACCGTGGACATGGGGCGCCTCGTCTTGGTTTTGGTTCGTACCCATATTCGCCGCGGTCGTGTCGAGTGCCAGCGCCGAATGTGCATACGCCGCGCCAGCACGCATCTCGGCCGCGACCCAGATCGCCTAACCTCCTCTCCGGTCGCGCCGCTTTTCAGAGCGGCCGCCGTGTGGCGTATGCAATAAGAGCACTGGATCACGTGGGCGACGGCCACGGCGATCAGCTGTTTCGTCTTCGCTGGCAGCCCACCATCGGCAAAGACGCTGTCGCTGAATGCCTTGAACGCGGCGAGTGGCCCGGACGCCAGTTGCCTGCGCCTTGCTGCGATTGCGGCGTCCGACCGCGAATACATTTCTTGTTAATGGCCTGGTTCCCAATGCTGATCAATGACGGCGCCACAACGTGGACGCATGACTCGCCCCGTGCCCAAACGCAGGTGACGCTCGCAACTTGGTGGCGGCCGTCGGGCGATGCGCCCGCGCTCATCTGACACCCTCAGGACTTCGGATCAACCCTTGCAGATCTTCGCCTTGTAGCCTGCGTCCTCGAACGCAACCAAGAATTCCTCGGCCATCATCCAGGAGTCGACCTTGACGCTTCTGGCATCAACGTCGACATCGACTTCCGCGTCAGGGTCGACCGCGCTGATGGCCCGGGCGAGTGTCTGTGCGTCCCAATCACCCGTCATCTTCTCCACCTCGAATTCAATATGTTCGAATTCCATGCGCGGCTCCGTATCTTCAGGCTGTCGACCCACAAACGTTATTCCACCAGCGGGGGCATCTCGGAAACGTGCCGCACGGGGTACTGTCAATTCGTGATGAAGTCATCCAAGGTCGTCAGAGACGTACGACGCTCAGTTCTCTTGTGCATCTTGGACGGTCGGCAAATCAATTGAATTTAAACTATGTCACAACGTGATCTATAGTGGAATGCACCGGAGCACCAGAAAAGTGCGCGGTTCAATGTCCGGCAGTGCCCGCGTACCCTCACATCAGTGCACTGCACGTAAAGCCGAACGGAGGGCATCCAGCATGACAACGAGATACAAGGCTGGCGATCACGTGATCAGGGCGTTGTCCTAGAGCGCCGTCATCAATGGCGTTACATCGGTGCCGACCATGGTGCCACGATGCTCGGGTCGATCGACGTGAAATCGAGCGCGAGGCCCACGACCGTCGCGAGCAAGATAACCCCGTAGAACGGTTTGTCCAGTTGCGGTTCGAGCGCGAGGCTGTTTTTCCACCCGAAGGTGCCGGCCATCGCATAGGGGCCGAGGCGGCCAGCGCGAGCAGCCCCGCGCCGATGATGCCGAGGCTGAAGAGCAGAGCGCGAGCTCGCCGGCGATCGGTTTCAGCACGGAAGCACCCTGCGCCGAAGTCTGGATGTCGGTGATGTGGTGGGCATGCAGCGTGATCGCAGGGCCCGGCAAACCCGAGCCGCAGCGGCATGGAAACATCGATCGGGATGGCGCTTTCCAATCTCATTGCGTTTTTCATCATGCTGACTACCTTGTAGAGGATTTCTCGTCGGCGCCTGCTGTGCTTTTTTTCCATAGGACGCGTCAACAACTGGTGCGCCCCCTCGGCTCTTCGAGGGCTTCTCGCAGAGGGCGGCGCAGGAACGAAGGGCATCACGGTGCTGCAATATCTGCTCCTTGTGGCATATTCGCGGGCACCCCGGTCTCAATTTGCGGCGACCGCGAAACACGGCGGCTCGTTGACAGCAACGCCTCAAAGCAAGGCTTCTAATGTCTGATGTCCAGGAAAAGGTGGCGCGCGTCTGCTACCGTCGGCCGAAGCGAATGAGGACTCCTCTAACCTGTCGCGATCGCGGCGACCGGTCACTTTTCTGCCGTTCCGCACGAGGATCGCGTCGGACGAAGGGATCCTTTAGGCGTCTTAGGAGTGTGGCGCGGTCGGCCATGACCGTGTCTCACGGGCGGCTACGGCGGAGTATCCGTTTAGCGATTCGACAAT
>LRBF01000144.1 GCA_001580565.1 Caballeronia megalochromosomata | reverse complement strand
AGATGCTTGCGCCGCCGACGATGGCGCCCATTTCAGCGCGGCCGAGTTCTTTGCTGACTGCGAGGTTGTCGATCTTCAACATGATGTGGCTCCTGGACTGGTTTGGTTGGTTGAGCATTAATCGTTGCGCTCGCAGCTACATATGCGAGGGCTGTGCCAGGCAAGCATCGAAGAACCGTTCGGTTAAAATAAGCTATTGATTTTGCGCATAAAAAATTTTCTCTGATCCAGCTCATGGGGCGATTTCGAGTTGCCGACTCTAGACTAACTGTCGGTCACGGGAAAACATAAGGACATGATCTGTCGGTGTGCCGCGAACAGGGGTCGTAGGAACTGAAGGAAGCCAAATCGTGGCTTAGAGAGCGTGAATTGCACGGATGTTTTCTTTCGAATAGAAGACGCGGAATAATAATTCGGGCTCCGAATTATTCGAGGCGAGATGCTGACACTCGCGCAGAGCGTCGCGATGAGAAGAGAGAAAGCGGGGGGAAACGAGAAAAAGGGAGAAGGAAACCCGTTCCTTCTCCCTTGGATGAAGCTGTTTGTCTTACAGCTTCACGCCTTCGAGCAGGCTGCCGACCGACGAGAGCGACTTCGTGACGTTCGTCAG
This sequence comes from Caballeronia megalochromosomata, assembly GCA_001580565.1. Classification (GTDB taxonomy): domain Bacteria; phylum Pseudomonadota; class Gammaproteobacteria; order Burkholderiales; family Burkholderiaceae; genus Caballeronia; species Caballeronia megalochromosomata. The sequence goes on along the minus strand of LRBF01000144.1, from coordinate 10,799 downwards.
ATCGACGTTCGTGTGGGTCGATGCATCGACTTGCGTCACCGGAGCGACGTTCGTTTGCGGGCTGGCGAAGGCGAAGCCGCTGACGGAATTGGCGTTGATGCCGTTGTTCTGGAAGATGCTCGCGCCACCAACGATTGCGCCCATTTCAGCGCGGCCGAGTTCTTTGCTTGCGGCGAGGTTTTCGATCTTCAGCATGATGTGTCTCCTGGGACTGTGTGGGTTGGATGAGCACCAATCGTTGCGCTCGCATCTCTATATGCGAGGGTCGTGCCAGAAGCATGTGGAAGAACCGTTCGGTTCATCCAACTCGTTGAAGATCAAGGGAATAAAAGCGGGCGTCGCCACTGCCGCGCGATTCGCGCAGCATCGACAGGATCGATCCGTCGGATGCCGGAAGACAGACCGCCGCGACGTGTCGGTGCGCGACCGACAACCCGAATCGCCGGCTACAGGATCGCCATCGATTCGGTCATGTTCTGGCGCATGTAGTCGAGAAAGCGCTTCTGGAACAGCATCGTGTGCTCGTGCGCGAGCTTCTCCGCGGCATCCGCATCGCGACGTGCGATGGCATCGATGATATCGGCGTGATCGCGGCCCAGCTTGGTCGCCGATGGCGACGACACGGTGTAGTCGAAATGCAGATGCAAGAGACGCTGGCCTTCGCCGAGCAGCCGCTCGTAATAGCCGAGGAAATACGGATTGTTCGCCGCATGCGCGATCGCCATGTGCAAGCCCTTGTTGGTCTCGGACATTGCGTTGAAATCGCCGCTGTCGATGGCCTGCATGTAGGTGTCGTCGGCTTTGCGGATGCGCGCGAGATCGGCCTCGGTCCGATGCAGTGCCGCGAGACGCGTGACCGCGCGCTGGATGAGGTCCAGCGCCGAAACGTATTTCGGGAATTCTTCGATCTCGAACGGCGTGACGAGTGTGGTGCGGTTCGGCAGGATGGTGACGAGACCTTCGCTGATGAGGCGCGCGAGCGCGTCGCGCACGGGCGAGCGTGACAGTCCGAACTGCGCCGCGAGCGAAACCTCGTCGAGCGGTGCGCCCGGCTTGAGCTTCAAGGTCAGGATCTGCTTGCGCAGTTCCTCGTAGATGTATCGTCCGCCATGGCGGCGGGGACCGGTCTCGGTCTCCGTGGTCCCTTTGCTCATGTGTTCACCGCCGTCGTCGTGGGCCCGGAAGGACGGGCGCGCGTTCAAGTTTATCATCGTGCGCGCTCCGTCTCAGGCGGCCGGAAAACCCGAACCCCACGTGTCGCTCAGCATGAATCCGGCGGCCAGTGGATCGTCCGGATCGACGCCGATCTGCTGCAATCCATAGACCCACGCGCGCCCCGTGACGCGCGGGAGCACGGCGGGTCTGCCGCTGACTTCGGTCTTGCCCAGCAGTTCGATATCGAACTCGCCGCCGATGATCGAACGCGACTTCAGCCGGCTACCCGCGTCGACGAGCCCGCGCGCCGCCAGCGCCGCGAGATTGGCCGAGCTGCCGGTGCCGCACGGCGAGCGATCGACGCGACCCGGCGGCAGCGTCGTGCAGGTCTGGTACAGCGTGTCGCCGACGCGGTTGCGGAACATGAGGTAGGCGACTTCATCGACGGCGGGATAGAGCGGGTGCTGAACGCGGATCTGCCCGTTGATGACGCCCTTCAGCGCGACGCCCAGTTCCGCGAGTTCGCGCGCGTGTTCGGGCGCGATCGTGAGACCGACCTGATCGACATCGATCAGCGCGTAATACACGCCGCCGAACGCGATATCCGCCTTGATCGTCCCGAACCGCGCCGTCTCGATGCCGACATCCAGTTGCTCGACGAACGCCGGCACCATGTCGAGCGACACGCCCGTGCAGCGTCCGTCCCTGCAGGCGGCGCGCGCGGTGACGAGTCCCGCGGGCGTGTCGAGCACGACGGTCGTTTCCGGCTCGCGCATCTCGACCATGCCGAGTTCGAGCAACGCGGTGACGACGCAGATCGCGTTGCTGCCGGACATCGGATGCGCCTTGTCCGATTGCAGCACGATAAAGCCCGCGTGTGCTTCGGGCTTCGTCGGCGGAAGCAGCAGATTCACCGACATCTGCAGACAGCCGCGCGGCTCCAGCGTGACGAGCCGGCGCAGGCTGTCGTCCACTTCGTTGATGTGGTTCATCTTGTCGAGCATGGTGTCGCCCGGAATGCCGATGACGCCTGCCGTGATCACCTTGCCGATTTCGCCTTCGCAATGCACATCGACGAGTTGAAGCGTTTTCTTCCAGCGCATGGTCGTCGGCCTTATTTGATGTACCAGCCCCACGGCGTGTCGCTGTCGTAGCGCGTGATCTGCTTGGTTTCGAGGTAGTTGTTCAAGCCCCATTCGCCGAGTTCGCGGCCGATGCCGCTTTGCTTGTACCCGCCCCACGGCGCTTCGGTGAAGGTCGGCTGGCTGCAGTTGATCCACACGATGCCCGCGCGCAACGCCCGCGCGACGCGCTCGCAGCGTGCGAGATCGCGCGACATCACGGCCGCCGCGAGGCCGAAGCGCGAATCGTTCGCCGAGCGCACGGCTTCGGCCTCGTCGTCGAAAGCGCGGATGCACACGACCGGCCCGAAAATCTCTTCGTTCCAGATCCAGCTATCGGCGCTCACGTTGGCGAACACGACGGGCTCCATGAAGTAGCCCTTGTCCAGATGCGCGGGGCGCCCGCCGCCCGTGACGAGGCGCGCGCCTTCCCTCACGCCGCGTTCTACGGCGTCACGCACCTTGTCGAGTTGCCCCTTGCTGACGATCGGCCCGAGCAGCACGCCATCCTTCAGTCCATTGCCGATGGTGATCTTGCGCGTCTCCTCTTTCAATCGATCCAGCAGCCGGTCATGGATGCCGCGCTGCACGAGCACGCGCGAGGTGGCCGAACACACTTCACCCTGATTCCAGAAGATGCCGAACATGATCCATTCGACGGCCGCATCGATATCGCTGTCATCGAAGACGATGAACGGCGACTTGCCGCCCAGTTCGAGACTCACGTTCTTGATGTCGCGCGCGGCGGCATGCATGATGCGGCTGCCGGTCGGCACGCTGCCGGTGAACGCGAGCTTGTCGATGCCCGGATGCGTGCTCAAGGGCGCGCCCGCGTCAGGGCCGAGTCCCGTCACGACATTGAGCACGCCGGGTGGAAGATCCGCATTCGCGGCGATATCGGCGAGTTCGAGTGCGGTGAGCGGCGTGAGCTCGGACGGTTTCAACACCATCGTGCAGCCCGCGGCGAGCGCCGGCGCGACCTTCCATGCGGCCATCAGCATCGGGAAGTTCCACGGAATGATCGCGCCCGCGACGCCGACCGGCTCCTTGCGTGCGACCGAGCTGAAGCGGTCGTCGGAGAGCGTGATGGGTGTTTCCGCGTGCTCGTCGAGCTTTTCCGCGAGACCGGCGTAGTACTCGAAGCAGCCGGCGGCGTCGCCCAGATCCCAGAGCGCTTCGGGAAGCGGCTTGCCGTTGTCGCGCACTTCGATTTCCGCGAGTTCCTGAAGACGGTCGCGAATGCCCTTGCCGATACGGCGCAACACGGCTGCGCGCTCTGCGCCGCGCATGCGCGGCCACGGGCCTTCGTCGAAGGCCTTGCGCGCGGCTCGCACGGCGATGTCGATATCTTCGGCGGTCGCCGCCGCGACGCTCGCGATGACTTCCTCGTTGCTCGGATCGATGGTGTCGAAGCGGCCACGGTTGACGGGCGCGACCCAGCGGCCGTCGATGAAAAGCTGTTCGTACGATTTCATGAATTCGTCTCGTCAGGAGAAGCGATACGCGCTGAACGGTTCGAGGTTCTGTTTCGTCGCGCGGCCCGCGACCATGTCCGCGATGAGCCGGCCGGTGGTCGCGCCGAGCGTGAGCCCGAGCTGGCCGTGACCGAACGCCATGTAGACATTGCCGAGCCTGCGCGAGCGGTCGATGACGGGCTTCGTATCCGGCATGAACGGCCGATAGCCGACGCCGTACTCGACCTGCGATGTCCGCAATTCCGGCAACACGCGCTTCGCTTTCTCCAGGATGATGTCCGCGCGCCTGAAGTTGGGCTTCGCGCCATGCCCTGCGAATTCGATCGTGCCGCCGATCTGCAATCCGCGCGTCATCGGCGTGAAGCCGAATCCGCCGTCCGCATAAATGACCGAATGGCGCAACTCGACGCCCGGTTCCGTCACGATGGCCTGATAGCCCGCGATGCCCGCGAGCGGCAGGTTCACGCCGAGCGAATCGAAGAAGCGCCGCGCGCCGGTGCCCGCGGCCACGACGACATGCCGCGCCGCGACGCGCTCGCCGTTCGCGAGCGTGACGCCGGTCGCCTGACCATTCGACTCGTCGATGCGACGCGCTTCGGTCTGCACGCGTCGGCCGCCTTGCGCGATGAAGCTGTCGGTGAGCGCCGCGAGGAAGCCCATCGTGTCTTTCACGGCGCGCCAGTCGTCGAACATGACGCCATGTGAGAACTTGCCCGCGAGCGCCGGTTCGAGATCGCCGATGTCTTTCGCATTCAGCCGCTGCGATTTGAAGCCGAGCGACTCACGCAGCGCCAGATGCGGCGCTTCCCGCGTCAGCGCGGCAGGATCGTCGAAGACTTCCAGAACCGGGCGCTCACCCAAAAGCGTCTTGTCCTCGCAGGCATCGAGCAGCGGCGCGTAGTCGGTGTAGACGTCGTGCGTGAGCGTGGCCATCGACTGCGCGATCTCGACGATCTTCGCGTGCCGCGCGCACATGAGAAAGCGCAGAAACCACGGGACGATGCCCGGCAGCGCGCCCGGGCGCAGCGCGAGCGGTCCTTGCTGATCCATGAGCCAGCCGGGTATCTTCATCAGAATGCCGGGCTTCGACAGCGGAATGATTTCACTCACCGCCATCTGGCCGCAGCTCCACTTCGCCGTGCTGTTGCCGGGCGCTTCCGCATCGATCAGCGTGACGGCATAGCCGCCGCGTTGCAGATAGAGTGCGCAGCACAGGCCGACGATGCCGCCACCGATCACCACGGCGGATTCCCTACTGGATGGGACTGGATCGTGCGCTGAGTCTTCGCGAGGAACGGCGTTCACTTCACATACTCCTGCAGGCTGAAGCCATGAGCATAAGGCTGCGAGTCATCGACGTAATACTCCGCGCGCCCGGTGAGCCACGCGCGGCCTTCGACGCTTGGGCAAACGGCGTCGAGACCGTTCGCGAGTCGCGTCGTCGATTCGACCCGTCCGATGAAGCAGCTTCCGATCAGGCTCTGATGACGAAACGCCTGGCCGACATCGAGCAGCCCGCGTGCGTATCGTTGTGCGACGCGGGCGGAGGTGCCGGTTCCGCATGGCGAACGATCGACAAGACTATCACCCGCGATGACGACCGCGCGCGCGTCGGCGTCATTCGATAGCGGCGCACCGGTCCACATCGTGTGATTGACGCCGCGAATGCCGGGATGATCCGGATGAATCACGTCGATAGCCGCGTTCACCGCCGCTTGCATCTGCCGGCCCCATGCGAGCAGCTCATCGGGCGTGAAGTGCTCGCAGCCCGGAAAATTCGGCTGCACTTCGACGATCGGATAGAAATTGCCGCCATATGCGATATCCACGGCCAGCGTGCCGAAATGCGGATGCGCGATCTCGACATCGCGATGAAGCAGGAAGCTCGGCACGTTGGTGAAGCGCACCGACGACACGCGCTCGCCGTCCATTTCATAGCGCGCGCTGAGCTTGCCGGCGGGCACATCGACGACGACCGTGCCCGGCGACTTCGGCCGCACGAGCCCCGCTTCGAGTGCGAAGGAGATCGAGCCGATCGACGCGTGCCCGCACATCGGCAGGCAGCCCGACGTTTCGATGAACAGCAGGCTCATGTCCGCATCGGCTGAGATGGGCGGATAGAGCATCGTCCCCGACATGTGCGAATGCCCGCGCGGTTCGAGCATCAGCGCGCGGCGCATCCAGTCGTGGCTTTCGACGAACGCCTTGCGGTGCGCCTCCATCGTCGCGCCCGCGAGCGGCGGCGCGCCGTCGATCACCATGCGCACCGGCATGCCTTCGGTATGTCCTTCGATGCTCTTGAAGTTATGTTTGCTCATCCGGATGGTTCCGCCTGATTGAATGCGCCGTTCAGCCTTGCGCCGCTTCGAACACCTTGCGGAACGCGGCCTTCTCTTCGTCCGTCAGCGGCTGCAGCGGCATGCGCGCCGTGCCGACCTTGAAGCCCGCGAGCTCGCAGCCGTACTTCACCTTCTGCACGAACTTGCCGGCTTCCATGGTCGCCATGACGGGGAAGAGCGAGCGCATCACATTCTGCGCGCCGCGAATATCGCCCGCTTCGAACCTGTTGTAGAAATCGACGACGGGCTTCACGAAGCAGTTCGCCGGTCCGCAGATCCAGCTCGACGCGCCCCACAGGAAGAAGTCGAGCGCCTGATCGTCGGAGCCGCAGGAAAGCTGATAGTGATCTTTGTACTTCTCGCCGATTTCGATCGCGCGCAGCAGATTGCCGCTGCTTTCCTTGATGCCGACGACGCGCGGATGGTCCTTGAACGCGTCGAGCACTTCGAAGCCCACTTCGACGTTCGTGCGCACGGGATAGTTGTACAGCACGAGATCGACATCCGGCACCGCTTCGAGAATCGCTTCGTAATGACCGATCAGTTCCTGTTGCGAAGGCAGTGCATAGTACGGCGGCGCGATGAGAACGGTCTTGTAGCCCGCATCGCGAACCAGTTGCGTCTGTTCGATGACTTCGCGCGTGCACGATCCGTTCGCGCCGCCGATCAGCGTGCCGCGCTCGCCGACGACTTCGCGCACCGTCTTCAGAATCGCGCGGCGTTCGTCGTGCGTGAGCGCGTAGTATTCGCCCGTCGAGCCGAGCGGCACGAAGCCGGTGACGCCCGCCTTGAGCTGAAATTCGAGGATGTTCGCGAGCGTATCGTGATCGACCGCGCCGGATGCGTTGAACGGCGTGACGAGTGCGGGAAGGATGCCTTTCATCTGCATGAGTTGCTCCACTGAACAATGAGTCGTTGATTGAGGTTAGTAGGCGTAGCGCCTGAGCAGTCGCGTCTCGATCACGCCGACGAGACGCGTGAGCGGAAAAGCGACGAGGAAGTAGATGATCGCGACCGTCGTCAGAAACTCGACCGGCTTGGCCGTGCTGGTAGAAATGTTCTGGCCGACGAACATCAGGTCCGCGACACCCACCGACGAGATGAGCGCGCTTTCCTTGAACAGGCTGACGATGTTCGAAAGCAGCGGCGGAATCGCGCGCAGCAACGCCTGCGGGAAGATCACATACAGAATCTTCGCGCGCGGCGAGAGACTCAGTGCGATGCACGCGTCGTGTTGTTCCGCGGATATCGATTTCAGCGCGCCGCGGAATGTTTCGCTCGTGATCGCGGCCATGTAGAGCGTCAGCGAAATCACGACGGATACATACGGCGCGACCGGAATCCGGAACACGACCGGAAAGCAGAAGAACACCCAGAAGAGCTGGATCAGGAGCGGCGTGCCACGAAAGAACTCCACGTACAGCGTGGTCGCGGCTTTCATCCAGCGCGAGGGCGACATGCGCAAGAGGCTCAACACGAAGCCCGCGAGACTGCCGATCACCGCGCAACTGCTGGTGAACGCGATCGTCAGCCCGAGTCCCTTGAGCAGCACGAGCCAGTAGGGCAATACAGAGGCAAAGTCGAGATGCATGTTCGTCTCCTCAACGCTTGATCGCGAGATCCTGGCGGCGCTCGATCACATGAACGAGCTTCGCGATCGGCAGGGACAGCGCGAAATAGATCAGCGCGACAACCGTGTAGGTTTCGAGCGGCCGATACGCTTCGGTCGCGAGGCTCTTGCCGACATACATCAGGTCCGCGACCGCGACGATGGCGACGAGCGCGCTCTGCTGCAGACTGCCGATGCCATTCGTCATCAGCACGGGCATCGCGGTGCGCAGCGCCTGCGGCAGGACCACGTACAAGGTGCGCTGCCAGGGCCTGAGTCCCAGCGCGACGCATGCATCGAGATGTTCCTTCGGCACCGACTGAACGCCGGCGCGATAGGCTTCGGCATTGAACGCGGTGAGATTCAGTCCGAGCGCGAGCACGCCCATCAGGATCGGGTCGATGAAGACATCGACCATCATCGGGATGCAGTAGAAGAACCAGACGATCTGCAAGAGCGCCGGCGTGCAACGGAAAAACTCGATGAACAATTGCGCGGGCCAGCGCACGACGGTCCAGCGGCTCATCGCGAGCAGGCACAGCAGAAAGCCGAGCACGAGTCCCATGAGGTTCGACGCGACGGCCAGCTCGATCGTGACCCTGAGGCCATCGAGCAGGGCGCCGGTGCTGCCTTCGAGAAAGCGGAAGTCGAAGTGATAGTTCATGTTCAACCTCAGTCAAGATGCAGAACTTTCTCGAGGAATTCCCGCGTGCGGGCCTGCTTCGGGCACTTGAACATGTCGGCGGGCGCGCCTTGCTCGACGATCTTGCCGCTCGCGCAGAACACGACGCGCGTCGCGATATCGCGAGCGAAGTGCATGTCGTGCGTGACGATGATCATCGCCATCTTCTGTTCGGCGAGCTGGAGCATCACGTTCTGCACTTCGATGATCATTTCGGGATCGAGCGCGGACGTGACTTCGTCGAACAACATCAGCTTCGGTTCGAGCATCAGCGCGCGCGCAATCGCCACGCGCTGTTTCTGGCCTCCCGAAAGCTGGCTGGGATACGCATGCAACTTGCTCTCGAGACCGAGGCGCGCGAGATACATGCGCGCACGCTCGGTCGCCTCGGCTTTCGACAAGCCACCGACTTTCATCGGCGCGAGGACTAGATTGCCCAGCACGGAGAGATGCGGAAAGAGCGTGTAATGCTGAAACACCATGCCGATCTGCTTTTGCAGCTTCGCGTCGATGCGCCTGCCGCGACCCGAGTCCGCGCCGAAGATATACGGCTTGCCCTGGAAGCCGATCTGTCCGCCCTGAATGCCTTCGAGACCCATCATCACGCGCAGCAGCGAACTCTTGCCGCTGCCGCTCGGGCCGATGATGACGAGGCGGTCGTCCTCGCGCATGTCGAGGCTCATGTGGTCCATCACGACCAGGTTTTCGCCATACGACTTGTACACGTCCCTGAACTGCACGAATTCTCCGGAGATCGAGGGCGAAAAGTCGATAACGGCCGGCGGGATATCGGGTTGAGCAATCATGGTTTGGGATGACAGCATGAGATCTCTCCAGCAAGCGCGCCCGAAAGGCGCGTGATGTGTCAATGACAGCGTGCTTAGGAATCCTTTGCGGTCCAAAAGCGACCGCGAAGGATTAGCGCATCACGTTACTTGTTGGCGACCAGCATGGACTGGACGGACGACTTGATGAGCTTGTCGACCGCGCCCGATTTGACCTGCGCGTTGACGTAGTCGTTGAGGACCGCGAGATCTGCGGCGGTCGCTTCCTTGCGCACGCCGAACGCGACTTCCTGCTGCGCGAGCGGTGGCGTCGGCTGAATGGCGGCGGCCCAGTCCGGGTGCGCTTCCGTCAGCAGCATGTTCGTGATGTTGGCGTCGGCGAGGAGGTCTGCGCGCTTCGACATGAGGGCGAGGCGGGTTTCGTCGTTGCCGGGCAGGCGCATGATGCGCGCCTGCTTCAGTGCCGCCGTGATGGCCTTGTCCTGCGCCGCGCCGGACATGACGGCGACCGTCACGCCGGGCTTGTCGATGTCGGCGATGCTATGCGCGCCCTTCGGGATCTTCGGGTTGTTCTTGTTATAGACGAAGGACACGTTGTAGTCCGTCGCGGGTGTCGAGAACGACACGGCTTTCTCGCGCTCGGGCGTCTGGTTCAGCGCCATCGACAGGTCCCACTTGTCCGACTGCAGCCCGGCGACGATGTTGTCCCACGTCGTATCGACGAATTCGACTTTCACCTTCAGCACGTTCTGGCCGAAGTTGCGGCATAGATCCGAGAAGAAGCCGCTGTACTCGCCCGTTTTCGGATCACGCATCACGTACGGAGGCGCGACCGCGGCGCCGCAACGGAGCACGCCAGCCTTCTTCACGCTTTGCCAGGCGCTGGTGTCGTCCGCTCGAACAGGCGTGTGCGCGACCGCGATGCCGGCAAAGGCCAGACACGCGGCGGCGCGACGGGTGAAACGCGACAACTGAATCATCATCGACTCCCGAGTAAGAGTAAACCCGCATCAGTAACTGAATTTGCGCCACACAGATCTGCGTATCTAGATGTGTGCAACGATGTATGCAGTTTAGAGAGTCAAAAAACAAGCTGTCAACTAGGCGATTGCCCTGAGGACAAAAAATCAGCAAGTTGAAGTTGGCCGCGTTGAAACGCGCATGGCGCGCGAGGGCCTGTGAAATACGGAAGGGAATGAGAAGAGGGAGAAGGAAACGTCGTGGTTCCTTCTCCCTTCGAGCGATGATGCTTACAGCTTCACGCCGCCGAGCAGGCTGCCGACCGCATCGATCGACTTGGTGACGTTGGTCAGATCGACGTTCGTATGCGTCGAAGCGTCCACTTGCGTCACCGGCGCGACGTTGGTTTGCGGGCTGGCGAACGAGAAGCCGCTCACCGAGTTGGCGTTGATGCCGTTGTTCTGGAAGATGCTCGCGCCGCCGACGATGGCGCCCATTTCAGCGCGGCCCAGTTCTTTGCTCACTGCGAGGTTGTCGATCTTCAACATGATGTCTCTCCTGATAACTTGAATGATTGATTGAGGCTTTAGAGCTTCACGCCGCCGAGCACGCTGCCCACTGCGTCGAGCGACTTCGTGACGTTGGTCAGATCGACGTTGGTGTGCGTCGAAGC
>LRBF01000143.1 GCA_001580565.1 Caballeronia megalochromosomata | reverse complement strand
GTGAGGTGTTCCGTCCGCGGTGGTCACCGCCGACTGAGCACGGGTGCGTCGTGCTGGAGCGCGACAAGGTGATTGTGATGGACGCAGTAGCGCGGGAAGCTGGTGTGCTACCAGGAATGAAGCGGGGCGGAGTGACAACGCTTTCGCCTGACGCGGCGGTCTACGAAAGAAGTGTTGAACGCGAGCGGGAGATGCAGCGCGAAGTCGCTTTCGGCTTATTGCGCTTCTCGCCGCAGGTTGCCGTTTGCGACGAAGAAACCATCGTGCTCGACGTGACGGCGAGCCTGCGTCTGTTTGGCGGCATCCGCAGTATCTGTTCGCAGCTACGAAACGTCGTCAAGTCGATAGGCGTGACGGCTCGCATGAGCGTTGCACCAACAGGACAAGGTGCATGGCTGCTTGCAAAGCGTGGCCGATGCCGCGTGCTCAAGATGCGCTCGCTCGAACGAAATCTCGATGCGCTTCCTTTCGTGGTCGTGCAGGAGGTCCGCGCGTTTGCGGATTGGTTTCAAGGTCTCGGTTGCCGAGCATTAAGTGACATCCGGCGCCTCCCACGTGCCGGGCTGAAGAAGAGGTGCGGTGTGGACTTGCTTGATTCTCTCGACCGCGCCTACGGTCTTTCGCCAGAGCTATATCAGTGGCTTGAGGTTCCGCCAACCTTCAGCGCCCGAGCCGAACTGCCGGACCGTGTCGAACACGCCGAAGCCGTGCTTTTCTCCGCGCGACGCCTCATCGTGCAGCTTTGTGGCTGGTTGAGCGCGCAGCAACTCGCGCTGACACACGCCACCGTATCCCTCGAGCACGAACGCGGTCGCCAAGCTGTCGAGCCCACCGTTCTTGAAATCGCTCTTGCAGAGCCGACCTGGCATGAAGAGCATCTCGTGCGATTGCTCAAGGAGCGGCTCGGGCGCACCGAACTGCCGGCTGCTGTGCTTGCCGTTCGACTGACGGCCTCCAAAGTAGAGCCAGCCGAGCCGCCGAGCAACTCGCTGTTTCCTGACCCTGGCGGGTCTACTGAAGACCACAATCGCCTCATCGAACTCCTCGTTGCGAGACTTGGTGCAGAGAACGTGTTGCGGCCGGCGCCGACCTCCGACCACCGGCCGGAACACGCAAATCGTTGGGTGCCGGTTCAGGATGAAGCGAAGCCGACCATACCGCCGGTAGGACTACCGCGGCCAACCTGGTTGCTCGACGAGCCCGTTCGCCTCATGGTGAAGAACCATCGACCGTTCTACGGTTCACCGCTCAAGCTTGTTTCAACTGGAGAGCGCATTGAAGCCGGTTGGCATGACCGCGAACTGGTCACGCGCGACTATTACGTCGCAGAGGCGGCCGACAAGAGTTGCTACTGGATTTACCGCGAGCGACCGAGCGTGACGTCGGACGAAACGCGCTGGTTCCTCCACGGCCTGTTCGGGTAAGCAGGTGTCGTCGTGGACTTCCCCTCGTTGGCGTTGCCGGACTACGCGGAGCTATTCGCGTTCACCAACTTCTCTTTCCTTCGTGGCGCCTCCCATGGCGAGGAGGTTGTCTTGCGTGCTTCGCAGCTCGGCTATTCGGGGCTTGCCATTACCGATGAGTGTTCCCTCGCGGGAGTAGTCCGCGCTCACGTGCAGGCGAAGGAGGAAAAGCTTCCGCTCATCATCGGGTCGTTCTTCCAGCTTGTGAACGCGGACAAGAGTCCAACGTTTGGTCTCATCCTGCTTGCCCAGAATCGCAACGGCTACGGCAATCTTTCCGAGCTCATCACGTTAGGGCGCATGCGAGCAGCCAAGGGCCAGTACCTTCTGACGCCGCATGACATCTCAAAGCCCGAGAGAGAGTACGCACATCTCAAAGGTATGCCTGATTGTCTCGCTATTCTGGTGCCCGATTTTCCCGCGAAGGAAGACGCGCTCGCTGTGCAACTCGAGTGGATGAACGACGTTTTTGCTGAACGCGCCTGGGTAGGGCTCACGCTTCACCAGCGCGCGATGGACGACATTCATCGCGGTGCCCTTGAGTTCGTGGCGGACCAATACCGGGTGCCCGTCGTAGCGACAGGAAACGTCGTCATGCACGTTCGCTCAAGGAAGCCACTGCAGGATACGATGACGGCAATCCGAATGGGGAAGCCCGTCGCAGATTGCGGCTACGACCTTGCGCCGAACGCCGAGGGCCACCTGCGGTCGCGACTGCGTCTGGCGAACCTCTATCCACCGCATACCCTGTCGGAGACGCTCAACATCCTTGAGCGATGCAACTTTTCCCTGGACGAACTTCGATACGAGTATCCGAATGAGCTTGTGCCAGAAGGCTTCACGCATGAAGCTTACCTACGGCAGGAAACCTATATCGGTGCACATCGTCGATTTCCGGCTGGCATTCCGCACGCGGTTCAAGAGCAAATCGAGCATGAGCTACAGCTTATTCGGGAGCTCCAGTATGAGGCCTACTTCCTGACGGTCTACGACATTGTCCGTTTTGCGCGTAGTCAGCACATCCTGTGTCAAGGCCGCGGGTCAGCTGCGAATAGTGCGGTCTGTTATTGCCTTGGCGTAACCGAGGTCGACCCGTCGCGCGGCAACATGCTGTTCGAGCGATTTATCTCGAAAGAGCGCGGTGAACCGCCGGACATCGACGTGGATTTCGAGCATCAGCGGCGTGAAGAGGTCATCCAGTACATCTATCGGAAGTACGGGCGGGACCGAGCGGCGATTGCAGCAGCTGTTTCGACGTATCGTCCGCGCGGCGCGCTTCGCGAAACGGGCAAGGCGCTCGGCATCGACCCGCAAATCGTCGATAAAGTCGCCAAGTCACATCAGTGGTTCGACCATTCGCAGGACCTGCTTCGACGGTTCGCGGAGTCTGGCTTGGACCCCGAGAATCCGCTCATCGGTTTGTGGGCGTCGTTGGCAGCGCAAATCCTCAATTTTCCGCGCCATCTGTCGCAACACTCAGGTGGCTTCGTCATCAGTCGCGGAAAACTCACGCGTCTTGTACCCGTTGAGAACGCGGCGATGGCGGACAGGTCGGCGATTCAATGGGACAAGGATGACCTGGAGGCACTCGGTCTTCTGAAGATTGATGTCCTGGCGCTCGGCATGCTGTCCGCAATTCGTCGCACCCTTGACATCATCTCAGAGCAACGCGGCGAACGCTTCGAGATGCAGGACATCCCGCCTGAGGACGACGCCACATACGAGATGATTTCTCGCGCAGACACGATGGGCGTTTTCCAGATTGAGTCGCGCGCGCAGATGAGCATGCTCCCCCGCATGAAGCCACGGGAGTTCTACGACCTCGTCATCGAAGTGGCCATCGTGAGACCAGGCCCAATCCAGGGCGGCGCAGTGCATCCATATTTGCGACGCCGCCAAGGAATCGAACCTGTCACATACCCAAGCGACGCGTTAAAGGTCGCCCTCGGTCGAACACTCGGAGTGCCCATCTTTCAAGAGCAGGTCATGCAAGTCGCCATCCTGGCTGCTGGCTTTACTCCGGGCGAAGCGGACCAACTCCGCCGAGCGATGGCAGCGTGGAAACGCAAGGGTGGCCTCGACCGCTACTACGACCGTATCGTTAATGGGATGATGGAACGAGGGTACGAGCGCGACTTTGCTGAGTCAATCTTTCAGCAGATTCATGGCTTCGGCGAGTATGGCTTCCCTGAGAGTCATGCTGCATCTTTCGCGTTGCTCGTATATGCGAGCAGTTGGCTGAAATGCCACGAACCGGAGGCATTTCTCGCCGCGATGCTGAATAGCATGCCGCTTGGGTTTTACTCGGCTTCGCAGCTCATCCAGGATGCGCAACGACACGGCGTAAAAGTCCTTCCAGCAGACGTCACAATCTGCGGCTGGGATTCGGTTCTCGAGTGCCATGATGCTCGAGCGAAGCCAGCAGTGCGCCTGGGCCTTTCGCTGTTAAAGGGAATGAAGGATGGCGCGGCCGAGCGCATCGAAGCCGCGAGAGCAGTTAAGGAGTTCTCAAGCGTGAGCGACTTGGCGAAACGCGCTCAACTAGACAGGAAAGACCTCCAGGTTCTTGCGGCCGCGAACGCGCTTTCGTCACTGGCCGGCAATCGCCGCGAAGCACTCTGGCAGGCGGTCGCCGCAGTGCCGGACCGCGGCATTCTCCTCGATGCGCGCGTAGATGATGGAACGCCCGCGCTCGGCGCACCGTCCGAAGCGGAAGACATCATTGCTGACTTCAACTCAATGAGTCTCACGCTCGGCCGTCACCCGCTTTCGCTCTTGCGGCCAACTCTTCTTGAACAACGTCTTATGCCTGCGTCAACGCTTATGACCTATCCGAATGGCCGGCTCGCTCGCGGATGCGGACTCGTGACTGTCCGTCAACGGCCAGGTACGGCAAAGGGCGTTATGTTCGTGACTATCGAAGACGAAACAGGAAATGTGAACGTCATCGTTTGGCCTTCTCTGCTCGAGAAGTTTCGGCGTGAAGCGCTCGGTGCGGCGCTACTTGCGGTGTACGGGACGTGGCAGTGCGAGAGCGAAGTACGACATCTCGTTGCGCAGAGACTCGTCGACAT
>LRBF01000142.1 GCA_001580565.1 Caballeronia megalochromosomata | reverse complement strand
CGATTCTGCTCAGCCCTTATGGCCGTGTTCGTCGCCATCTTCCTGCCCCGGCTTTCGCTGGAGGTGTTCCGTCCGCGGTGGTCACCGCCGACTGAGCACGGGTGCGTCGTGCTGGAGCGCGACAAGGTGATTGTGATGGACGCAGTAGCGCGGGAAGCTGGTGTGCTGCCAGGAATGAAGCGGGGCGGAGTGACAACGCTTTCGCCTGACGCGGCGGTCTACGACAGAAGTGTTGAACGCGAGCGGGAGATGCAGCGCGAAGTCGCTTTCGGCTTATTGCGCTTCTCGCCGCAGGTTGCTCTTTGCGACGAAGAAACCATCGTAGTCGACGTGACGGCGAGCCTGCGTCTGTTTGGCGGCATCCGCAGTATCTGTTCACAGCTGCGAAACGTCGTCAAGTCGATAGGCGTGACGGCTCGCATGAGCGTTGCACCAACGGGACAAGGTGCATGGCTGCTTGCAAAGCGAGGTCGATGCCGCGTGCTTAAGATGCGCTCGCTCGAACGAAATCTCGATGCGCTTCCTTTCGCGGTTGTGCAAGAGGTCCGCGCGTTTGCGGATTGGTTTCATGGTCTCGGCTGCCGAGCATTGAGTGACATCCGGCGCCTTCCGCGCGCTGGGCTGAAGAAGAGGTGCGGTGTGGATTTGCTTGATTCTCTCGACCGCGCCTATGGTCTCTCGCCCGAGCTGTATCAGTGGCTCGATGTGCCGCCAACCTTCAGCGCCCGAACCGAACTGCCCGACCGTGTCGAGCACGCTGAGGCTGTGCTTTTCTCTGCCCGACGCCTAATCGTGCAGCTTTGCGGTTGGTTGAGCGCGCAGCAACTCGCACTGACACACGCCACTGTATCCCTCGAGCACGAACGCGGCCGACAAGCCGTCGAGCCCACCATTCTTGAAATCGCTCTTGCCGAGCCGACCTGGCATGAGGAGCACCTCGTGCGTTTGCTCAAGGAGCGACTCGGACGCACCGAACTGCCGGCCGCTGTGTTTGCTGTTCGACTGACGGTCTCCAAAGTAGAGCCGGCCGAGCCGCCCAGCGACTCGCTGTTTCCTGACCCTGGCGGGTCTACCGAAGACCACAACCGGCTCATCGAACTCCTTATTGCGAGACTTGGTGCGGAGAACGTGTTGCGGCCAGCGCCGACCTCCGACCACAGGCCGGAACACGCAAATCGTTGGGTGCCGGTTCAGGACGACGCTAAGCCGACCACACCGCCGGCAGGTTTGCCACGGCCAACCTGGTTGCTCGGCGAGCCGGTTCGCCTCATGGTGAAGAACCATCGCCCGTTCTATGGCTCACCGCTTAAGCTCGTTTCAACCGGTGAGCGCATTGAAGCAGGTTGGCACGACCGTGAACTCGTCACACGCGACTACTACGTCGCGGAGGCGGCCGACAAGAGTTGCTACTGGATTTACCGCGAGCGACCGAGCGTGACGTCGGACGAAACGCGCTGGTTCCTCCACGGTCTGTTTGGGTAAGCAGGTGTCGTCGTGGACTTCCCCTCGTTGGCGTTGCCGGATTACGCGGAGCTATTCGCGTTCACCAACTTCTCTTTCCTCCCTGGCGCCTCCCATGGCGAGGAACTGGTGTTGCGTGCTTCGCAGCTCGGATATTCGGGACTTGCCGTCACCGATGAGTGTTCGCTGGCCGGCGTAGTCCGCGCCCATGTCCAAGCGAAGGAGGAGAAGCTTCCGCTCATCATCGGGTCATTTTTCCAGCTTGTGAACGCGGACAAGAGTCCAGCGTTTGGTCTCATCCTGCTTGCCCAGAATCGCAACGGCTACGGCAATCTTTCCGAGCTCATCACGTTAGGGCGCATGCGAGCAGCCAAGGGCGAGTACCTTCTGACGCCGCATGACATCTCAAAGCCCGAGAGAGAGTACGCGCATCTCAAAGGTATGCCTGATTGTCTCGCTATTCTGGTGCCCGATTTTCCCGCGAAGGAAGACGCGCTCGCTGTTCAACTCGAATGGATGAACGACGTTTTCGCTGAGCGTGCTTGGGTAGGGCTCACGTTGCACCAGCGCGCAATGGACGACATTCATCGCGGCGCCGTCGAGTTCGTGGCGGACCAATACCGCGTACCCGTCGTAGCGACAGGAAACGTCGTCATGCACGTGCGCTCAAGAAAGCCGTTGCAGGATACGATGACGGCAATCCGACTCGGGACGCCCGTTGCAGATTGCGGTTATGACCTAGCGCCGAATGCCGAGGGACACCTGCGGTCGCGACTGCGTCTGGCGAACCTCTACCCACCGCACACTCTGTCGGAGACGCTCAACGTTCTTGAGCGATGCAATTTCTCATTAGATGAGCTTCGATACGAGTATCCGAATGAGCTCGTGCCAGAAGGCTTCGCGCATGAAGCTTATCTACGGCTGGAGACCTACATCGGCGCGCATCGAAGATTTCCGGCTGGCATCCCGCATGCGGTGCAAGAGCAAATCGAGCATGAGCTACATCTCATTCGGGAGCTCCAGTACGAGGCTTACTTCCTCACGGTCTACGATATCGTCCGTTTTGCGCGCAGTCAGCACATCCTGTGTCAAGGCCGCGGGTCAGCTGCGAACAGTGCGGTCTGTTATTGCCTCGGCGTAACCGAGGTGGACCCGTCGCGCGGCAACATGCTGTTCGAGCGATTCATCTCGAAGGAGCGTGGTGAACCGCCGGACATCGACGTGGATTTCGAGCATCAGCGGCGTGAGGAGGTCATTCAATACATCTATCGGAAGTATGGACGGGACCGAGCCGCGATTGCAGCAGCTGTCTCGACGTATCGTCCGCGTGGTGCGCTCCGCGAGACTGGCAAAGCGCTGGGTATCGACCCGCAAATTGTCGACAAGGTCGCCAAATCACATCAGTGGTTCGACCATTCGCAGGACCTCCTTCGACGGTTCGCGGAGTCTGGCTTGGACCCTGAGAATCCGCTAATCGGTTTGTGGGCGACGTTGGCAGCGCAAATCCTCAATTTTCCGCGCCATCTGTCGCAGCACTCTGGTGGC
Source organism: Caballeronia megalochromosomata (assembly GCA_001580565.1). GTDB lineage: Bacteria > Pseudomonadota > Gammaproteobacteria > Burkholderiales > Burkholderiaceae > Caballeronia > Caballeronia megalochromosomata. The sequence continues at coordinate 1,822 of LRBF01000142.1, read as the reverse complement.
TTCGTCATCAGTCGCGGAAAGCTCACGCGTCTTGTTCCCGTCGAGAACGCGGCGATGGCGGACAGGTCGGCGATTCAATGGGACAAGGATGACCTGGAGGCACTTGGACTTCTGAAGATTGATGTCCTGGCGCTCGGCATGCTATCCGCAATTCGTCGCACTCTCGACATCATCTCTGAGCAACGCGGCGAGCGCTTCGAGATGCAGGACATACCGCCTGAGGACGAAGCCACATACGAGATGATTTCTCGCGCGGACACCATGGGCGTCTTCCAGATTGAGTCACGCGCACAGATGAGCATGCTCCCTCGCATGAAACCGCGAGAGTTCTACGACCTGGTAATTGAAGTGGCCATCGTGCGACCGGGCCCGATTCAGGGCGGTGCAGTTCATCCCTATTTGCGACGTCGGCAAGGAATCGAACCTGTTACATACCCAAGCGAAGCGTTAAAGGTCGCCCTCGGTCGAACACTCGGCGTGCCCATCTTTCAAGAGCAGGTCATGCAAGTCGCCATCCTGGCTGCCGGCTTTACTCCGGGCGAAGCGGACCAGCTCCGCCGTGCCATCGCAGCATGGAAACGCAAGGGTGGCCTCGACCGCTATTACGACCGTATCGTTAATGGAATGATGGAGCGCGGGTACGAACGTGATTTTGCTGAGTCAATCTTTCAGCAGATTCATGGCTTCGGTGAGTATGGCTTCCCTGAGAGTCATGCTGCATCTTTCGCATTGCTCGTCTACGCGAGCAGCTGGCTGAAATGCCACGAGCCGGAGGCATTTCTCGCCGCGATGCTGAATAGCATGCCGCTTGGGTTTTACTCGGCTTCGCAGCTCATCCAGGATGCGCAACGACACGGCGTAAAGGTCCTTCCAGCAGACGTCACAATCTGCGGCTGGGACTCGGTTCTCGAGTGCCATGATGCTCGAGCGAAGCCAGCAGTTAGACTCGGTCTGTCTCTGCTAAAGGGAATGAAGGATGGCGCCGCCGAGCGCATCGAAGCCGCAAGAGCAGTTCAGGAGTTCTCAAGCGTCAGCGATTTGGCAAAACGCGCACAGCTGGACAGGAAAGACCTCCAGATTCTTGCGGCCGCAAACGCGCTTTCGTCACTAGCCGGCAATCGCCGCGAAGCACTCTGGCAGTCGGTCGCTGCGGTGCCAGACCGCGACATTCTCCTCGACGCGCGCGTAGATGATGAAACGCCCGTGCTTGGGGCACCGTCCGAAGCGGAAGACATCGTTGCTGACTTTAACTCGATGAGTCTTACGCTCGGCCGCCACCCGCTTTCGCTCTTGCGGCCAACCCTTCTTGAGCAACGTCTTGTGCCCGCGTCAACGCTGATGACCTATCCGAATGGCCGGCTCGCTCGCGGATGCGGACTCGTGACTGTGCGGCAACGGCCAGGTACGGCGAAGGGCGTTATGTTCATGACTATCGAAGACGAGACGGGAAATGTGAACGTAATCGTTTGGCCTTCACTTCTTGAGAGGTTTCGGCGTGAAGCGCTTGGTGCGGCGCTGCTTGCGGTATACGGAACGTGGCAGTGCGAAAGCGAAGTACGGCATCTCGTTGCGCAAAGACTCGTCGACATGTCTCACTTGCTCGGCGGCCTCACAACGGTGAGCCGCAATTTCTGCTGAGGGAAATTGGCGAAAGCAAGCGGTTTATCGCAACTGGCTCAGCTACGTAAAGCGCCGTCCCCTTGCTGATTTGTGAGCCGTCGAGCAAAAAAAATGTGCTCCCAGGCTCCCGCGCGCACTGCGAATGCGGCGGCGAATTAGACAAGAGTCAGTTACTTATCTGCAATTTCACGACCAAGATCCA
>LRBF01000141.1 GCA_001580565.1 Caballeronia megalochromosomata | reverse complement strand
TACAGCCGGTCCATTCAGCCAATCGCCTGTGCCGCGGCCGGCGTGAAGCACTTTGGATGGGACAAGCTGTTTCTTTGGTTACTTTCTTTGCAGCAGCAAAGAAAGTGACTGCCGCCCCGCACAGGGGCAACGCTAATAGACCGACACGAATACGGGATCCAGCAAAAACGAAAAAAAACCTAAACCACGTCCTTAGCAAGCATGTCGGCCATAGCCAAAAGCCCCCCCTCAAGCGCAGGAAACAAACTCCGCTGAAAGTTATTCCAGCGCAATTCGAGAATGGTATCGACGGGATCGATACTCGTACCCAGCACATCAAAAATCACTTCACCCGAATCAATCCCGTTATCGACATAATGAAACGAAGCCCCGGTCCTGTCGATCACCGGCGCGGCCTGCACGCGCATCGTGCTCCAGTCGACCACGCGTTCGCCCCGCGCGCCATAAAGCGCATCGAGCGTCGCATAAGCCCCGCGCCGCTCGAACGGCGAACCCAGCCGCGTGATCCCCGGATGAATATTCGCGATCCGCCGACAAAACTCCGCACCCGGCCGAACCAGCTCATCGAGAATCACAAGCAGCCCATCGAGCACAACGAAATCCGCATCGAGCGCATGCAGCTTGTCGAGCAGACGCTTCTCGAACACGCTCTTCTGCGCCGCGCGTTCAACGACCGCGTCAACAGGCAAGCACCGATATGCCGATGGAATCGCATGCAGCAGACTCGTCACCGGCACGCCCTGCACAGCGAGTTCCGGCGGATGTATCCACTGCCCGCCCGGCGCATGACGAAAGCCATAACCGGCGAGCTTCTCGCGATCTCGCGGCGAGCCTTCGTCATCGTCATAGATCAAGCCTTCGAGCGAATACAGATCGCCCAGAGGAGAAACATTGAGTTGCTCGACAAGGTATTCGAGCGGGGACTTCATGTAGCGCGTGCCACCCTTGTACTCGATCTGCTGTCCCGCGCGATCCGCCGCCGCGTTGCGCAAGGACATGATGTAGACCAGCTTTATCTTCGTCATTGAATCCTGCTCGAAAGAATGGCGGCGCGAATCATGAGCGAACCACGCCGCCAACGATCATCACCAGTTATAACGGGCGCTCGCGATCACCGTGCGCGGATTGCCATAGAAGCAGGCCGAATCCGACTGGCAACCACTCACGAACGTGCGGTTGAAAATGTTCGACGCGTTCACCGCGAAACGCCAATGTTGCGTGTCGTAATGAACGGCCGCGTCGTACACCGTGTAGCTCGGGATGTAGAGCGAGTTGTCCGCCGCACCCGCAAGACCGCTTTGATAGCGGATGCCCGCGCCGAAGCCGAGGCCGTCGAGCGGTCCCGAATGCCACGTCCAGTCGGCCCACAGCGACGCCATCTGACGCGGCAGCGGAATCGATACCGGCCACTTGCCGAGCGTCACGTCGTTCGCGCTGATGTTCTTCACATCCTGATAGACGTAAGCCGCGATCACCGACAGATTGCGCGTCACGTTGCCCACCGCGGAAAGCTCGATGCCGCGCGAGCGCACCTCGCCCGTCTGCACGGAGAACGTGCCGGTGGGGTCGGTCGGGTCGGGTGTCAGGACGTTGGTCTGGTTGATCTGATACACGGCCGCGCCGAGCATCAGGTTCTTGCCCGGCGGCTGCCAGCGCAGACCCGCTTCGATCTGACGTCCCTTCGTCGGTGCGGGCAGACCGCCATCGGCCATCTTCACGCCGATGATCGGATTGAACGAAGTCGAATAACTGATGTACGGCGACAAGCCGTAATCGCCCAGATACGTCAGGCCGACGCGTCCCGTGAACGCGCTGTCGTCCTGCTTCAGTTGCGTCCCGCCGACGATGTCATCCTGCTTCGTATTGCTCCAGTCCTCGCGGCCACCCACGGTCAGCATCCATCGGTTCCACTTCACCTGATCCTGCGCATAGAGGCCGAAGTTATCGAGCGACGTACGCGTGTTCGTCTGGCCGAAAGAATCCGGGCCGCTGAAGATCGCGGTCGAGACCGGCGTATAGACCGGGTTGTACATGTTCAGGCTCGGCGCCTGCGCGAGCCATTCGCTGTCGGTCGAGTTCTGACGGTTGTACTCGAAGCCGAGCAGCACGGTATGTTCGAGCGGCCCCGTGCCGAAGCGCGCCTGCGCCTGATTGTCGATATCGAAGCGGCTGTAGTTCGGCTGGAACAGACCCGCATAACGCGCGAGCGTCTGCTCGCTCGGATCGCTCGGATCGAGACCGCCGCCCCACACCGCGCCGTTGTCGAGCGACAGATGCATCCAGCGCGTGTTCTGGCGGAACGTCCAGATGTCGTTGAACCTGTGCTCGAACTGATAGCCTACCGACCATTCCTTCTTGCGATAGTACGAGTACGTCGGATCACCCGTATAGAGGTTCTCCGAAATCTTGCCGTTCGGATTGGGCAGCACCGTGCCTTGTGCGGGCAGGAAGTTGTTCGATGCATCGCCCCAGTCCTGCAGATAACTCGCCGCGATCGTCAACGACGTGTTCGCGCTCGGCTGCCAGCGCGCCGACGGCGACACCGCGAAGCGCTGCTCGGCATGTGGACCGGTCATCGAATTGCCGTCGCGCCCGACCGCCAGCACGCGATACGACAGCGTGCCGTCCTTGTCGATCTTGTCGCCGATATCGAACATCACCTGCTTGCGCGCATAGTTGCCGATCTGCACGCCCGCCTCGCGATAACGCCCACCATCGGCAAGCTTGCTTTGCACGTCGACGATCGCGCCGGGATCGCCCTGACCGTACAGCACCGATGTCGGCCCGCGCAGGATCGTGATGCTGTCGATCATGTACGGATCCACGCGCCAGCTCGACAGGTTCAACGTATTGGGCACCTGCAGCCCATCGACGAACACCGTCGGCGTGAAGCCGCGCAATGCCGAGTACCAGTCGGAGCGAACGTCCGAGCCATACGATGAAAAACCGGGCACATAGCGCAAGGCTTCGTTGATGGTGGTCGCGCCCGTTTCCTCGATCTGCGTCGACGTGACCACGTTGATCGTCTGCGGAATTTCGTCGATCGGCGTATCGGTCTTCGTGCCGGTGCGGCTCTTGCGTGCGACGAGGCCGACGGTATCGTCCTTGTCCGCCGATGCGTTCACGCGAACCGCAGGCAACGTGCTCGTCTGCGATCCATCCTGCTGTGCCTGCTGTTCCTGCGCCAATGCATGATCCACCGCCGCCAGGCTGAACGCCATGCTCGCCGCTACGGCGATCGCCCGGCGCGTCCCTCTTCCCCACATCATTCTTCTTCTCTCCATCGCAATGCGGCTTCCTGTTCGCCGCTACTTTGTCAAAGAGCCACGGCCACGCGGCCGCCGCTCACCCCGGTATTCCTCGTATCCACCGTTTGTTTCGCGGCGTTTTCCTGACCCGCGCCGGCAAGCGATGCGGCGATCTCGTCCGAGCGCACTGCGAGCACCGAAAGCAGCGTGTCGGAGAGACCGTGGCTGTCTTCACAGCAGCCTTGCAGATAGATGCGCGCCTTGAACCGCGAAGGCGTGACGAGCCGATAGTCGCGACCCACATTGCGTTGCGCGAGCGCGTCGTCCAGATGCGGCGCAAGCGCGTCGAGGAGCGCGAGATGCGTATCGCGCCGATAACCCGTCGCAAGCACGAGCGCATCGAAGCGCGCCGCGTGCGCGTGCCCGCTCAGCACGTCGCGCATCGTCAGCTCGATCTCGCCGTTTGCGCGGCGCGCGGTGTTTTCGATCACCGTGTTCGCGAGCAGTCGATGCCGCGCTTCATCGGAGACCTTCTGCAGATAGAGCATTTCGTAGATCTGCTCGATCAGCGGACGATCGACGACCGCATAGTTCGTGTCGCGGAAACGCTCGATCAGGGACCGCCTGCCGTCTTCCGATTGCGCATAGACGACATCGGTGAATTCGGGGCTGAAGATCTCGTTGACGAAGGGCGTATCGTCGGCGGGCTTGAGTGCGCTTGCGCGAATCACGAGCGTCGCATCGACGTGCGCAAAGCGGCGCGTGAGATCCGAGAACACTTCGGCTGCGCTCTGCCCCGCACCGATCACGGCAATACGCTTCTTGCCGTTGCGGCCATCGCCCGCGACGCGTTCGATCGAACTCAGATACGCCGACGAATGAATCACGTTATGCGGCCCGAGCGCTGCGAACGGTTCCGGCACGCGCGCCGTGCCGCCGACGCCGATCGACAACGCGTTCGTCACGCGACGCCACTCACGGCCGTCCTCGTCCTGCGACACGACACGCAGCGCGCTCACGTCGTTATTAGCATCGAGCACGGGTTCAATGCCCGTGACGCTTTGTCCGTAATGCACGCGATCGTCGAAGGCTTGCGCGACCCAGCTCAGATAATCGTGAAACTCGACGCGCGTCGGATAGAAATTCTTCAGGTTCATGAATTCGTTCAAGCGCCCGCGCTCGAACAGATAGTTGATGAACGTGAAGCGGCTCTTCGGGTCACGCTGCGTGACGAGATCCTTCAGGAAGGAAATCTGCATGCGGCAATCGTCGAGCAGCATGTCGCGATGCCAGCCAAACTCCGGTTGCCGTTCGATGTAGCAATGCTTCATGTTCGATGTGCCGCTCTCTTCGGCAAGGCGCACGGCGAGCGACAGATTCGACGGCCCAAAGCCGATGCCGATCAGATCGAATGCGGTTTCTTTCTTCATTTCCCTGTGTCTCTCAATTGTCATTGGCCGATGCCAGCGAGAAGCGGCGTGCGAGCGTGGCGCCGAGGCCCGCGAAATGGGGCGTCGCGAGAACGTCTTGAATGGCGATATCGAAGCCGGTTTTGCGCGCCGCATCGACAAAGCGCACGACGGCGAATGAAGTCGCGCCCGCCGCGAAAAGATCGTCGCGCGACGTGAGAAGCTGGCCGTCGAAGACCTCGCTCCAGATATGCGCGAGCGCTCGTGCTTCGCTGGTCTCTTCGTTCGATGTCTCGGGTGCCGTGACGCGTCGAGCACTTTCGAACGTTGCTTCGCTCGCCTCGAAGACCTCGTGCGGCGCGTGCGCGAAATGTTCGACCGTCGCGAGATAACGCGTCGCAAGCGTCTCGACAAACGCCCCATCGACACGTTCGTTCGCATAGGAAAACGCGCAGCTCACGCGGCCGTCCGGAGATTCGGTCACGTCCAATTCCAGATCGAACACGACGCGATGACGCACGTCATCGAAGCCTTCGATCGCGAGGCCCGCCCAGTCGCGCGAGGCCATCGCGGCCGGGCGAAGGTAGTTGAACATCACCTGGAAGAGCGGATTGCCCGCGCCGGGACGCTTCGCATTCAGCGCGGACACAACATCGGCGAATGGCACATCGGCGTGCGCGTAGGCGGCGAGCGCGGCGTCGCGCACCGTGGCGAGCAAGGTCGCGGGCGTATCGTCCTTCGTCATGCGTGTGCGCACGACGACCGCGTTGATGAAGAGCCCGAGCGCATCGCGCGCGGCGTCGCCCGTCGATTCGCGTGTCGATGCGAGCACGCCGACCGGTTGATCGGACGCGCCCGTCAGACGATGCAGCGCGGCGTTGAGCGCCGCATGCAGCAGCATCGGCAGCGTGGCGTGGCATGCCATTGCGAGCGCGCGGGCGCGTTCGACGAGCGCATCATCGAGATCGAACGCGATGCGGCTCGCGAGCCATCGCGGATCTTCCACGCGACCCGATGCGGGCGCGGGCAACGCGATCGCGGGCAGCTCTTTCAGCGCATCGCGCCAGAACGCGACACGCCCGGGCGTTGCGGACGACGGCAGAACCAGCGCATTCGACGCGCGTTCAGCGACCGACGCGCCCTTCTGCAACGCGACATACGTCGCGCGGATATCGTCGAGCCAAAGATCGATCGACGTGCCATCCGACACGATGTGATGCACGACGAGCGACAGCACGTGATCGTCGTCGGCAAGTCGCAGCAGTCGTGCGCGCCACAGATGCTTGGCGTGAACGAGATCGAAGGGCGTGAGCGCGTCTTCATCGGTGATGCGCCTCGCTTCCCCGATGCGGCCCGCAACATCGATCACCGGCAACTCGAAGCGCCACATCGGCGTGATGCGCTGACCCGGCGATGCGCCTTCGCGTTCGACCAGTTGCGTGCGCAGCGCCGGATGACGCGCGGCGGCTTGCGCGAGCGCTTCGCGCAAGGCATCGGCATCGAGCGGGCCGCGCATGCGCACGGCGACCGGAATGTTATATGCGGCGCTTTGCGGTTGCGCGCGCCACAGGAACCAGAGGCCGAGTTGCGCAGCGGAAAGCGGCCATACGCCGTTTTCATCGGGCGCGAACGCGGCCTGCTCGGCGGCCGATGCGCCTTCGCAAACACTCGCCTGCTGCACGCGCTTTGCGTATTGCGACAACACCGGTGTTTCGAACAACGCGCGCACGGGCACGTCGCGTCCGAGCATGTCCGCGATGCGCGTGACGACCCGCACCACTGCGAGCGAATGCCCGCCGAGCTCGAAGAAATGATCGGCACGTCCCACGCGCTCGACGTTCAGCACCTCGCGCCAGATTTTCGCGAGCGCGGCTTCGGTGCCCGCGGCGGGCGCTTCGTAGCTGCGCTCCTTCCTCGGCGGCTCGGGCAGCACCGCACGATCGACCTTGCTGTTCGCATTGCGCGGCAATGCATCGAGCACGACGATATGCGCCGGCACCATGTAATCGGGCAACGTGCGGCGCAGATGCGCATCGAGTTCGGCGGCATCGGCGGCACGGCCGAGCGCGGCACGTTCGCGTGCATCCGCTTTCAACTCGACGTAGGCGACGAGCGCAGCCTGCGCGCCCTTGCCGCGCACCACGGCGCACGCCTCGCGCACATCGTCGTGCGCGGCGAGCTGCGCTTCGATCTCACCCAGCTCGATACGCAGGCCGCGCAGCTTCACCTGATGATCGACCCGGCCGATGAAATCGAAGACGCCATCGGCGCGGCGCCGCACAAGATCGCCCGTGCGATACAGACGCGCGCCCGGCTCGCCGTATGGATCGGGCACAAAGCGCTCGGCGGTGAGCGCGGGACGGTCGAGATAACCGCGCGCCACGCCCACGCCTTCACCGCCCAGATACAGCTCGCCGATCACGCCGACGGGCAGCGGATTCAGACGCGCGTCGAGCACATGCGCGGTGCGCGCGCCGACGAGCGTGCCGATCGGCAGATACGCGCAGTCCGCGAGCTTCGCATGATCGTCGCCGGGATGGAACATCCACAGCATCGGCGTGATGACCGTTTCAGTCGGACCATAGCCGTTGACGATGCGTGCGTTCGGAAAAGCGCGGCGCATCAACGCGAAGGCTTCGCGCGATGTCGCTTCGCCGCCGACCGTGATCGACTTCAACGTGGGCGGCGCGCCGTGCACGAGCGCCCATTCCGCGAGCTGCGTCGCGCAACCCGGCGGCACATAGGTCATCGTCACGCTTTCCTTGCGCATGAGCCTGAAGGTCAGCGCGGGCGGCCAGAGCGTGTCGGCGGTGATCGCGACCGCAGCGCCCGAGATGTACTGCGAGAACCAGCCTTCGTGCGCGCCGTCGAAGTTGACCGACTGGAACAGCATGAACGTGTCGCGCTCGGTCGCGGCATAACGTTCGGCGATGGCGACGCAATGGCGCGCGAACGAACCATGATCGACGATCACGCCCTTCGGCTTGCCGGTCGATCCCGATGTATAGATCGCGTAGGCCGCCTGTCCGGCTGCGACATCGGGCAAGGCAACGCGTGATGTTTCATCGTCGGCGTAGAGGCTTTCGTCGTCGAGAAGCAGGATGTGCGCGTTCGCGGGCACGGGCAGCGCATCGAGACTCGCGCGTTCGGTGACGATGTGCTCGATGCGCGCATCGTCGAGAATCTGCGCGAGACGCTCGCGCGGATGGCTCGGATCGAGCGGCACGAATGCACCGCCCGACTTCAGCGCCGCAATCAGTCCCACGAGCAGATCGACCGAACGGCTCAAGGCCACGCCCACGCGCATCTCCGCGCGCACGCCGGCATCGATGAGGCGTTGCGCGATACGCGTCGCGCGTGCATCGACTTCGCCGCGCGTGAATGCCCGCTCCATGTCGGCGACGCCGCGCGCGTCCGGCCTCGCTCGCGCATGACGCGCGATGCGTTCCTGAACAGAAACGAATGCCGGCGCGCGGTCAGGCGCATTGCGATTCCACGCATCGAGTTGCGCGCGCTCGTCTTGCGGCAGCCATTGCAGATCGCCTACGAGCGTTTGCGGCGCATCGAGCGCAGCGCGCAAAAGTTCGACGAAACGGCGCGCAAGACGCTCGATCGCATCGGCGTCGAAGAGATCGAGCGCATGAATGAATGCAGCGGCGAGCGAACCATCCGGTCGCTCCTCGAAATTCGAGGTCAGATCGAACTTCGCGAACGGCGTGCCGGAGGGCAATTCGGTTGCGCGCACATCGGCGAAAGCGGGCAGCGCACGGCGCGCGCCATAAGCCGCCATGACCTGAAAGAGCGGATGATGACTTGCGCTGCGCACGACACCGAGCGCTTCGACCACCTGCTCGAAGGGCACGTCCTGATGCGATTGCGCATCGACGAGGCCGCGTTGGGTCGCATCGACGAGCGCTGAAAACGGCTGCGCTGCATCGATGCGTGCCGCGAGCGTCAGCGTGTTGACGAAGAAGCCGATGAGGCCCGCCGTGTCCGCGCGCTCGCGATTCGCGGCGGGCACGCCGATCTGGATATGCGCTTCGCCCGAGGCGCGCGCGAAGAGCGCATTCAGTGCGGCGAGCAGCACGGCAAAAGGCGTCGCGCGGCGTTCGTTGGCAAAGACGCGCAGGCGTGCGGCAAGTGCTGAATCGAGCGTGAAGACATGACGCGCGCCGCGCGCGCTGCGCTCTCCGGGCCGCGCCGCCGCGCCCGGCAACATGAGCACGTCGCGCGATGGATCGAGCCGCGCGCGCCAGAAATCGAGTTGCCGTTCGCGCTCGCCCGCATCGAGCCAGCGGCGTTGCCAGAGCGCGTAATCCGCGTACTGGATCGGCAACGGCACGACGGACACCGCTTCGCCGCGCGCATACGCGCGATAGAACGAGGCGAGTTCGGCCAGCGCGATGTCGGCCGACCAGCCATCCGACACGATGTGATGCGTCGTCAGCGAAAGCCAGTGCGTGTTCGCATCGAACCTGATCAGATGCGCGCGCACGAGCGGCGCATGGGCGAGATCGAACGGGCGCGATTCGTCGGCAAGCGCGAGCGCGGCGGCCCGCGTCTCACGCTCCCCGACGGGAACGTGTCTGAGATCCACCGATTGCCACGGACAGCGCATCGGCGCATGCACGGTTTGCAGCACGCCGTCCGCGCCTTCCGTGAAGGTCGTGCGCAGCGCTTCGTGACGCGCGATCAATGCATCGCACGACAGGCGCAGCGCGTTCGCGTCGAGCGCGCCATCGAGTTGCAGGCGCTCGGTGATGTGATACGCCGCAGGCTCGTCGATCATGCGCGCATGCAGCCACAGACGCGTCTGCGCGAACGATGCGGGCACGCCCGCCATCGTTTCATCACATGCATCGCCTCGCGCGCGCGGCGGAATCGGCAACATGCGAAAGTCGATGCCGGCGTCGGCGAGCCGCGCGACGAACACCTTGCGCTGCGCATCAGGCAACTGCGCGAAGCGCGTTGCGAGCGAGAGCAGATCGGGTTTGGCCTGCGTCATGCGTGTCCTCTTTGTCTTGCGGTTTTCATTGCGTCTCCAGTTCGCCGAGCAACGCATCGATGGCGCTCGCCGCGTCGTGCGCTCCGCCTACCGCGTTGCGTTGCGCGAGCGCGGCATCGATCGCGACGGCGCAGCGCGCGAGCGTGCGTTCATCGAAGAGCATGCGCAGCGGCAGGGTCAGCGACCAGTGCAGATTGGCCTGCGCGTTCGCCTGCGTCGCGAGCAGCGAGTGGCCGCCAAGTGCGAAGAAGTCGTCGTCGCGGCCGATGGCTTCGAGGCGCAGCACGCGCTGCCAGATGGCGGCGAGGTCGCACTCGGTCGGCGTGTGCGGCGCTTCCACGGCGCGGTGCGTGCGCGCCGGCGCGGGCAGCGCGTTGCGGTCGCATTTGCCGTTCGGCGTCACCGGCAGCGCATCGAGCGCGATCACATGCGCGGGCACCATGTAGGCCGGTAGCTGCGAGCGCAATGAATTCAGCACCGCGCTTTCATCGAATGCATCGGGCGCGGCGCATGCGACATAGCCGAGCAACTGCTCGTCGCGCACGACGACGACCGCATCGCGCACGTTCGGCTCCACGCGCAGCAGCGCTTCGATCTCGCCCGGCTCGATGCGCTGTCCGCGCAGCTTCACCTGCGTGTCGATGCGGCCGAGATATTCGAGCGCACCGTCGTCGCGCCGGCGTGCGAGATCGCCCGTGCGATAGAGGCGCGCGACCGAGACAAATGGATCGGGCACGAAGCGTTCGGCGGTCAGCGCCGCACGCCCAAGATAGCCGCGCGCGAGGCCCGCGCCACCGAGATACAGCTCGCCGATGCCGCCGCAAGGCACCGGATGCAGCGCCGCATCGAGCACATGCAGTTGCAGGTTCGCGATGGGATGACCGATCGGCACGGACGGCGCTTCGAAATCGCGCGCGCCGCAGGTCCAGTGCGATACGTCGATGGCGGCTTCAGTCGGACCATAGAGGTTGTAGAGCCGTGCGTTCGGCAAGAGCCTCGCGACACGCGCGACGAGTTCAGGCGCGAGCGCTTCGCCGCTTGCGACGATTCGCGCGACGCTCGCGCAGCGATGCGCGTCGCCGAACTCGTCGAGATGCGCGACGAACGCCGCGAGCATCGACGGCACGAAATGCAGCGTGCTCACGCGAAGCGTTTCGATGGCCGCGACGAGCCGCGCCGGATCGCGATGATCGCCGGGCGCCGCGATGGCGAGCTTCGCGCCCGTCGCGAGCGGCCACACGAATTCCCAAACCGAGACGTCGAAGCCGAACGGTGTCTTGTGCAGCACGACATCGTCACGCGTCAGGCGATAGGCGTCCTGCATCCACGCGATGCGGTTCGCCAGCGCGCCGTGCGTGTTGCCCGCGCCCTTCGGCTTGCCGGTCGAGCCGGACGTGTAGATGAGGTACGCGAGCTGCGCATCGTTGACTTCGATGGGCGCTGAGAGCGTCGCGTCGTTCTGCATGAGCGCGCCGATATCGAAGACGCGCGCATCCGCAGCAACGGCTTCGACACGTACACGCAGATGCGCTTGCGTCAGCACGACGGCGGGCTTCGCATCGTCGAGCAGGTAGGCAATGCGTTCAGCCGGATAATCCGGGTCGATCGGCAGATACGCCGCGCCTGCCTTCAACACGCCGAACAGCGCGACGACCATTTGAAACGAACGCTCGACGCATAACGCGACTGCCGTGTCCTGCATAACGCCCGCGCTGACGAGCGCACCAGCGACGCGCTCCGCGCGCTCGTTCAACTCGGCATAAGTCATGCGGTTCGAAATGCCATCGCCAGCGTCCATTTCAAGCGCGATGGCGTCCGGCGCGGCCTTCGCCATGCGCTCGAATTGTCGATGCAGCGGCGCGCGCTCAACATCGCTCCATTCGCGCGCCGTCGCGTTGAAAGGAGCGGCATCTTCGGCCAGGGAAATCGTGCCCAGCGGCGCATCGGCGTTCGCGGCGAATGCATCGAGGCAGGCGGACAACGCGCGATGCAGCGCCGTCACGCGCAATTCATCGAGACGCGCCGCGTCATACCCGTAATCGATGACGATGGATTCGCCCGCTTCCACCACCAACGTCAAGGCGAAGTCCGTCGCTTCGATATTGCGCAGATCGCGCATCTTCAACGCGCGTTCATCGCGGCCGGCCCATGCTTCATCGACGGGATAGTTTTCGAAGACGACGAGCGTGTCGAACAGCGCATTGCCGCTCTGGCCCGCCCAACGCTGAATCTCCGCGAGCGGCGTGTGCGCATGCTCGTTGGCCGCGGCGTTGTCGGCCTGCAATTCGCGCAGCCACGCGGACGCGGCACGTTGCGGCAGCGGCGCGGTAATCACCGGCAGCGTGTTGATGAAAAGGCCCAGCACCTCGTCGATATCGGCAAGCGCGTCGGGACGGCCCGCCACCGTCGCGCCGAACGCGACGCACATTTGATGCGTCGAGCGCTGCAGCGCCAGCGCCCACGCGCCCTGCACAAGCGTGTTGAGCGTCACCCGAAGACGGCGCGCGGTGTCCGTGAGACGCGCGGTCGTCGCAGCGTCGAGCGTCGCGCGCCACGTGCGGTGATCGTCGAGCGAAGGCGCGTCGCTCGCTTCGCGCTGCGCAATGCGCGTCGGTTCGTCCAGACGTGCAAGACGTTCGCGCCAGAACGCTTCGTCCGACTGCACGTCGCGTGCGGCGAGCCATGCGATGAAGTCGCGATAGCGGGTCTTCGCATGCGTGACGAAAGCTTGCGCTCGAGGCGGCTCGATGTAGTCGCGCAACACGTCCGCGAACATGCGCGCCGTGCTCCAGCCATCGAGCAACAGATGATGACGTGTCCACACGATGCGCCAGTCGTCGTCCGTTAGGCGAATCAGCGTGACGCGCATCAAAGGCGGCGCTGCGAGGTCGAAGCCGCGCGCGCGGTCTTCGACGAGCCACGTTGCGAACGAACCCAACGCATCGGGACGATCGCGCCAGTCGAGCACATCTAACGGCATACGCGCCTGACGATGCACGATCTGCATCGGCGCGGCTTCGTCGGGCGTGAAGCCGGTGCGCAGAATGTCGTGGCGCGGCACGGCCGCTTCGAACGCCGCGCGCAAGCGGTCCACGTCGGGCGCGATCAGCGTCGCCGCGAGCTGGTTCACGTAGGTCGATTGCTCGGGAGCGAACAGCGAATGAAACAGGATGCCCTGTTGCATGGGCGACAGCGGATAAATATCCGCGATGCCGCGCAGATCCATGGTCAGGCGTTCGAGCGCCGCCTGCGTCAGACCGCCGTCGCGTGCGAGCGGGAAATCGCCCGGCGTCGCGCCTGCGCCCTTGGCCGCGATGCGCTCGGCGCACGCGCTCACGATCGCGTCGAGCGTGCTTTCGAAGCGCTCCGCGAGTCCTTCGATCGTCGCGCGCTCGAATTGCGTCGAACCGTAGACCCAGTGGAGTTTCAGCGTGCGTTCGTTACCGTCGTCCACATACGCGTGGATGGCGAGCGCGTTGCCGAGCGGGCCGGAAGGATCACGCTCGCAGCCCGCGCCGCCGAAGCGCGGTGAGAACGCGGCGTCGCGCGAGTCGTGCGCATCGAACTGGCCGAGATAGTTGAAGGTTACGCGCGGGCGCGGCAATGCGTCGAGCGTTGCGCGCGTCGCGTCGTCGCCGTAATGGCGCAGCACGCCGAAGCCGAGACCCTTGTGCGGCACCGCGCGCAGCACGTCTTTAGCGGCGGCGAGCGTGGCGATCGGCGATGCTTCCACCGGAACCGACACCGGATAGTGACTCGTCAGCCAGCCCAGCGTGCGGCTTGCGTCGATGTCATCGAAGAGCGCTTCGCGGCCATGTCCTTCGAGCTCGATGCGGCAGGTCGCGCCGATCGCATGCGCGAGCGCCGCGATCAGCAGCTCGACTGTTTGCGTGCGATAGGCGGCATTCGCTTCGCTGAGCACCGCGCGCGTGAGCGTGACATCGAGCGTCTGTTCGATAACAGCGGCATCCGCGTTCGTCGCCTTCGCTTGCGGGAAGTCGAGACGTAGGTCATCGCCCGACGCGAGCATCGTCGTCCAGTAGCGAGCTTCGCCGGCGAACGGCGATTGCGCATCGCGTGCGGCCTTCGCGAGCCGCGCGGCCCATTGCGATGCCGTCGCGCCGGTGCGCGTCAGGCTCGCGATGCCGCGCGTTTGCGCCGCGCGATAGGCATTCAGCAAATCATCGAGCAGGATGCGCCACGACACGCCATCGACGATCAGATGATGAATCGCCAGATACAGCTTCGTGCGCCCGTCCGGCAGCGATGCAGCGAGCGCGCAGGCGAGCGGCCCGCGTGAGATGTCGAGCGTGCGCTGGATCGCGTCGAACTGTGCGAGTGCATCCGCTTCGTCATGTGCCGCGACGAAGGCGAGCGGCAGCGCGTCGAACGCTTTGGAAGCCTGCACGATGCGCCATGTGTTCGCCGCGCCATCATGTTCGAAGCGTTGGCGGAAAATCTCGTGATGCGTCAGCAGCGCATCGAAGGCGCGCGCGAAGGCGTCGAGATCGAACGATGCATGCGCATCGAATTCGATCGACTGGTTCCAGTGGCCGCGTTGCGGGATATCGAGCGCGAAGAAGCGTAATTGCGCAGGCGTCAGCGCTGAAGCTTCATCGGCCTGCTTCGTTGCGGGAGCGGGCGCTTTCACTTCGACCGACTCGATCGCCTTCGCGACGAGCGCGAGTTGCGCGACCGTCGCATTGTCGAAGATCTGCTTCGGCGTGGTGCGAAGACCGCGTTTGCGCAGACGCGCGATCACCTGCAGCACGAGAATCGAATCGCCGCCGAGTTCGAAGAAGTTATCGTCACGGCCGATGTGCTTCGCCTTCAACACGTCCTTCCACACCGATGCAATCGCGTCTTCCACGTCGCCTTGCGGCGCATCGGCCGGCGCAGCGGTTTCGACCGGCTTCATCGCGATATCGCGCAGCGCGCCGCGATCTATCTTGCCGTTGGCCGTCACGGGCAACGCGTCGAGCACGATGATCGTCGCGGGCACCATGTAGTCGGGCAAGCGTGCGGCGAGCGCGTCCCGCAGCGCGGCTTCGTTGTGCACGGCGCCCGTCACGAACGATGCGAGTTGCAAGCGGCCATCGCGATCGACGGGCAACGTCTCGGCCTGAGCAACGCCTTCGATGGCGCGCAGTGCCACGCTGACCTCGCCCGGCTCGACGCGATAGCCGCGGATCTTGACCTGATCGTCGAGACGCCCGAGAAACGCGATGCGTCCATCGGCGAGCAGACGCACGCGGTCACCCGTACGATAAAGCCGCTCGCCGTGCGCGAACGGATGTGGCACGAAACGCTCGGCGGTGGCGGCCGCGCGTCCGAGATAGCCGCGCGCGACGCCAGGGCCGCCGAGATACAACTCACCGATGCCGCCCGGCGGCACGCATGCACCGGATGCATCGAACACATAAGCGCAGGCGTTCGGCAACGGACGGCCAAGCGGCGCGCCTTGCGCGTTGCGCTCATCGTCGGCAAATGCGGATGCCTCACACGCAATCGCGCCGACCGTCGCTTCGGTCGGACCATAGTGATTGATCACGCGGCACGACGGCTTCAACGCCCTGACACGATCGACGAGGGCCCACGGCAGCAACTCGCCGCCCGTCACGAGCGCGTGCGAAGGCAATACGTTGGCGGGATGCTGCGCTTCGAGCAGCGCATGCAGATGACTCGGCACGATTTTCAGCACGCCCACTTCCCGCGTGCGCATCTCGGCGGCGAAGCGGTCCGGATCGAACGCGCATTGCGCAGGCAACAGATGCAGCGTGCGTCCCGAGCACAGCGCGCCGAAGAGCGTCGTGTGGCCGAGATCGGCGGCGACGGTCGAGACCATGGCCATCGATGCGCCGGGCGCGAACGCGAGTTCATCGAGCATGCCTTGCACATAATCGGCGAGCGCGCGATGCGAAACGGCGACGCCCTTCGGCGCGCCCGTCGAACCCGAAGTGAAGATGACGTAAGCGGTTTGCTCCGGTGCGGGCTGCACGCGTTGCATGGCGGCATTGGCGAGCGATGCATCGTGCGCGAGCGTGTCGATATCGAGCAATTGCGCGTCGGCGAGTGCGCGCGGCGCGCTGTCGTCTTTCATCGCGACGAGCGCAAGGCGCGCGCCGCACGCTTCGATCGCAGCGTCGAGGCGCGCTTGCGGCATCGCCGGATCGAGCGGCACCGAATACGCGCCCGACTTCATCGCGCCGATCAAAGCGACCACGAAGCGCACCGAACGTTCGATGCACACCGCCACCGCGCACTCGGCCCGCGCGCCTTGGTGACGCAACGCGAGCGCGATGCGGTTCGATGCGTCGTCGAGTTCGGCGTAGCTGAACTGCGTGTCCGCGTCAGCGAGTGCGATGCGATGCGGTGTCGCGCTCGCATGCCGTGCGATCAGCGCGAGGATATCGTCCGCGCCGAACTTCAGCGCGCGGCCGCGTTGCGATTCGCTTTGTGCCGTGCAGTCGAGCGATACGATCGAACGCGAAGGATCGCGCACCGCATCCGCGACGAGCGTCGCGAAACTCGCAAGCCATGCGTGCGCGGTGGCGTCATCGATGCAATCGCGCGCGTGGGCGGCGACGAGTTCGATGCCGCGTGCATCGTCGGTGAAATCGAGCGCGAAATCGAAGCGGGCCGCGAGGTCGGGTCCAGGCGTCGCTATCGCCGATGCGTGCGGCAATGTCGCTTTCAATTCGGCATCGAACTGCTGCGCGAACTTCACGCGCAGCCATTCATCGCCACGCGCGACGGGCGGCTTCACCGCATCGAGCACGCGATCGAAGGGCACGTCCTGATGCGCGAAAGCTTCGAGCGCATGCATGCGCGTCGCTTCGATCAATCGGGAAAACGGTTCACGGGAATCGACGCGCGCGCGCAAGGCCAGCGTATTGAGGCACAGCCCGATGAGCGATGCAGTCTCGGGCCGCTGCCGATGCGCGACCGGCGTCGCCACGACGAAATCGTTTGCCCCGGTCAGCCGATGAAGCCATGCATCGAACGCGCTCAGCAGCACGACGAACGGCGACGCGTGCTTATCACGCGCGAGTTCACGCAACGCGTTCGATGTCTCGACGGACAGGCGCAGCGACGCACGTCCGCCGCGATGATCGCGCTCAGCGGGACGCGCGCGATCGTAGGGAAGCGCGAGCGGCCCCGGCGCGGCATCGAGCGCCGCGCGCCAGAAGCCGAGTTGACGCTCGCCCTCCGCGCCATCGACCAGATCGCGCTGCCATTGCGCGTAGTCCGCGTATTGAATCGGCAGCGCGGGCAGCGACGGCGCGTTGCCTTGCGCGTAGGCGCAATAGGCATGCGCGAGCTCTTCGAAGACGATGCGCGAGCTGTAGCCATCGGTGATCGCGTGATGCGCGGTCAACATCAGGCGATGCGATTCAACGCCGAACGAGACGAGCGTCGCGCGCAACAGCGGGCCATTCGACAGATCGAACGCTTCGCTCGCGAGACGTTCCGCAAGGGCTTTCGCATCGTCATCGGATGCGTGGAGGTTCACGCGCCCGATCGTCACCGGCACGGACGCGTGAATGCGCTGCATGACGACGCCGTCGTCGTTCTCGACGAGCGTCGTGCGCCACGCTTCGTGACGCTCGATCACATGATCGAGTGCGCGCTGCAAGGCGTTTGCATCGAGCTTGCCGCTGATATCCCAATGACCCGAAATGTGATACGCCGCGCCTGCGTCGCGCGTGTGCGCCAGCACCCAGAAGCGTTGCTGCGCGAACGACGCCGGTCTATCGACAAAACGCGCATGCGCCGATGCCGCGCTTCTGACGATGACCGGAGCGCTCGCTTCCTCGTCGCTCGCATCGATCAACGCGGCCAGTGCCTGCAGCGACGGATCGTCGAAGATCGCATCGAGACGCAGATTCACGCGCCAGTCGATGCGAATCGCCGCCTGCAACTGCATCGCCGCGAGCGAATCGCCGCCACGCTCGAAGAAACGGTCCTCGCGACCGATAGGCGCGACATCGTCGAGAACGCGTTGCCAGGTTTGCGCGAGACGTTGCTCTGTATCGGTCGCGGGCGCGATGTAGTCCGCGCCGCGCATGGTCGGTGCTGACGCAATCTGAGTCTTCAGCGCATCGCGATCGAGCTTGCCGTTCAGCGTATAAGGCAGGCGCGCGAGCCGCACATAGCGATGCGGCTGCCACGCTGCGGGCAAGTGTTGTGCGAGATACGTCTTCAATGCGGCATCGCTCGCAGCTTCATGAGCGAAGATGAGACAGGCGGTTAGTTGCGTACGGCCATTTGTCGAATCGGCGAGCACGGCGGCATCGCGAATCGACGGATGCGCACGCAAACACGCCGCGATTTCCGCGGGCTCGACGCGCACGCCGCGAATCTGCACCTGATCGTCGATGCGGCCGAGATAGTCGTAGGCGCCGTCGGCACGTTCGCGCGCGAGATCGCCCGTGCGATAGATGCGCGCACCCGGCTCGCCCGAAGGATCGGGCACGAAACGTTCGGCGGTCAGCGCCGCACGCCCGTGATAACCGCGCGCGATGCACACGCCGCCGAGCAGCAACTCGCCCTCGTCGATGCGCGCGACACGCGGGCCGATCACGCGTCCGATGGGCAGCGACGCGTACGCATCGGCATCGCTGAGATCGGGCGTGACGTGCGGCTCGACGGGCCACAGCATCGGCGAGATGACGGCTTCGGTCGGCCCGTAGCCGTTGACGAGACGCTGCGCCGCGAACACGCGCCGCACGCGCGCGAACGCTTCGCGCGAGAGCGCCTCGCCGCCGAACGCGAGCACGCGCAGCGTGGCGGGCACGCCCTTGCGTTCGGATACGGCCGCGAATTCGCGCAGATAAGCGGGCGGAAACGCCGCGACGTTCACGCCTTCGCGCGCGATCAACGCATGCGCCGCTTCGGGCGCGAACGGCGGCGGCGCGGTGATGACGATACGCGCGCCCACCGCGAGCGGCGCAAGCCAGCATTCGTGCGCGGCATCGAAATTCACCGAAGCGAAATGCAGCAGGCTATCGCCCTCGCCGATGCAAAGCGCCGTCGCGAGCGCGTCGCAATGCGCGGCGAGCGGGCCATGCTCGACGACGACGGCCTTGGGCAGACCTGTCGAGCCCGACGTGTAGATCATGTACACGGCTGAACGCGGATGCACGGGCGTGTCGTCATCGAGTGCGGGTGCATCGGCGTTGTCGTGCTGGACATCGAAACACTGCGCGAAGCGTGCGCGCATCGTTGCGTCGGCGGTGGCATCGACGATGCCGTGCGCGAGGCCCGCATCCTTCGCGATCCAGTCGAGGCGCGCGGCGGGATGATGCGGATCGAGCGGCACGAACACGCCGCCCGCCTTCAATACGGCGAGCAACGCGACGAACAATTCGCACGAACGCCCGACGCATACGCCGACGCGCACTTCCGCGCCGACGCCTGCCGCGCGCAGTCGCGCCGCGAGCCGGGACGCGCGGGCGTCGAGTTCGCCGCGTGTGAGACGCGCATCGTCATGTGCATTGAATGCGAGCGCGGGCGCATCGGGTTGAAGGCGCGCAAGAGCCTGGATACGAAGATGCAGCGCGGTCGGGAAACTCGTCATCGGCATGAATTCCTTCGGTTCTGGCCGCATCGGAAAATGCTGCGGCATGAACGGTGGGCCGCTGAAAGTGCGGCTTCACTCGGGATGACGATTCGCGCGATTAAATATTTACCGCTTTTCAAGTGCTAAAGATTCGCTGCGCCGAAACGTCTCTATGTAGAGGTGCTTTCAGCACCGCTTTCCCGACTTCAGCGACGCCTTGCCAATGACTGCCATCAACGAGCCTTTAGATTCCTCCGCCACGCAGAAGCCCGCGGCGCGTCTCATCCTTGCGCTGCTCAAGCGCTCGCGCGGCGCGTTCGCGATCGCGCTCTTCGCCTGTGTGATGAACGGCATCGCGAGCGTGATGCTCGTCGCGACGCTCAATCGCGCGCTGTCAACGCCCTCTTCCGCCGATGGCGCGCTCGCATGGCGCTTTGCGTTGTGCGCGGTCATCGCGCTCTTCACGCGCGTGATATCGGGCGTGCTGTTCGCGCGGCTCTCGCAGGACACGATGGCGCAACTGCGCGAACACGTCGCGCGACGCGTCGCGGCGGCGGAATTGCGCGATGTCGAGCGCATCGGCGCTGCGCCGGTGCAATCCGTATTGACCGACGATGCCACCAATGTATCGATGCTCTTTTTCGCGTTACCGAACATCGTCATGCATGGGTCGATCGTCTTCGGCTGCCTCGGCTATCTCGCGTGGCTGTCGTGGCCGGTGTGCCTGCTCGCGCTCGCGGCCATCGTCACGGGCTCGCTCGGCTATCACCTCGGCGACAGGCGCGCGATCGCCTCGCTCGAAGCCGCGGGGCAATCGCAGGACAAGCTCTTCGGCTATCTCGGCGCGTTGTTCGCGGGGGCGAAGGAACTGAAGCTGCATCGCGCGCGCTCGCAACAGTTCGTCGATGGGCAACTGGGCGCGGCGATCGGTGAAGTGCGCGACCATCGCCGGCGCGCGTTCAGCGCGTATGCGGTCGGCGTGGGCTGGATCATCTTTCTGTTCTACGGCTTCCTCGGCGCGGCGGCGTTCTGGCCCACGCTTGGTGTGCGCGCCGATGCAGGCTCGGCTGCGGGCTATGTCGTCGTGTTCCTCTTCATGCTCGTGCCGCTCGATGGCCTGCTCAATAACATTCCCACGCTGAACGCGGCGCGTGTTTCGCTCTCGCGCATCGAGAAGGTGATGGCGGAGTTCGGCGCTCTGCGCGTGCAGGCGGTATCGATTTCATCCACACATAATTCGGAGTTCGAAACTCTCACGATGCGCGGCGTCACGCACTCTTACTTTCACGAGCGCGATGAACGCATGTTCCGCATCGGCCCCGTCGATCTGACGTTCAGGCCGGGCGAGCTCGTGTTCATCGTCGGCGGGAATGGCAGCGGCAAGACCACGCTCGCAAAAGTGCTGACGGGGCTTTATGAGCCGGAGTCAGGCGTGATCGAGGTCGATGGCAAGGCAGTCGGTGCGGATAGCCGCGCGGCGTATCGCGAGCGCTTCACGGCCGTGTTCAACGATTTCCATCTTTTCGATGCGCTGCTCGGCATCGTCGATCCGAACGATGCATCGCGCGCCGCCGCCGATGCGCGCGCGAATGCACTCGTCGCGCGGCTCGCGCTGGATCACAAGGTGAAGGTGGTCGATGGCGCGTTCTCCACGCGTTCGCTTTCCACCGGGCAACGCAAGCGGCTGGCGCTGGTGGTCGCGTATCTGGAAGACCGGCCGCTTTATCTCTTCGATGAATGGGCCGCGGATCAGGATCCCGCGTTCAAGGCGGTGTTTTATGAGCAGTTGTTGCCCGAGTTGCGCTCGCGTGGGAAGACCGTGATCGTCGTGACGCATGACGACCGGTATTTTTCGATCGCGGACCGGGTGTTGAAGCTGGAGAACGGGATGGTGGTGAATGAGACGCGCAGTGGGGTGAGGTCTGCGGTGGTGGATGTGCCGTCAAACGGGACAGTGGGGTGAATGAGAAACGGGGCGCAACGCCCCGTTTTTTTTCACTGTTTCGGCAACGCCAGCAACTTCTCCGTAATCACATCCCCCAGCTTCAACGCCGACATCGGCCCGCCAAATCCCCATATATTCGGCTCGACAAGCGACACCCGCCCTTTCTTCTTCGCGGGCACGAAGCGCCATACGGGCGAATCGAGTTTCGCATCGACGGGCGCATCCGCACCCGAAGCCGTCACGAACAGCACCGCCACGTCCGGCTGCTTCAGAAAGTCCGCCGACGTCAAATACACCGTACCCTCGCGCGTCGGCTTTTCAGGCCACAGATGAACGCCGAGCGCGCGCGCCACGCCCGCCGCCGTGCTGTTGCCCGTATAAGCCCAATACCTGTCAGGCAAGCCGAGTTCCTGCAACAGCGCGAAGCGCGTGCCCGTCAAGCCCGCTTCTTTCAAACGCGCCGCGTCGCGCGCGAGACCCGCATCGAGTCTCGCATCGACATCGCGCGCTTGCTGCTCACGCCCCGTCATGCACGCGATCGTGTGAAAGATGCTGCGCGTCCATTCGAGCTGTGTGCGCGCGCCGTCGCCGTTTCCGTTCTGCACATCGGGACTGAACTGAAAGAGCACCGTCGGCGCGATGCGATCGAGCGCCGCGAAAATCGGCGCATGCCGGTATCCCACGCCGATGATCAGATCCGGCTGCGTCGATGCAATCGCTTCCAGGCTCGGCTCCTGCCGCGTGCCGACCGTCGGCACGCCCTTGAAACGCGCGCTGTCGTAGCCGATCCAGCCGTCGTAATACTCGGGATCGACCACGCCGACGGGCGTCATGTCGAGCGCGGCCACATCCTCCGCGAACATGAATTCGAGCACGACGATCCGACGCGGATGCGCGGGCATCGTCTTGCTGAACTGCGAAACCGTCGGATTGCCGGTGAGCGGCGCGCATGCCTTGTTTTCGTCAGCGAGCGCATGACGGCCCGCCAGCGCGACGCACAGACACGCCGCGATCGTAACCGCACGCCTCACCGGATGGCGTCCTGCGCTGCGAGTTCGTCGTCGCGCATCGTCAAAAGCAGCGGGCAGCTTGCGCACAGTTGCGTCTCTCCAGGAATTTCATAGCGCACGCAGCACACGCGGCGCGCGCGGAACGGGTTGGGCAGGAGCGGCGAACGCGGCGTCGTGTCGCGGATCGGCGTGCGCAGCGGGTTGGCATCGGTTGCGCGGAAGAGCCATGCGGCGTCGATGTCCGCATCGCTCACGATCGACGGGCAATTCGCGAGCAGGTAATCCAGCAGGTTGCCCGCATTGCTCCACAGCACGCGCGGTGCGATCTTTGTCATGCCCGCGATCATGCCGATCACGCCATCCAGATGCGCGACGAGACTCGCATAGCGGCGCGCGGGATCGGCGTCGGATGCGAGCAATGCATCGGCATCGAAATGAAGGGCGACGGGCATGCCTTCCTTCAGCACGAGATGCGTGCGTTCGGGCGACATGTCGAGCGGGCGCCCGAGCAGCCGCGCCGCCGCCACGCCCGCCGGCGCCGCGAGGCCGAAGTAGTACTTGCTCCACTGCGACAGCAGCGCGCGCGCGTGCAGCCCGGCATCGCCGCCGTACAGCGCGATCATCGCGGCGAGCAATGCATCGCGATGATCGACGAGCGCTGTCAGTGGAATGCGCACGGCGTCATCGCCGAACGATTCGTCCGGCGTGCCGAGCCACACGTTTTGCAGATACGGCGCAAGCCCGGGCGGCGCGAACGCGGCGAAGCTGCGCGCTTCGGCCTTCATCGCGCGCGGCCTCGTCCCTTGTCGCGGCGCGTTTCGATCACGAGCAGCGCCAGCATGTAAGGCGCGCCGATCAGCGCGGTCAGCACGCCCGCCGGAATCTCGCGCGGCGCGACGAGCGTGCGCGCGGCGAGATCGGCGGCGGCCAGCACCAGCGCGCCCAGCAACGCCGCGAGCCAGAGCCGCGTGCCGTGCGAACGCGCGCCGAGCATCGTCGCGAGATGCGGCGCCATCAGACCGATGAATCCCACCGGACCCACCGCCGCGACCGCCGCGCACGCGGCGAGCGTCGCCACGGTCAGCACGAGCGGACGCAGCAGCGCGATCGGGAGCCCGAGCGCGGATGCCTGATCGTCGCCGAGCGCAAGCAGATCGAGCGGACGCGCGATCAGCGCCAGCACCGGCAGCGCGAGCGCGCACCACGGCAGGATCGTCGCGACTTCGCCCCAGCTTCGCCCATACGTGCCGCCGACGAGCCACACGACGAAGCGCGCCGGCTGCACGCTCTGCTGCGTGATGAGCCATTGCGCGAGCGTCGTGCACAGCGTGCCGATGACGATGCCCGTCAACGCCACCGCGAGCGGCGCGTACTGATGCCGTCGATTGAAGAGCAGCGTGATGACGAGCGTCGCACCGCCGCCGGCGAGCGCCGCCGCGGCGAGAAAGAGGTGGCCGGCGAGCGGCCAGATCATCAGCGCGGCGAGCGTCGCGAGTCCCGCGCCTTGCGTCACGCCGAGCACTTCGGGACCGGCGAGCGGATTGCGCACGATGCTTTGCATCAGCACGCCGCTCGCCGCGAGCAACGCGCCCGCGAAGAGCGCGCACAGGAGGCGCGGCACGCGCAATTCGAGCAGCATGCGGGCGATGTCGTCGCGGTGCGTGAGCGCATCGCTCCAGCGCGCGGGGCCGAGCATCGTCGGGCCGATGGATGCGCCGATCACGAGCACCACGCATCCGATGACGACAAGCAGCGCCGCGAGCGCGGGCCACGGCAACGCGGACAACGCCCGCACCGCGCGCATGCCGCGCTTCGCCGATTCGCCCGCCTGCCCCGCATGCAGCGCGCCGGACCACGCCGCGCCGCTGCGGATCATCGCGAGCATCAGGGGCGTGCCGACGAACGCGATCGCGACGCCGGTCGACAAGGTCGAATCCAGATCGAGCGCGAGCACGGCGCTGTCCGTGGCGAGCACGAGCGCGCCGCCCGCGAGCGCCGACAGCGGCACGAGCGCTGCCAGCTTCGACGACTTCGCGCCGCGCATCATGCGCAGCAGATTCGGCGCGATCAGCCCGACATACGACAACGGCCCGGCAATCGCCACCGCGACGCTCGCGAAGCCGACCGCGACGATCATCGCGAAGAGGCGCGTCGCATCGACGGGCACGCCCGCGGCTTTCGCGGCGTCGTCGCCGAGTGCGAGCGGATCGAGCGGACGGATCACGAACGGCACGGCGGCGAGCGGCAACACGAGCCACGCCAGCGCCGACATCAGACCCGACGCGCCCGGCTGATACAGGCTGCCGCTCGCCCACAGCGACGCCCCGACGACCGTCTGCTCGAACAACGCGAACAGCAGCGTCGAAATCGCGGAGAAGAGCAGCATGCACACGCTGCCTGCGAGCACGAGCCGCAGCGGCGTCGCGCGCCAGCCGCCCGCCGCCGCTGCGACGCAGCCCGCCGCCGCAAGCCCGCATAGGAACAGCAAGGGCACCGACGCCGCGCCGACGATTTCCGGCACGATCATCGCCGCGAGCAGGCCGAGTTGCGCGCCGCCGGTGATGCCGAGCAGATCGGGGGCGGCGAGCGGATTGCGCGTCAGCGCCTGAAACAACGCGCCCGCGACCGCGAGACAGCCGCCCGCGATCAGCGCCGCCGCGACGCGCGGCGCGCCCAGATCGAAGAGAAAGACGTGCGCGAGCTGCGCGGCATCGCTGCCCGAAGGCGCATCGAGCCACGCGCGAAATTCCGGGCCGAGGCGTAACGCGGCGAGCGCGAGAATCAGCGCAATCAACGCAGCCGCGATCACGCCGACGCGATCCGGCGCGGCCACGCGATGCGGCGCTGCCTTGGCGCAAGCGTGCGTCGTCATGCGGCGTTCCGTCCGACGATCAAGGCGATCACGACCGACACGCGGTCCCAGAACGAAGCCGCACGGCGCAGCCGGCGTCGGGTAGCGAGCGTCGTCATGCTGCAATCTCCCGTGACTCGACGCCTTCGTAAGCGGGCACGCACATCGGCGCGCCGGTCTGCGGATGCGCGACGCGCAACATGCGCACGCCGAAGGTCTCCTGCAAATGACGCGGGTCGATCATCGCTTCGGGCGAGCCTTGCGCGACGATCCGCCCCGCGCGCATCAACACGATCTCGTCGGAGAACGCCGCCGCCTGATTCAGGTCGTGCAGCACCCAGACGATCGTGAGTCCGCGCTCGCGATTGAGCCGTCGCAGTTCCTGCAGGATGTCGAGCTGATGATGGATGTCGAGATACGTCGTCGGCTCGTCGAGCAGGACAATGGGCGCCGCCTGCGCGAGCGCCATGCCGATCCACGCGCGCTGCCGCTCGCCGCCGGAGAGCGCGGCGACATCGCGCGCGGCATCGTCGATGAGGCCGCTCGCGTCGAGTGCCGCATCGATCGCCGCGTGGTCCGCGCGCGTGAGGCCGCGCATCCAGCCGCCGTGCGCATAGCGGCCATACGCGACCAGCTCGCGCACCGTGAGTCCCGCCGGAATCTGATTGAATTGCGCGAGCATCGTGAGCGTGCGGGCGAGTTCGCGACGGCGCATCGAGGCGATCGGTTTACCGTTCACGTCCACTTCGCCCGCGCGCGCGGGCTGCAATCCGGCGAGCGTGCGCAAGAGCGTGCTCTTGCCGCAGCCGTTCGGCCCGCACAACGCGGTGACGCGGCCTGCGGCGACATCGATATCGAGGTTCTCCAGTACCACGTCGTCGCGATAACCGACCGTCAATGAACGCGCGCGAAGCGCCGTGCGGAATGTCATCGCGCCTCGCGGTAACTCTGCGCCATCGCGACGACGACCTTGCGCGGTCCTTCGAACGGATCGCGCGCGTGCGCGGTCAGCATGTTGTCGAGCATGAGCACGTCGCCGGTGAGCCACGGGAACGTGACGCGCTGCTCGTCGAGCACGGCGCGGATCTCGGCGAGCGCATCGGCTTCGAGCGGCGCGCGGTCGCCGTAATAGACGTTGCGCGGCACGTTCGGGAGACCGACGGCATCGACGAGTGCTTCCTGCATGTCTTCGTCGAGCGTCGAAAGATGAAAGAGATTCGCCTGATTGAACCAGACCGTCTCGCCCGTGCGCGGATGACGCGCGATCGCCTGACAGCGCTCTTCGGTGCGCAGCAGCAGTTCGCCGTCGTCGCTGTCGCGCCATGCGCAGGCGATGCCGCGCGCCGCGCAGATCCGCTCGACCTCGCGCGGATCTTCCGTGCCGAACGCGTTCTGCCACGGCAGATCGAGCCCTTGCCCGAAGTTGCGCACGTAAAGCAATTCGCGCCTGGCAAAGCGTTCGACGAGCGATGGAGAAAGCGCGCGCAGCACCGCGCGGCTGTCCGCGATCGGCGTCGCACCGCCCGAGCGCGCGGCGAGCGCGCAGTGAAACCAGATGCGCATCGGCCATTCGCGCGTGTACGACTGCTCGTTGTGCAGCGGAATCGAGCGATGCGGCGGATATTCCGTCGACGTGTACACCGCGCCTTCGACCTGGCTGCGCGGCGTCGATGCGAATTCATAGCCGATCAGCGGATCGCCGAACGACGCGGCGAAGCGCTGGAACGCCTCGATCGACTCGACGCGAAAGCCGGTGAAGCGCACGCCGCCCGCGCGTTCGAGCGACCCGGCGACGATTCCTTGCAGCAGCGGCGCGGCATCGGCGAGCGTCATGTCGGCGCCCGCGCGCGGCGATACGACCACCGGCAGGCCGGGCTCGACGCGCAGATCGGCGAGTTCGGGCGTGGTCACGGAAAGTTCGGTCATGCTGAATCCTCGAAGCGTGCGGATCAGTTGAGGCGCGATTTCGCCTGCGCGTTCAGCGCGTCCATGTGACGGCGCAGGCTCGCGGGACGCATGTCGGTCCACGCGTTCTCGATGTACGCGAGGCAATCGGCCTTCGCGCCGCGCTTGCCGGCTTCGCGCCAGCCCGCGGGCACTTCGCGGAAGGTCGGCCAGATCGAGTACTGCTCTTCGTCGTTGATGACGACCGTGTAGACGAGATCGTCCGTTGCCTGGTTGTGCTGTTGCGTCATGGTGATGTGTCTCTCTGGTGCGAAGTGGGCCTTTATCGACTAGACGTTCGGCGGGCGCGCTTTTTTACCGCCGCCGCGCCCGCCCGCCGACGAACGCGGGACACGCGACATTGCGTTCGCGCGCGTCGAGGCAATCGGCGCAATGCTGCTGCGCGTCGCGCACCATGAAATGCACGAGCGTCTGCGAGACGTTCAGCGCGCGCGCCGTGCTCTGCAGCGTCTCTTCGCCGAGGCGAACCATTTCGAACGCGGTGCGGCTGCGGTCGGGCAATTGCGCGAGCGCATCGCAGACGCGGCGCAGCGTGTCGCGCGCCTGCACGCACGCTTCGGGCGTGAGTTCGTGCGACGGCACGTCGAGGCCGTCTTCCTCGTCCGCGCGATAGATGTTTTCGAGGCTTTGCCGCCGGCATGCGTCGATCGACGCGTTGCGCACCATGCGCGCGATGTAGCCCATCGGCTGACGCACCACGTCCTGTTGCGGCAAGTCGATGAGACTGACGAAGACGTCATGCACCACGTCCTCGGCGCGGCTCGCGCAACCCACGACGCCGCGCGCCATGTTCACGAGCATCTGCCGGTTGGCGACGGCGATATCGAGCAGGCTCGGCTTTTCGGAAGGACGCTCGGGCGGCTGCAGCGGATGCCAGTACGCATCGAGAGGCAGATTCGACGATGCCGGCTGGGCGTGCATGTAAGCCATAAATCGTGCTCCACTTTCACAGGACTCGGAAAGTTAGCGTAAACGCGAATCATTCTCAATATATCCCTGTTCGTCAGGAGGTTGTAATTTTTTGCCCACTTTCGGCGCATCCCCTGCGTGGGCGCGGGAGCCTGCGAAGCGGACAAAATGTCAAGAACGCTCGCCGAATGAATATTTTTTGTCGTGTGCGCGATCTCCGTGGCATGCCTGTCGGCGCGCCGGACGGCCTAAAGTTTCGATGCGAACGACCGTTATCCGATGTGTGGTCCGGCTTTCCCGCGAGGGTTCAGCCATCGCCGGACCGCCGCCGGAAGCCGACATGGACCAACAAACTGAGGTGTTCACCCTGCCGCGCGGACGTGCGGCGACGTGGTTGCTGCACGCGGGAGCCGATATCCCCCGCGCGATTCGTGTCGCCCTCGTCGGGAGCCTGTTCGGCACGCTGCCGATCTTCGCGGGCGGGGTGCTGAACACGGTCGCCGTCGCGTGGGTGCTGGCTCGCCGGCATCCGACGACGGCTTTCCACATCTGGCTCGCGCTCGAAATCGCCGTGTGCCTCATGCGCCTGTGCGTGCTCGTCGTCGCGCGCCGCCGTGCGCGCGCCCGCAAATCCACGCTGACCGACACCTACGTGCTGCTCGCGCCGCTCTGGGGCGCAACGGTCGGCTACGGCGCGCTCGTCTCCGTGCTATCGGGCGACTGGATCGCCGCGACGCTCTCGTTTCTGTCCGCGGCCGCGATGGTCGGCGGCATCTGTTTCCGCAATTTCGGCGCGCCGCGTCTCGTCGCGGTGATGATCTTTCTGTCGCTCGGGCCGTGCTGCATCGGCGCGGTGCTGGCGGGCGAACCGACGCTCTGGCTCACGCTCCTGCAAATCCCCTTTTATCTTTTCGCGATGAGCGCCGCCGCGTGGCGTCTGAACGGCATGCTCGTCTCGACGATGAAAGCCGAGCAGGAAAACGACCGCCGCGCACGTCACGACGAGCTGACCGGTCTCCTGAACCGCGCGGGCCTGTTCCAGGCGCTGCGCTCGCGCGAACCCGGCCATGCGCGGGACAGCGCGCGATCGGCGCTGCTTTATCTCGATCTCGACGGCTTCAAGGCCGTCAACGATGCGCACGGCCACGAAGTCGGCGACACCTTGCTCGCGCTCGTCGCGCGGCGTTTGCGGCATTTGTCGGGAGAAGGGTCGCTGGTCGCGCGCCTCGGCGGCGACGAGTTCGTGATCGTCACGCCGCCGCACGCCGATCCGCTCGTGCTCGCGGACGTGATCGTGCGCGAGCTGTCGAAGCCGTTTCTCACCGATGGCGGCGTGATGCTGGAGATCGGCGTGAGCATCGGCATTGCGATGTTCGACCATCATCACGACGAGCTCGACGGCGTGCTGCGCGACGCCGATAACGCGCTCTACGAGGCGAAGCGCGCTGGCAAGAGCCGCTGGGTTCCGGCGGGCGTGCGCGAATCGATGGGGCTCGTGGCCTGAAGCGTCAGCCGCTCAGCGCAACGCTCAGCGTTTGCGCTTCCTTTGCGAAACGCTGGCGTTCTTCGCCGCGCAGACGGTCGTCGCCGGGAAGATCGACGGTGAGCGGGTCCATCGCCACGTCGTCGACGTGCACTTCGTAATGCAGATGCGGCCCCGTGGCCCAGCCGGTTTCGCCGACATAGCCGATTACCTGGCCGCGTTGCACCGTCCCGCCGTTTCTGATGCCCTTCGCGAAGCGCGACAGATGCGCGTACACAGTCGAATAAGGCGGCGGATTCTCGAGCATGATCACCTTGCCGTAGCCCGTTTGCCTGCCGACGAAGCTCACCTTGCCCTGTGCCGTCGCGCGCACCGGCGTGCCAATGGGCGCGGCGAGATCGACGCCGTCATGACTCTGCCAGCGATGCGTGACCGGATCGAGCCGTCGCAACGAGAAGTCCGACGATACGCGCGTAAAGTCGACCGGATAACGCGAGAACGCGGGTTTTGTGCTTTTGCCGTCTTCCGAGTAATAGCGCGTCTCGCCGTTCGGGTCGCGATAGAGAAACACGTCATGCGAAGACGATCCGGTCGTAAGGCGGACGGCGAGTGGTTCGTCCGGCACGTCCGTACCGCCTTGCGGGCGATCGTAGATGACGCTCAGTGTGTCGCCCTTGCGCAGATCGCGGCGCAGATCGACCTTGCTCGCGAATGCATCGGTGAGCGTCGCGATCGTGCTCTGGCCCATGCCGAGGCTTTGCGCGGCTTCGGAGAAGGTCTGATCGACGGTCGCGCTTTCGGTAATGCGGGTGGGCGCGGGCGGTGCGGGTGGCGGTGCCGGCGGTGTCGCGCGTTGTCTGAGCGAGACGGCGGGCGGTTCGTCCTTGTCGATGGGCGGCGCATGCGTACGATGCAGCGCGTCGCAAATCACGACGGTGCACACCGAACCGATCGCGCAAGTGAAAAGCAGTCTGCCTGCCTTGCCGGGCAAGACGGTGGAGGGAGTGAACGGCATCGGAGAAAGGCGGAACGAGCGACGCGCGCAGCGCGCATCGTTCGAGGAATCAGAAGGCGCGGCGCACCGGCCGCGAGCGACAAAAAGCGCGCTTTACTCGATCTGCCGCGAAATCACCGCGAACGTCGGGGATTTTGATAAAAAGCAGCGCGCTGACATGGAAAGCGAAACGTTGTATCAGGGTCGCGTCGAGACTATGGGAGTATTCTTAAACGAGGCTTAAGCTGACCCTTTAGCATTTTTCAGATGATTTGACGCCAGATGCGTGCAGATAACGCCAGAAAGCGTCACCGCTTCTCCACTTCCAGCGTCTTCGCGTACCCCGTCAGTTCGAGATATCCGCGCCCGTTTCCGCCATCGCCGCTCAAGGTCACCGCGCCTTCCCAGTACAACGCCCCGGTCGAATCGCGCGAATCGAGTTCCTGATCGTCGATGAGCGGATTCAGCCGCCAGTGCATCCCGCCGACGCGCACGTCCATCGCTACGGGATAGTCCGTGCTCGTGCGCGGCGAGCGCCACCGCCGCTCGGGCGTGAACGCCACATCGTCCGGGCCGAATTGCCGCGTTCGACCGTCGCGATCGCGCAGCGCGGCGTGTGCCCAGACCGCGTGTCCGTCGCGGGCGCGGACCTTGAAGGCCATCAGCGCGGAGCCATCGTCGAGATTCGCGCCGAGCCAGTCCCAGCCGGCCGCATCGGCGGACAACAGCGTGCTCGACCATTCGTGATCGAGCCACGCGCGGCCCGTCACGTCGACACTCGCATTCGTCTTCCCCGATGCCGACGGCCGCGTGACGCTGCCCGTCACCTTCAGTTGCGGCTCGCTGTAGTAGTAGCTCGCCTGCTCCGGCGACGGACCCTTGCGCGAATAACCTTGCTCGCCCTGGATCATCGGCGGCTGCGTCGGCGTGAAGGTGAGATGGAGCGCGAAGCCGGCGGCATCGGCGACGACCGCATAGCTGCCGTCCGCTGCGCGCGTCATGCGCCATGCATCGAGCTTGACGTCTGTGTTGCCCTCTTTCGCATACGCTAGGCCGAAGCCCTGCCGCGCGACGTTCTGATCGTGCACGAGCCGTCCGAACGCGGGATCGGACAGCGCCGCGTGCGCGATGATGAGTTGCGACGGATCGAACGCGCTCGCGCCCTGCTTTTGTCCCGTGTTCGAGCGAAAGAACGTGATCTGAAAACCGAGCGGCTGATGATCGGGCGTCTCCAGCCAGCCGGTCGCGTACCACCATTCCGTGCGATACGGCGAATGTGCGCCGCTGTCCTTCGGCCATTCGATCGCGTGGCCCGGCGTGACGGGCGCAAACGCCGGCTCGCCCGCGATTGCCGCCAGGGACGAGAACAGCCACGCGAGCAGCAGAACGCGCATCACCAGTCCTCCCGCACGGCGCGCACCGCATCGACGGACACGGCGCGGCGGCCCGCGAGCACCGCCGTCGCGCACGACGACGCCAGCATCACGCACGCGATGATCGCGATCATCGTCCACGGAATGTGCAGCGACATGCTCCAGTGAAACGACTGCGGATTCACGACGAACACGAGAATCAGGCTGATCGCGAAGCCGAGCACGCAACCCATCGCGATGCCGAGCAGCGTGAGCCATCCCGCTTCGGAGGCCAGCAACGCGAGAATCTGCGCGCGGGTCACGCCGACGTGCCGCAGCATGCCGAATTCGCGCGAGCGCGCGAGCGTCTGCATCGAAAACGTCGCGCCGACGCCGAACAGTCCGATCACGATCGCCACCGCCTCCAGCAAATACGTCACGGCGAAGCTGCGATCGAAAATGGTCAGCGTGCGCGCGCGAATCTCGCCGGGCTGCGAGAACTCGAGCGTGCCGCCGAAGGGCAGCTTTTTGATTGCTTCGATGACCTGCGCCGCACTCGCACCCGCGCGCAAGGTGATGGCGACATCGGTCGCGGTCGTGTCGCCCGTCAGACGGCGATAGTCGGCGACACGCATCTGCAGCGCGCCCGTCTGCCGCACGTAATCGCGCCATATTCCGGCGACGACGAAGCGCGCGTTCGCCCCGCCGACCGGCAAGCTCACGCGCTCGCCCACACGATAGCCGTACAGATCGGCCATCGCTTCGGAGGCCCAGACCGGCGTTTCATCCGCGCGCACGGACGCCGGTGGCAACACGTCGCCGGCCATTTGCAGTGTCGCGCCGGGATCGGCGGCGTCGAGTTCGCGGGCGATCAATGCGACGGGCGGCTTTGCGGCATCGAGCGTCAGTTTCGACGCCCGCGTGAACGCCGCATGCGCGACGCCCTTCGCCGCGGCGAGCTGCATCTGCTGATCGGGCCGCAGGCCGCCCGTATCGCCGCTCGACGCCATGCGCACATAGAGATCCGCCGAGAGCAGATGCGCGAGCCAGTCTTCCACCGACACGCGAAAGCTCGTCACCATGATCGCCATCGCGACGATCAGCGTGAAGCTCGACAGCACGCCGCCCATCGCGATGGACGCCTGCCCCGGCGCATTCGCGAGGCGCGCGAGCGCGAGCGTCGCGACGGCATTGCGCGGCTTCATCGCGCGGCCAAACACGATTGCCGTGAGACGCGGCATCAGCGCGATGCCGCCGACGAGCAGCAACGCGACGGCGAGATATCCGGCGATCGGCATATCGAAGATGGGCGGCGCCTGCGTGAGCGCGGCGCCGAGCGCGAGGCACACGAGCGCGGGCCACGGCGTGCTGAGCGGCGCGAGCGCGGCTTCTTCGCTGCCCGCCTTCAACGCCGGCGCGGGCCGTGCGCGCGCCGCTTCGAGCGCGGGAACGAGTGTGCCCGCGAGCGCGACGCCGATGCCGAGCGCGAGAAAGATCGCGCTTGCGGCCGGCTCGAAGACGACGCGCGGCTCGACGCCCGGAAAATATCCGCCGCCGAGATCGCTGCCGAAAAAGCGCAGCGCGAGCGCCGCCACCGTGAAGCCGAGCGCGATGCCGAGCACGCCGCCCACGACGCCGAGCAGCGCGCCTTCCAGCATGATCTGCCGCACAAGCGATGCGCGCGTCATGCCGAGCACGCGCAGCATCGCGAACTGCGCGCGGCGGCGCACGACGCCCGCCGCCTGCGTGGAGAACACGAGAAACGCGCCGGTGAAAAGCGCGACGAGCGCAAGCACGTTCATGTTGATGCGATACGCGCGCGAAAGCCGGTCGGTGCGGCTTTCGATATCCTGCGTCCGGGTCACGACGAGCCGTCCGCCGAGTTCGCGTTGCAGCGCCTGCCGGAACGCATCGCGATCGACGCCGCGCGCGAGTTGCAGATCGACGCGCGACAGCTTGCCGGTCATCGCGAAATGCGTCTGCACGGCGGCGATATCCATCACCGCGATGCGTTGCCCCGCCCGCGTGCGCGCGATGCCGCCCGCGACACGCAGCCTTACCGGCGACGTGCCACTCTGCAATTCGACCTGGCCGCCATCGCGCGCGCCGAGCCATGTCTGCGCAGCGGGCGAAAGAAAAATGGCGTCGCCGGCGAGCACATCGAGTGATGCGTTCGGCGCCGGCACGCCGGTCAGATCCGGCGCGATGCGCTTCGCGCGGAACACGTCGATGCCGAGCACTTTGAGCGGCGCATTCTTGCCGGGCACCGCGACATCGACTTCGAGCACCGGACTCGCGACCGCAACGCCCGAATGCGTCGCGAGTTGCGGATAAATGTTCTCGTCGATGAAAGGCTGCGCGCCGCGCACCTGCAAATCCGCCTGTCCCGACAGACTGCGCGCGGCGGCGGAAAACTCGTTGAACGCCGCGCCGTTGATGAGCTGCACGGCATAGCCCAGCCCGACGCCGAGCGCGATCGTCAGCATGGCGACGAGCGCGCGGCCCCGATGACTGCGCCACTGCGCGCCGAGCAGCCAGCGCGTGAGCGTGTCGAAACGCCGGCGAGCAGGGGCGATAGCGCTCATCGCGCAAGCGTCGCGGCGTGCAATGCGCCGTCACGCAGAATCACCACGCGATCGGCAAACGCAGCGGCCGCTTCCGAATGCGTGACCATCACGGTCGCGGCTCGCGTCGCCCGGGTTTCGGCACGCAGCAAGTCGAGCACTTCATGCGCGGTCTGCGGATCGAGATTGCCTGTGGGTTCATCGGCGAGCACGAGGCGCGGCCGATGCACCAGCGCCCGCGCAATCGCCACACGCTGCAGTTCGCCGCCGGAAAGCTGGCGCGGCATGTCGTCGTCGCGTCCGTCGAGGCCGACCGCCGCGAGCATCGCGCGCGCGGGCGCGGGCGGCATGCCGTTCAGCAGGAGCGGCACGGCCACGTTCTGGTACAGCGTCAGATGCGGCAGGACGTGAAACGCCTGGAACACGAAGCCGAGCTTTTGCCGACGCAGACGCGTGGCGGCATCGTCGGAGAGCGTGGAGATCGACGCGCCGTCGATCAGCACGTCGCCGCTGTCGGCCGTATCGAGACCCGCGATCAGATTGAGCAGCGTCGATTTGCCGACGCCCGAATCGCCCATGACCGCGACGAACTCGCCCGCGCCGAGCGCGAAGTCGAGTGCGTCGAGCACGATGCGGCCGCCGCCGTACTTCTTCGTGAGGCGGCGGCATTCGAGGGCTGGGGAAACGTCCGGGTCGGCGGGTCGCATGGCAAATTGGCTGGGCACGATGTCGCGGTTCTGGATTTCGCAAGCATTGTGCCCAACAATCGCGCTTTCAGCCCGAACCTTCCTGCGCGCTCACTTCTCGCCGTACCCGCCGCCGCCCGGTGTCTGGATCACGAACACGTCGCCGGGATTCATCTGCGTGCGATGGCGCGCGCCGAAACTTTCGCGTTGCGTCGATCCTTCCCGCTCGACCCAGTTCGCGCCCGTTGCGCCCGGTGCGCCGCCCGCGACCCCGAACGGCGCCACGCGGCGACGGTTCGACAGGATCACCGCGGTCATCGGTTCGAGAAAACGGATGCGGCGCTCGGCGCCGTCGCCGCCGGTGAAGCGCCCTTCGCCGCCGCTGCCGCGCCGCACGCGAAAGTCTTCGAGCCGGACCGGGAAGCGCCATTCGAGCACTTCGGGATCGGTCAGGCGCGAGTTGGTCATGTGCGTCTGCACGGCGCTGCATCCGTCGAACGAGGAACCCGCGCCCGCGCCGCCGCAGATGGTTTCGTAGTACTGGCAGGCGTCGTTGCCGAAGGTGAAGTTGTTCATCGTGCCCTGCGCGCCCGCCATCACGCCGAGCGCGCCGTACAGCGCGTCGGTGACGACCTGCGACGTCTCGACATTGCCCGCGACGACCGCCGCCGGATAGCGGGGATTGAGCATCGAGCCTTCCGGGATGCGGATATCGAGCGGCTTCAGGCAACCGGCGTTGAGCGGGATATCGTCATCGACGAGCGTGCGGAACACATACAGCACCGCCGCCTTGCAGATGGCCGCGGGCGCATTGTAGTTGTTCGGCTGCTGCGCGCTCGTGCCCGCGAAATCGATGATCGCCGAACGCGTCGCGCGATCGATCGACACCGCGACGGCGATCTTCGCGCCATCGTCGAATTCGTATTCGAAGCGGCCGTCCTTCAGCACCGTCAGCGTTCTGCGCACCACTTCTTCGGCGTTGTCCTGCACGTGCTGCATGTAGGCGCGCACGACGTCCAGCCCGAACTGGGCGCACATGCGCGCGAGTTCTTCCGCGCCCTTCGTGCACGAGGCAACCTGCGCGCGCAAGTCCGCCATGTTCTGCTCGACATTGCGCACCGGATACGCGCCCGCAGTCAGGATTTCGCGAATCTCGCGGTCGAGAAAACGTCCTTGCGATACAAGCTGAACGTTGTCGAGCAGCACGCCTTCCTGATCGACGTGCGTGGAATCGGGCGGCATCGAACCCGGTGAAATGCCGCCGATATCCGCATGATGACCGCGCGCGGCGACATAGAACATCGGGCTTTCGTGGCCATCGACGAACACGGGCATGATCACCGTCACGTCGGGCAGATGCGTGCCGCCCGCATACGGCGCGTTGAGCATGTAGACGTCGCCGTTGCGCATCGTCGTGCCGCGCCTCGCAATCACCGTCTGCACGCTCTCGCCCATCGAGCCGAGATGCACGGGCATGTGCGGCGCGTTCGCGATCAGATTGCCGAGCGCGTCGAAGAGCGCGCACGAGAAGTCGAGGCGCTCCTTGATGTTCACTGAATACGACGTGTTCGCGAGCGTCACGCCCATTTGCTCGGCGATCGACATGAAGAGGTTGTTGAACACTTCGAGCAGCACGGGATCGGCCTGCGTGCCGATCGCCTTGTGATTGTCGAGCGCGACCGTGCGCTCCACGACCAGATGATTGTGCCGCGTCACCTGCACTTGCCAGCCGGGCTCGATCACCGTCGTGCCGGTCTTTTCGACGACGATCACCGGGCCGTCGATGCGCGCGCCGGGCGCGAGCGTATCGCGGTCGAATACGCGCGTGCCGTGCCATTCGCCTGCGGAGAACATGCGCGTCGTCGCAAGCGGCTCGGGATGCGTCGACGCATCATCGGCGAGCGGCCAGTGCTCGTCATCGACGCTTTGCGTAAGGCCGACGGCTTCCACCGCGGCGGCTTCCATCACGAGCGCCTTGTTCGGCATCAGGAAACCATAGCGCGTGCGATACAACTGCTCGAACGCGACGGCGATGGCGCGCCCATCCACGGACCACGCGATTTCGAGCGCCGTGTCCGTGCCTTCGTATTTGATGTGCAGCGTGCGCCTGACGCTGATCGCCGCTTCTTCGATGCGCTGGGCAAGCACCTCAGCACGCGCCGCGTTTTCCAGACGCATGAACGCGTCTTCCGTCGCAGCGAGCGAGGCGTCGTCCAGACGCGTTTCGAGCGCTTCCTGACGCAATGCGCGCACATCGGCGAGACCCATGCCATACGCTGACAACACGCCCGCGAGCGGATGAATGAACACGCGCGTCATGCCGAGTGCATCCGCGACGAGACACGCGTGCTGACCGCCCGCGCCGCCGAAGCACGCGAGCGCGTACTTCGTCACGTCATAACCGCGTTGAACGGAAATCTGCTTGATTGCGTTCGCCATGTTTTCGACGGCGATATTCAGGAAGCCATCAGCGATCGCTTCGGGCGTGCGCGCGATGCCCGTCGCGGCTTCCACTTGCGATGCGATGTCCGCGAACTTGCGCGCGACCACATCGGCGTCGAGCGGCAAGTCGCCTTCGGGGCCGAACACATGCGGGAAATGGCGCGCGTCGATCTTTCCCGTCATCACATTGCAGTCGGTGACGGTCAATGGCCCGCCGCGCCGATAGGATGCGGGGCCCGGATTCGCGCCCGCGCTCTCGGGACCGACGCGAAGCCGCGCGCCATCGAACGAGCAGATCGAACCGCCGCCCGCCGCGACCGTGTGGATCTTCATCATCGGCGCACGGATGCGCACGCCCGCCACTTCCGTTGCGAACTCGCGCTCGTATTCGCCGGCGTAATGCGTGACATCGGTGGACGTGCCGCCCATGTCGAAGCCGATGATCTTCTCGAAGCCCGCGAGCTTCGATACCTGCGCCGCGCCGACGATGCCGCCCGCCGGCCCCGACAGGATCGCGTCCTTGCCCTGAAAGCGATGCGCATCCGTCAGGCCGCCATTGCTCTGCATGAATTGCAGCGGCACCGCGCCGAGTTCGCTTTCGACCTGCTTCACGTAATGGCGCAGGACGGGAGAAAGATAGGCATCGACGACGGTCGTGTCGCCGCGCGAAACGAGCTTCATCAGCGGGCTCGTTTCGTGGCTCACGGAGATTTGCGTGAAGCCGGTCTGCTCCGCGATACGCTTGAGCCTGCGCTCATGATCCGTGAAGCGATAACCATGCATCAGCACGATTGCACATGAGCGGATGCCGTCGTCGAAGGCTTTTTGCAATGCCGCGCGCGCCTGTGCTTCATCGAGTTCACGCACGATTTCGCCCTGTGCGCCGATGCGTTCATCGATCTCGACGACCGTGTCGTAAAGCAGCTCAGGCAACGCAATCTCCCGCACGAAGAGCTTCGGCCGGCTTTGATACGCGATACGCAATGCATCGGCGAAACCCCGGGTGATCGCGAGCACGGTGCGCTCGCCCTTGCGTTCGAGCAGCGCGTTCGTCGCGACCGTCGTGCCCATGCGCACGCTGTCGATGAGTTCGGCGGGAACCGGCTCGTTCGGCGCCACGCCCAGCAATTCGCGAATGCCCTGCACCGCCGAATCGCGATACCGCTCCGGATTCTCCGACAACACCTTGTGCGTGACGAGGCTGCCGTCCGGCTTGCGCGCGACGATATCGGTAAAGGTGCCGCCGCGGTCGATCCAGAATTGCCAGCGCTTATCGTCGGGAAGATGTTCGTGCTTGCCCATCATTGAATGCTCCATCGTAGAAGAGTCGAACTCAGGCTTTCAGTTGCGCGCCGCGCGTCTCGGGCAGCGTCAGCGCGGCGAGTATCACGACGCCGTAAGCCGCCGCCGCGAACGTGCCGATGGCCATGCCGAGCGACATCTCGTGCGCGACGTAGCCGATGAGAAACGGAAACGTGGCGCCAACGGCACGGCCGAAGTTGTAGCAAAAGCCCTGTCCGGAGCCACGGATGCGCGTGGGAAAGAGCTCGGTCATGAACGCGCCCATGCCGGCGAAGATGCCCGATGCAAAGAAGCCGAGCGGAAAGCCGAGGATGAGCAGCAGACCGTTGCTCATCGGTACGCGGGTATAGGTCAGCGCGATGACCGTCGATGCAATCGCGAACGCGATGAACGTCAGCTTGCGCCCGAAGCGATCGCTCAGAAACGCGCCGCACAGATACCCCGCATACGATCCGGCGATGATCACCGCGAGATAGCCGCCCGTGCCCACCACGCTCAGATGCTGTTCGTTCTTGAGATAGGTCGGCAGCCAGGTCGTGATCGCGTAGTAGCCGCCTTGCGTGCCGGTCGCGAGAATCGCGGTGCGCATCGTCGTGAGCCAGATGTCCTTGCCGAAGATATCGAGAAACGAACCGGACTCGCCGCGCTTTTCGTCGCGCTCCTTCTGCTTTTTATGCACATCGGGTTCTTCGACGAAGCGGCGAATGAAGATCACGAACGGCGCGGGCAGCACACCGAGCGCGAACAGCACGCGCCATGCGGTATCGGCGGGCATCAGCGAGAACACGAGCGTGAAGAGACCCGCCGATGCCGCCCAGCCGATCGCCCAGCCCGCCTGCACCATGCCCACCGCCTTGCCGCGATCGCGCGGACGAATCACTTCGCCGATCAGCACCGCGCCCGCCGTCCACTCGCCGCCGAAGCCGAAACCCATCAGGCCGCGTGCGATCAGTAGCTGGCTGTAGTTCTGCGCAAACGCGCAAACGAGCGTGAAGAACGCAAACCACATGATCGTGATCTGCAGCGTCTTCACGCGGCCGATGCGGTCCGAGAGAATGCCCGCGAGCCATCCGCCGAGCGCGGATGTCAGCAGCGTCACCGTGCCGATCAGCCCCGCTTCGCTGTTCGTCAAACCCCAGCTCGCGATCAGCGCGGGGATCGCGAAGCTCAGGAACTGCGTGTCCATCGCGTCGAGTGCGTAGCCGATCTTGCAGCTCCAGAACGCGCGCTTCTCGCTCGCGCTCGTGTGCCGATACCAGCCGAACATGCCGGGACTCGCGGCGGCGTTCGCGTGATCGTCTTCCTGCGAAGCGCCCGCGTAGTGCGTTTCCGTGTTCATGGGTTTCTCCATGTGAGGCCGCGTGTCAGAGCACGGCGAGCGATGCATTGGGAATATCGGTGACGAGCATGTGTCCCGGCCGATGCGCGATCGCGAACGGCAGGCGCGCGCTTTCTATCGCGCTTTGCGGCGTGACGCCGCACGCCCAGAAGACCGGCAACTCGTGCTCGTGGATGGACACGGCATCGCCGTAATCGGGCCGCGACACGTCTGCGATGCCGATCGCCGCCGGATCGCCGATATGCACCGGCGCACCGTGCACGGAGGGAAAGCGGCTCGTCACCTGCACGGCGCGGATGGCGTGCGCGCCGCTCATCGGGCGCATCGAGACGACGAGATTGCCGCGAAAAGGTCCGGCCGCCTGATTGAGTATCGACGTGCGATACATCGGCACATTGACGCCTTCATCGACATGACGCAGCGGAATGCGCTCCTGCGACAACATCTGCTCGAACGAGAACGAACAGCCGATCGCGAACACGACGAGATCGTCGCGCCACAGCGCGCGGATATCGCGCGGCGCTTCGCACAGCACGCCATCGCGATAGACGTTGTAGCCGGGCACATCGGTGCGGATATCGAGATCTCGCCCGAGCGCCGGAATATCGAACTGGCCCGGCTCGCCCACGGCAAGCAGCGGGCACGCCTTCGGATTGCGCACGCAAAAGCGCAGGAAATCTTCCGCATGTGCTTGCGGAAGGATGGCGAGGTTGGCCTGCGCGTAGTCGCCGCAATAGCCCGCGGTCGGGCCGTTGAAATCGCCGGTGCGAACCTGATGGCGAAAGTCTCGAGGCATGGTCGTGATCTCCAGTCGGATGCGATGACATGCAGGTTAGGACCGAAAAAATATCGACGCCAGCGAGTAATTCCGACCCGTACTGTCAAGGTTTTCTTAACGCTTTCTTCAGGGTTTGCCCCGGGTTTCGCCTCTGTGGACGCCTCGCTAACCGCAACGTTGAAAGCTTTGTTTAACGCGCTTAAGCTGACGTCGGATCGCTCAACGGACGTCATCGCATGAACACGCGCTTTCTCGAAACCTTCGTCACGCTCGCGCAACTGGAGAGCTTTCGCGCGACCGCGCGCCTGATGCACGCGACGCCCGCGACCATTTCGTTACGCGTGCGCTCGCTCGAAGACGAACTCAAGACCGAACTCGTCGATCGCTCGTCGACGAAGTTCAGGCTCACGCCATCGGGACAACGGCTGCTCGGGCCGGCGCAGACCGTCGTCGATGCGGCGCGCGCGCTGCGTCAGGCAGCGGGACTCGAAGTCATCGTCGGTGGCAAGCTGCGGCTCGGGGTGATCGAAACCGTCGTGCATAGCTGGCTCGCGCATTACGTCACCGAACTGAACGCGAGCTTCCCGAATCTCGAAGTCGATCTGACCGTCGATTCGAGTTCCGTCCTGCAGCGGCGCATGCTCAACGGCGAGCTCGATATCGCGATTCGCGTGGAAGGCATCGACAGCACGAAGATCGTGTCGAGCGCGGTCGCGAGCTATCCGGTGCGCTGGATCGCACGGCGCGGCCTCCTGTCGAAGCGCGCCGCGGGCCTCGCGCAACGCGTGCTCGCGCGGCCCGTGCTCACTTTCGGGCGCGGCACCGCGCCGCAAGTCGCGCTCGAGCACATCGTGCATACGCTCGCGCGCGAGATCGACATGCCGGTCGATCAGACGCGCATCACGTGCTCGCCTTCCGTCGCGGCGATCGTGCAGCTCGTGCGCGACGGCTATGGCGTCGCGGCCATTCCCGCGCTCTTCGTGAGCGATGCGCTCGCGAGCGGCGAGTTCGTCGAGTTGCCGTTGAAGCCGCTGCCGCCGCCGATCGTCGTGTCGCTGTGCACGCCCGTCGATGCGACGCCGACCATCCGCGCCGCCGCGAGCGCCGCGCAGCTCGCGTGTTCGGCGTATTGCCGCGAGCGAAAAAAGGATCTGATCGAGCCGCTCTGATCCGGTATCGGGTTATCCCTTAGGCACTCGCCATT
This sequence comes from Caballeronia megalochromosomata, assembly GCA_001580565.1. Taxonomy (GTDB): domain Bacteria; phylum Pseudomonadota; class Gammaproteobacteria; order Burkholderiales; family Burkholderiaceae; genus Caballeronia; species Caballeronia megalochromosomata. The sequence goes on along the minus strand of LRBF01000141.1, from coordinate 1,171 downwards.
GACTTAACCACCTGCTGAAATCAAACTGTGATCACAGATCAAAGATCAGCAAGGAACCGCACGTGGCACCCCGATCCCTGGCGCAACCCATGCCGCAACTCGAAGTCATCGCCACGGAAACAATGGCGACGAAGGTCTATCAGCAACTGCGCGAAGCGATCATGAGCGGCAGCTTCACCGCTGGTCAGCCGCTCAGCCTGCGCGGCGTTGCGGAGGCCGTCGGTCTCTCCACCATGCCGGTGCGCGCCGCGCTCACGCGTCTGCGCGCGGAGGGCGCGCTGGTCGATGGCCCGTCGCGCGGCCTCATGGTTCCGCCGATGACACTCGACCTGCTCGAAGAGTTGCGCGACGTGCGTATCGCGCTGGAAGGCTGCGTGGCGGAGCGCGCGGCGTCGCGCATGACGAACGGCGACGTCGCCGCCGTGCAGCGCATCTTCGATGAAATGGATGCCCACGTCGAAACCGACGATGCGCGCGCCTACCTGCGCTGCAACTTCGCGTTCCATACGAGCATCTACCGGCACGGCGCGAGCGAGATGACGCTCGCGACGATCCAGAACATGTGGATGCGCATCGGTCCGTTCCTGAACATGGTCGCACCCGACGTGGCGCACATGCGCGTGTCGATGCAGGCGCACCGGCAGATCATCGACGCGCTGTGGAAGCACGACGGCGCCGCGGCGCGCGAAGGCATCGCAAAGGACATTCGCGACGCCGCGTGCGATCTCGAAGCGCGCCTGCGCTCGCAGGAAGCCCGAACGCGGCGTCACGCGCAAAGCTGAACAATGAAGGCGCAATGCGTGCGCCTTTTCGCTCAATCATAAGCATCACCAATCGCCCGGGCGAGGACGGCGCACGTCCGGCAAAAAGCATAACCAGAAAGGAGTCAACTCGATGGATTTCATAAAACTGCTCACCCCGCGCGCAGGCCTGCGTGTGCTGATCACGGGCGGCGCATCGGGCATCGGTCTCGCGATCGCGAAGGCGTTCGTGTCGACGGGCGCGCGCGTGCATGTCTGCGATGTCGATCCGAAAGCCATCGACACGGTATCGACCGTTTCGCCGTCGATCACCGGCACGCGTGCCGACGTCGCGAACAAGGACGACGTGAAGCGCGTCTTCGAAGACGTGCGGCGCGAACTCGGCGGGCTCGACGTGCTGATCAACAACG
>LRBF01000140.1 GCA_001580565.1 Caballeronia megalochromosomata | reverse complement strand
CGTGGGCTCGGGGATGTGTTGAAGGGACAGCTTGATGCATCGGGTGACGATCCTCTCGGCGCTGCCGCCGGGCGGCATCGGCGCGCTGCACGCGCTGATGATGGCGGGCAGCGTTCTCGACGTGTTCGGCATCATCGGCATCGTGCTGTTCATCGGCATCGTGAAGAAGATCGCGATCATGATGGTGGACTCCGCGGTCGAAGCCGAACGCGACTACGGCAAGCCCGCGCGCGAGGCGATCTTCGAGGCGTCGCTGCTGCGGCTGCGGCCGATTCTCATGACGACCTTCGCAGCCATGCTCGGCGCATTGCCGATGCTCGTCGGCAGCGGCACCGGCTCCGAGCTGCGCCGGCCGCTGGGTCTCGCGATCATCGGCGGGCTGACGGTGAGCCAGGTGTTGACGCTCTTCACGACGCCGGTGATCTATCTGCTGTTCGACCGCCTGGCGGCGCGCGTGCGGGCGCGGCGCGCGGGTGCATCCGAAGCAGCGGGCGAGGGTGCGCCGCGATGAACCCGTCGGCGCTCTTCATCCGGCGGCCGGTCGCGACGACGCTGCTCGCCATCGCGATCGCGCTGTCCGGTCTGCTCGCGGTGTTCAGGCTGCCGGTCGGGCCGCTGCCGAACACCGCGTTCCCGGTCATCGTCGTGCAGGCGACGATGGCGGGCGCGAGCCCCGAGACGATGGCCGCGACCGTCGCCGAGCCGTTGGAGAAGCGCCTGGGCACGATCGCGGAAGTGAACGAGCTCACGTCGATCAACTCGATCGGCACGTCGCTGATCGTCATCCAGTTCGGTCTCACGCGCGACATCAACGGCGCCGCGCGCGATGTCGAAGCGGCAATCCAGGCCTCGCGCGCCGACCTGCCGACGACGCTGCGCAGCAATCCGACCTATCGCCAGTACAACCCGGCGGAAGCGCCGCTCGCGGTGCTCGCGCTCACCTCCGACACGCTCACGACCGCGCAGCTCTACGACTCCGCGGATTCGGTCATCCAGCAGCAGTTGTCGCAGATCAGCGGAGTCGGCCAGATCACGGTGGGCGGCGGCGCGCTGCCCGCCGTGCGCGTGGAGTTGCAGCCCGGCAAGCTCAATAGTTACGGCATCGGGCTGGAGGACGTGCGCGCGTCGCTCTCGGCGGCCAACGCGAACAGCGCCAAAGGCCACGTCGACCAGAACGGCCAGCGCTACGAAGTGCTGTCGAACGATCAGATCTCGAAGGCGGCGCCCTATCGCGATCTGGTGATCGCCTATCGCAACAACGCGGCGGTGATGCTGCGCGACGTCGCCGAGGTCCTCGATTCGAACGAAAGCATCCGCAACGCCGGCCTCTATAACGGCAAGGCCGCCGTGCTGGTGATCGTGTTTCCGCGCCCGGGCGGCAATATCGTGCGCACGGTGGGACAGATTCGCGCCGTGCTGCCGTCCATCGAAGCGACGTTGCCCGGCGACGTGAAGGTGCACGTCGCCGTAGATCACTCGCAGTCGGTGCGCGCCTCGGTCGGCGACACGGGCCGCACGCTGTTCATCGCCGTGCTGCTCGTCGTCGGCGTGGTGTTCGTGTTCCTGCGCTCACCGCGCTCGGCGCTGATTCCCGCCGTCGCGCTGCCGTTGTCCATCGTCGGCACGTTCGGCCCGATGTACCTGCTCGGCTACAGCATCGACAATCTCTCGCTGATGGCGCTCACCATCGGCACGGGCTTCGTCGTCGACGATGCCGTCGTCGTGCTCGAAAACGTGATGCGTCATATCGAAGCCGGCATGCCGCCGCACGAAGCCGCGCTGCAGGGAAGCGGCGAAGTCGCGTTCACGGTGCTGTCGATGAGCCTGTCGCTGATTGCCGTGTTCCTGCCGATCCTGCTGATGCCGGGCATCGTCGGGCTGCTGTTCCATGAGTTCGCGGTGACGCTGTCCATCGCGATCCTGATTTCGCTCGTGGTGTCGCTCACCATCACGCCCGCGATGTGCGCCTATTTGCTCAAGCGCGCGCCGGCGCACGGGCAGAAACCGCGCCGGATCGACACGCTGTTCGAGCGCGCGTTGCAGGCCTATTCACGTTCGCTCACGGCGGTGCTCGACCACGCGCTTCTCGTCGTGCTGATCCTGATCGGTCTGATCGTGGCGAACGTCGCGCTGTTCCGCTTCGTGCCTTCGACCTTCTTTCCCGAGCAGGACAACGGCACGCTGATGGGACAGATCATCGCGGACCAGAGCATCTCGTTTCCCGCGATGAAGCAGAAGCTCGCGCAGTTGCAGGCCATCGTGCAGAAGGACCCGGCCGTGCTGTCGGTCGCGGGCTTCACAGGCGGCCGCGCGCTCAATACCGCGCAGGTGTTCATCGCGCTCAAGCCGCTCAACGAGCGGCATGCGTCCGCGCAGCAGGTGGTGAACCGGCTGCGGCCCCGGCTCGATGCCGTATCCGGCGCGCGGCTCTTCCTGCAGGCGCAGCAGGATTTGCGCATCGGCGGACGGCAGTCGGCGGCGGAGTATCAGTACACGCTCACCGGCGACGACGCCGATCAGCTCTTCAAATGGACACCGAAACTCGTCGAGGCACTGGCCAAATATCGCGGGCAACTGCTCGACGTGAACTCGGACCTGCAACAGAACGGCCTGCAGACGATGGTCCGGATCCAGCGCGCCACGGCCAAGCGCTACGGCTTCGAACCGAACCAGGTGGACAACGTGCTCTACGACGCGCTCGGCCAGCGCACCGTCTCCACCATCTACAACCCGCTGAACCAGTACGCGGTGGTGATGGAGGTCGCGCCGCCATACTGGCAGTATCCGCAGCAGCTGGATCGGCTGTATCTGTCGACGGCGGCGGGCAACGCGAACGGCACGGCGCAGACGCAGATGATGAAGAGCACCGTGAGCGGCGTGACGGCCGCTTCCGCCGTCGCGGCGGCGAGCGGCACGTCGTCATCGACGAATTCGAACAACGCCGACGCAGAAGCGAACGCCACCACCAACAGCATTTCCAACTCGAAGGGCGGCACGTCGAGCGGCAGCGCGGACAGCACCGCCGCCGAAACCATGGTGCCGCTGAGCGCGCTCGCGAGCTTCTCGACCAGCCACACCGCGACGCAGGTGAATCACCAGGGCGGGCAGGTGGCCGCGACCCTGTCGTTCAATCTGCCGCCCAATGGCTCGCTCTCGGCGGCGGGGCAGGCCATCGCGCGGGCGAGCGAGGACATCGGCATGCCCGCGTCGATCCACGGCGCGTTCGCGGGCGCGGCGCAGGCGTATTCGCAATCGATGGGCGCGGTGCCGTTGCTCATCGTCGCCGCGCTCGGAGTCGTGTATCTCGTGCTCGGCGTCCTGTACGAAAACACCGTGCACCCGATCACGATTCTCTCGACGCTGCCTTCCGCCGGCATCGGCGCGACGCTCGCGCTGCTGATCTTCGGCACGCCGTTTTCGGTCATCGCGATGATCGGCATGATCCTGCTGATCGGCATCGTCAAGAAGAACGGCATCATGATGGTCGATGTCGCCATTCAGTTGCAGCGCCACGAAGGCTACGACGCCGCGCGCGCCATCCACGATGCCGCTGTGGTGCGCCTGCGCCCGATTCTCATGACCACGCTCGCCGCCGTGCTCGGCGCGGTGCCGCTCGCGATCGGCATCGGGCAGGGCGCCGCGCTGCGCCAGCCGCTGGGCGTGACCGTCATCGGCGGGCTGATTCTGAGCCAGGTCTTCACGCTCTACACGACGCCCGTGATCTATCTCTATCTGGACCGGGTGCGCGCGCGGCTCGCCGCCTGGTCCGCCCGGCTGCCGTGGAACCGGCGGCCCGAGTCCGAGGCAGCACCATGAACTCCCTTCGATTCGCTTCAATGACTCTCTTCGCGATGCTCGCCGCAGGCTGCACCGTCGGCCCGGACTATCATCGTCCGATGGTATCGGTGCCCGCGACATGGAAATCGCTCGACGGCTGGACCGCCGCGCGCCCCGATGCCGCCACGCTGCCCAAGGGCGACTGGTGGACCGCCTTCCACGATCCGCTGCTCGATGAACTGGAGCCGCAGGTGGCGGTGTCGAACCAGTCGGCGAGGCAGAGCCTCGCGAACTATCAGGAAGCGCTGGCCGAAGTGCGGCTGGCGCGCGCATCGCTGTTCCCGACGCTCGGCGTGACGGGCTCCGCCACGCGCCAGCGCGCCAGCACCAGCAACGCCACGAACACGGCGGCGTTCAGCAGCCACAGGACGGTGAACAACGCGGCGTCGCTGGAAGGCGAGGTGAGCTGGGCGCCGGACTTCTGGGGCGAAGTGCGCCGTTCCATCGAGCAGAGCGCGGCGACCGCGCAGGCGAGCCAGGCGACGCTCGCCAACGCCACGCTCTCCGAGCAGGTCGCGCTCGCCGAAGCGGTCATCGATCTGCGCATCACCGACGCGAACATCGACCTGCTGCAACGTACCGTGCAGGCGTACACGGAATCGCTGCGCGTGACGCAGAACCAGTCGGATGCGGGCACCATCCCGCCGTCCGATCTCATCACGGCGCGCACGCAACTCGAAACCGCGCAGTCGAGCCTGATCGCGCTGGGCGTGACGCGCGCGAAGTACGAGCATGCGATCGCCGTGCTCGTCGGCCGTAATCCGGAAGCGCTCGACGTGGCGCACGGCACGGCGCTGCCCGGCCTGCCCGACATTCCCGCCGGCGTTCCATCGACACTGCTCGAACGCCGCCCTGACATCGCCGTGGCCGAGCGTCAGATGGCCGCGCAGAATGCCGCGATCGGCGTGGCGGTCGCGGCGTACTATCCGACGATATCGCTGTCGGCGGTGGCGGGCTTTTCGAGCTCGCCGCTCGTGGGGCTGTTCAACATCGGCAACTACGTGTGGTCACTGGGCGCCAGCGCCAGCGAGACGATCTTCGACGGCGGCGCGCGCAGCGCAAGGGTCGACGCGGCGAAGGCCGCCTACGATGCCGCGGTGGCGAACTATCGCGGCACAGTGCTCGGCGCGTTCCAGAACGTGGAGGACGATCTGTCCGGCTTGCGGATTCTCGCGCAGCAGCAGGTCGCGATCGATCAGGCGGTCAAGGACGCGCGGCACGGCGCCGAAGTCGCGCTGAACGAATATCAGGCGGGCACGGTGGACTACACCACGGTCGCGACCGCGCAGGCCACGCAATTGAGCAACGAAGAGACCGCGCTGACCGTGACGGAGTCGCGCCTCATCGATGCGGCGGCGCTGATCGGCGATCTGGGCGGCGGATGGTCGGCCAACGAGCTGTGCGACGCGCGCGCGGCAAGCTGCGTGAAGGTGGATGTCACGTCCGCGCCCGCTTCGGCCAGCGCGCCGGATGCATTGCGCTGATTGCAGCGTATCAGCGCGCGTCGAGCGCTTCCGGTGCGCGGCCCGGCGTGGATGCCTCGGGTACGGGCGCCGTGCCGGTGTTGTCGGGGTCGCGTGCGCTCGTGTCGTAGAGCCGGTCCGGAATGAACAGGGTGCAGACGCCGCTCAGGAAGAACACCGCGCCGACGAGCAGGAAGCCTGTGCCGAACGAAAACTGCGTGGCGATATAGCCGATCACCACGGGCGCTGCGCCCGAGCAGAAGCGCCCCACGTTGTACGAGCCGCCGACCGCCGTGCCGCGAATGCGCGTGGCGAAGCTTTCGGACATGAACGCGCCCATCGTGCCGAGCGGCACGCCGTAGAGAAAGCCGAAGAACAGCATCAGCCAGACGATGTTCTCGCGCGTGTGCAGGAAAATGATGACCGGCAGAAACAGCGCCGCGCCGATGCAGCCGATCACATACACGCCGCGCCGGCTCCATACGTCGCCGAGCCATCCCGCGAAGATCTTTCCCATGAACGCGACCACATACGTGCCGATCATGTAGCTCGCCATCGAGCCGAAGCGCACGTGCAGTTCCTTCTCGAGATACGTCGGCAGCCAGTTGTTCAGGCCGTAAAAACCCGAGAGCGCGAACACGGAGGCGAGCGCCCACAGGATGAACATCCTGCGCGCCTCGCGATCGGAGAAGATCAGGTAGTAGCGATTCTCGCGCCATTTGCGACGCTCGCGCGGATGCACCGACGCGCTCGCGCGCCAGCCGGGCGGCTCGGGCACGAACCAGTGGATCGCCATCGCCAGCACGACGGGGACCGTCGCGACATAGAACAACATGCGCCAGCCGTAGTGCGGCAGGATCCAGTTGCTGAGCGCGATGACGACGATATAGCCCGCCGACACGCCCGTCTGCAACACGCCGAGCGTGAGCGAGCGCCGCTCGGTCGGCACATACTCGGCGACGAGCGTGCTCACGAGCACCATGCAGCCGATCCCGAGCGAGCTGATGAAGCGCACCGCCGCGAATTGCAGGAAGCTGTGCGTGAGCCCGAGCAAGCCCGCGCCGAGCGAGAACAGCGCGAGCGCCCATACCACGACGCGCACGCGGCCGAGCGCGTCGCTCGCCCAGCCGCCGAGAATGCCGCCCACCGCCATGCCGACGAGCGTCAGACTGCCGAGCGCGCCCGCCTCGACGTTGGTCAGGCCGAACTCGCTCTTGATGCGCGTCAGCGTGAGCCCGTACATCATCACGTCCGCGCCGTCGACGAGGAGCGCGAGATAGCCGAGCGCGAAGACGATGAGCCAGCGGCCCGTGGCAGGCGATGCACGATTCATGGCTGCGCCTCCTCGCCGGCGTGAAGCGCCGCGTGCGCGAGCAGCGCCGGCGCGAGAAACGCGCCGAGCAGGAGGCCCGCGTCTTCGTGATCGCGCGTGTACCAGTGCTCGACGTGCGTCAGGTTCATTGTGCCGATGCATACGCCGTCGAAGGCGACCGGAATGTTGAGGATCGATCCGAGCCCCATGTTGGCCATCGTCATGTGATCGTCGAACGCGTTGCGGATGTCGTGCGCGGTCTCGCCGCGAAACGGCCGCAGTTCCTGCAGGATCTGCGTGGCCCACGCGGTGCCCTGCTTCTTCTTGCGGCCGCCGGTTGGATAGACATCGGGCATGTTGGTGAAGATGCGCTCCACTTCGTGACGGTGTGCGTCGTAGGACATGATCGTGAAGAGCCGGAAGCCGATGGTCTCGGCGGCGACGCTGGCGAGTGCGTCGAAGAGCGGTGCGGGTTGACCGGGGGCGCGCATGGCTTGCGCTAGTCGTTGCAGATCGTTGAGTTGCAGCGGGCGCGGTTGCGGGTTTCGCATGATGGCTTTTGGTCGGTTTATCGATGGGCTTCGGGGTTTTGCTGGGTCCCGTTTTCGCGGTGGTCTATTAGTGTTGCCCCTGTGCGGGGCGGCACCTACTTTCTTTGCTGCTGCAAAGAAAGTAGGCAAAGAAAGCAGCTTTTCCATCCAAAGTGCTTCATGCCGGCCGCGGCACAGGCGATTGACCTAATGGCCCGGCAGTAGCGAGTGCCCCCACAAAACTCGCGCGGCTTGGATCGCGCACGGTCTGTCACATCGCGCCACGCGCGTGGCTGGTTCAGCACGAAATGCTCCGGCCCGCTTCGCGGCCGATGGGTCAATCGGGTCTGCGTGTGCTTCTGCGTTTCTCTTTTTTTTGTCGGTTTT
>LRBF01000139.1 GCA_001580565.1 Caballeronia megalochromosomata | reverse complement strand
TTGATCCGAAACCGGCGGCGATCGGCGAAGATCCTTATATGGAAGCGCAGTTCCTTGGAGTATCGCTGCGATTTGCGGCGAAGACGCAATAGCGCGCGGTGGTCACCTCGACCGTTCTTATCGCTACTGGGAACGCCGTCTTGGCGAGTTGCGCAAGTCGGCACGCGTAGCCGCCACCACCGTGCGCAATAGCCAACTCTTCACCGACTGATTCGGGGCGGCTGCACGCAAACTAGATTTTCCGGCGCAGGCCTACTTCCCCCAGTAGAGCCGTAGCGATGTTGTCCGGTCGTGGCTGCGATCTAACCTTCCCGTCGCATCAAGCGTCGCACCACTCTCTTCAAGATGAACAGTTGATGTCTTAAAGGGCTGCGCGCACCCGACGATAGCCGTAACAGTGGTGAGCGCTCGAAGATGTCTGCGATGACGCGACGCGCACCCGCATCTCTGTCAGCGACGAGCCGACGTGCGCGGTGATAGAAGCAGGATCTGCGAGCAAGCCTCAAGGCTAACAACTCCCGCAAAGAAGCGGATTGTTTCAGGGCATCAACCAACCTCTCCTGGTTGCTCAGAAGGTGCAGGCCGATGCCCATCTTTTTTTTCCAGTTCGTTCGCGTTCCTGGAGACGTCGCGCTCGAACTCCAACTGCCGTATGTCGTGTCGAAGAGATTCGACCTTTCGCTCCAGCGGCTCACGTTCATGATTCGGCGACGCCCGCCTCTGGCGCCTCATAAATGCTGGGCCCTCTCGACAGAGTCACTGTTTCTTTGAATGCACATCAACAATCTTGGTGCGCCTCGCAGCTAAGGATTTTGATTTTCTCGCCGTAAACAAAACAAGCGCCGTGACGTTTGTTCGTCGCCTGTCGCTTCATTCCTTTTAAGGTGCAAATCAACTCGACTTCGCTGAGTCGCGCACCTGTCAATCGAGAGAATTCCTCGTGGCCTCGACACGCCTCAATATCTGCAACCCGATGCGTCGAAGATTCGTTTCGACGCTCGTCTTCGGCACCGGCTCTCTTGTGCTGGCGGCTTGCGGCGGCGGCGGGAATTCGCCCACTGCAGCCGGCGCGTCGAACAAGGCGAGTCCGGGCGCGAGCACAGGCTCGCAGGACGCGAACGGCACCGTTCCGAGCACGGCCACCGGTTCTCAGAGCACGAGCGATGCCAGTCCGGGTATGGCTACCGGCACGCGCAGCGCGAGCGACACCGTTCCAAACGGTTGCCTGACGGACGTGTCCTTCGGCGTGAAGGGCGACGGAACGACAAACGATCGCGTCGCGCTGCAGGCCGCAATAGACGGATCGGTCGGGCAGATTCTCCTGATCACTGGGCAAAGCCGGATCGACAGCACCGGCCTGACGTTGCGTTCGAACACGCACATCCGGTTTGCACAGGGCGCTTCGATCAAACTGCTGGCTCACAACGTCGACTCCTATCAGATGATGCGCGTCTGGGATGTGAGCAACGTGATCGTCGAGTCGCCATACCTCGACGGCAGCAAGTCGCTCAATGCGGCCACGTCGGGCGAGTGGGGCATGGGCATCTCGATCGCCGGCAGTTCGAACGTCACGATTTCGTCGCCGACGACTATCGATTGCTGGGGCGACGGCATTTACATCGCCAATAGCTATAACAATACCGGTGTGACGAGCAAGACCATCACGATCAGCAACCATCTCGCGGATGGCTGTCGTCGGCAGGGTGCGACGATCATTTCGGGCGACACCATCACCTTCGACAACCCGGTGTGGCGGAACATAGCCGGCACGGCGCCGCAGGCGGGCCTCGACATCGAGCCGAATGACAACACGGCGGTGCTCCGCGCGATCAGGATCGTCAGTCCGAGGACGATGGGTTGCGCCGGCGCAGGCATTCAGATCTTCCTGGGATCGCTCGCGGGACCGGTCGCCAGGACGGTCGACATTCAGATCACCAACCATATCGATAGCGACCCGGACGATTGCCCATTCAGCGTCGGCGGACTGTATCCGAGTGGCTACGTCGTGACGGGCGCGATCACAAGCACGAATCCGGTATGGAAGCAGGACTGGTTCCTGGGTGACTGGATAACGGCGGGCCCGACGGTCTCGGTCGTGAACCCGAGGATCGGCTGACTCGCGGCTCGGGCGCATCGCCCGTGTAGTCGAAGCACAGCCTGCGTTCTCGAACTGCGCCAGCCAGGCGAGCAGATCAATGCGCCGTCGCGCGTGAATACGTGAATACGTGAATACGTGAATACGTGAATACGTGACTACGTGAATACGTGAAGACGTGAAGACGTGAAGATGCGGCCGCCTTTGCTGGCGGAGTTGTTGCGTCACTACCTGCGGCACGTGGCGAAGGTCGCTTCGTCGTGCTCCGAGCGCTCCCGGAGAACTCGCGGCCAAAGTAGGCAACGAGCCTGGTCGAAAACAGGTAGGAAGCGGTACTCACGGTTCAGCCAACGCGTCGTCATCGGGCAATCCATCTTTTTATTTTTCCTGCTTCTGCAAGGATAACGACGACGCGAGGCGACCTGCGTGTTCCTGCGTGAATGCGGCCTCTCGGTGTATCTGCTTGACGATCAATGTCGCAAGGATACGCGGCTCATCAAACATCGTGGCGAGTTCAAAGACGAAGAGAAAGGCCAGCATGTAACCTGCGGCAGGACGGTATTCCATGAATCGAAGGAAGAACGGCGCAAAGCAGGCGCGTATCGGTGCGCGGGTCAGAAGGAACGCGCAGAAGGCGCCGATCACTGCCCCTCCGATGACGTCGGTCGGATAATGCAGTCCTAGATAAACCCGAGGCAAACAGATGAAGACGGCGCAATGCACGATCAAGAAAGCGCCGATCCATCGCCAGACAATGAAGATGCCGACAGCTATTGCCATCCAGAGCGCAGCATGGTCGCTGGGAAAGGAACTCCACAAGCGCATACCTTCGCCCGTCGCGTCGGCCAATGGAAATGACAGATGAACCGAAGGTTCATAGAGTGGGCGCAGGCGGAACGGCAGCGTGAGCGCGAGCAAACGGCCGAGCAGAAAGGCTAAGAGCCCGGCGCACAGGGTCGCCACCACTGTTTCGCGGCGCCATTGCTGCCCTTCTCCGGACTTAAACCAGATGGCACAAAGAATCGCCAGCGGAAGAAGGCCTTTGGTGAAGTAAAACTCGGCGATCGCGTGAACCGCATGAGTGAATACGAAGGAAGACGCCGCAATATGAACCAGCCAAGATTGAATTGACGTGTCGAAAGCGTTCATCGTTTGCGTCTCCATGAATATTATGTCGCTCTGGTAACTAGAGCGTAACGATGTGAGTGCGCTTTCGTACGTTCAATACCTCGCATAAGGGCGGCGGATTGCGCCTTTTCGGTTCGCTTAAATAACAGAGAGAGGCGTACTTGCTGTGGGGGCGTGACGCTTCCAAGCCGATCTTGCGAACGACAAGGCAAAGGCGTCAGCTTCACGGAACGGCGGTGGGAATGGCGCCAGGTCTAAGGTGCAAAAGAACATCTATGCTCACACAGCGGCCGCGTCCGTTGCGGGTTCATCACTAGATACCGGCGCTTCGTCAAGCATAACGTCTCCACGTTCTATTACGCGCTCGGGCCATCCGATGAACTTGCGCAACACGTTGCGCGTGATCTGATCCACGATCACGCGGCTTTCGGCTTCCGGATCCATCAACACACGAGCCCAATCGGTCGTGCCTCCGTTGAATACCAGCCCTGCATCGCGGCCGCCACCGCGATCGGGTTGGAACACGCCCATTGCACCCTTGCCGCCCATGTCCCAGCCGGTCAGCACAGGTGTGTCTGCTAGCGTGGTGAAACCGTTGGAAGCGGACGGTACACCATCGACTTCATAGCCAACCAGCCGATCGCTCGCGCCGAATGTCTGGCCATCAACGAGACCCGTTCCCGCGAAGACCCAGTGATCGGCCTGCCGCACGGCATAACCGATCGCTTCGCGCTCGCGCTTGACCCAGCCACCACGTAGACGCTTCCATACGCCATACTTGCCGCCACCGTACGCATAGCTGAGGCCGATGAGATCGGACTCGTCGTATCCTGGCCATTGCGCCTCGAGACGAACCATCGTCTTGTAGTCACCGTCGATGGGTGCTTCGCCGTAATCGACCGGGCGGAAGCAAGTGTTGCCGCTGAAGATCGCCAGATTGCCGCCTTGCGCGATGAACCTGCCGACGCGATTGCGCATCTGCATCGACCAGTACTCGTGATGTCCGACACTCAACATGCACGGATAGTTTTCGAGCACGAGATCCGTGCCGCGATGCAGATCGTGATCGGTATAGAAGTCGCACGCGATGCCTTCCGCGCGCAGCCAGCGGATGAACTTTGCGTCCCAGTGTGTGAATTGCTGACGTGGAGAGCGCGGATCGTATGGATCGGTCGGCTCGCCGAGTTGCGCGCCGAGTCCGCCGCCCGGGCGCAGCAGGCTTACTGTCGTCCGAGGTTGCGTGCGATGAATCGGATCGCCGTAATAGCAGCCACCGCCTGTCGAGTTATAGGCGTGGTACGTGTTGACCGGCACGATATACGCGATATTCGCCGATGGCGCGCGCGGCCTCGCGATGACGAGCGCCATGCTGTCGCTATCCGGCGGCCCTGCGAAAATGGACCTGTGCGCGGCGGCGCGACGCCCCAGGTCCGTGCGCGGCGCACCGTTCGCATCGACTTCGTACGCGATCGCGACGTACGCACCTGTTTCCAGCGCATCCGTATATGGCCGGATCGTTATAACGGGCCACGACCAGTCTTCGTCGTGGCGCCTGCGTGTCGCGCGTCCCGGCGACTGAAAGACCATCTTCCCGTTCTTCAGTTCGGCGTGCACGGGGCCGCCCGGTCGCACGGCGATGCCGCCCACGCTCGTCAACGCTTCGTCATTGCCCTGATGATAGACCGCAACACAAAAGCGGCATCCCGGCTGCACAGCGAGTTCGAACGCTTCGCCGGCGGTGAAGCCGGGCCTCATCGGATAGATCTGCATGCTGAACGCGCCTCGTGACTTATCGTTGACTGCCTGCCGACGGACGGCTACGCATTCTTGCCGAAGGATGCGCGCGCGACGCCGATTTCGGCGGCCGCGGTTCGCGGCCTAGCGCGCGTTTGATAATGCGCTTGGTCTGAAACCAACAGCGATCGGCGAATATCCTTATATGGAAGCGCAACTCCTTTGGGGTATCGCTGCGATTCGCGGCGAAGACGCAATAGCGCGCTGCGGTCGCCTCGATCGTTCTCATCGCTTCCGGGAACGCGCTTGCATCCACGCGCGCGGCCTGGAAACATGCGTACGAGAAGACCTTGTGGAATATCGCGAGCCAGAACGGATCGAGTGGGCCGCCATTGCAGCGCTGCATCATTTCCTCGGCGCCGATGGCGAGCGACCGCACCGTGAATGGGGTCGCGCTAGTCGACTGCGTCATTGA
>LRBF01000138.1 GCA_001580565.1 Caballeronia megalochromosomata | reverse complement strand
ACAGGGTTTGCGCGAGCTTCTTCGTCGGTTTCCCCTACATACCCCACGGCAGCGCGTAGCGCTGTGCCGATGCTATTTCGTGCTGAACCCGCGCCCTTGGGGTACTAGCTTGTCAGACCGTGCATGGTCCAAGCCCGGTTCTGCTTGTGGGGGCACTCGCTACTGCCGGGCCATTCAGCCAATCGCCTGTGCCGCGGCCGGTGTGAAGCACTTTGGATGGAAAAGCTGCTTTCTTTGCCTACTTTCTTTGCAGCAGCAAAGAAAGTAGGTGCCGCCCCGCACAGGGGCATTGCTAATAGACCGACGCGAACTCAGGATTCCACGAAAGCCCCCTCACCGACACAAGACCTTCGCATGATGCGCAACATGCTCACCGACGAAAGTCGAGATGAAGAAGTACCCATGATCATAGCCTTCGTGCCGCCGCACGATTACATGATGCCCCGCTTCCTGCGCGTTGCGCTCCAACACCTCGGGATGCAACTGCTCAGCAAGAAACTGATCCGCCAGCCCCTGATCGATCAGAATCCCGCCTTCGAAGCGCGACGCAGCATCGCCCTTGATCAGCTCGCTCGCATCGTAAAGCTTCCACGCCTCGCGATCGTCGCCGAGATAGCCTGAAAACGCCTTCACGCCCCACGGACACTGCGACGGCGCCGCGATCGGCGCAAACGCCGACACCGACTTGAACAGATCCGGATTGCGCAACGCGAGCACGAGCGCGCCGTGACCGCCCATCGAATGCCCGAAGATGCCGATACGATCCTCGCGCACCGGCAACGCCGTCAGCACCAACTCACGCAACTCCCGCGTCACATAAGAATCCATGCGATAACGCCGCGCCCACGGCTCGCGCGTCGCATCGACATAAAAGCCCGCGCCGACGCCGAAATCCCACGCATCTTTTTCGCCCGGAATATCCGCCCCGCGAGGCGAAGTATCCGGCGCAATCAGCGCGATGCCGTGTTCCGCCGCATAACGCTGCGCGCCCGCCTTGATCGGAAACGTCTCTTCGGTGCAAGTGAGGCCAGCGAGATAAAACAGCGCGGGCACCTTTCCGGACGATGCCTGCGCGGGCAGAAAGACAGAGAAACGCATCGGCAGGCCAATCGTCTGCGATTCGTGCCGATAGATGCGCTGCACACCGTCGAAGCAACGATGTTCTTCCACGAGTTCCAGCATGGCGTTCTCCTCGCTCAATAGATGACAACAGAGCGGATCGACTCGCCCTTTTTCATCAGGTCGAAGCCGTCGTTGATCTGCTCCAGCTTGAGATGGTGCGTGATCAGATCGTCGATGTTGATCTTGCCTTCCATGTACCAGTCGACGATCTTCGGCACGTCCGTGCGCCCACGCGCGCCGCCGAACGCCGAGCCCTTCCACTCGCGCCCCGTGACGAGCTGAAAGGGCCGCGTGCTGATCTCTTCACCCGCCGCCGCCACGCCGATGATGAACGACTGGCCCCAGCCCTTGTGCGTGCATTCGAGCGCCTGGCGCATGAGCTTCACATTGCCGACGCATTCGAACGAATAGTCCGCGCCGCCATCGGTCAACTGCACGATATGATCGACGACGTTCTCGACTTCCTTCGGGTTGGTGAAGTGCGTCATGCCGAACTTCTTCGCCAGTTCCACGCGACCCGGGTTGATATCGACGCCGATGATCTTGTCCGCGCCCACCATCTTCGCGCCCTGAATCACGTTCAGCCCGATGCCGCCGAGACCGAACACCACGACATTCGCGCCTGCTTCGACCTTCGCCGAGTAGACGACCGCGCCGACGCCCGTCGTCACGCCGCAGCCGATATAGCAGATCTTGTCGAACGGCGCGTCTTCGCGCACTTTCGCGACCGCGATTTCCGGCACGACGATGTAGTTCGAAAACGTCGACGTGCCCATATAGTGAAAAAGCGGCTTGCCGTCGAGTGAAAAACGCGAGGTCGCATCCGGCATCAGCCCCTTGCCTTGCGTCGAACGAATGGCCTGACAGAGATTCGTCTTGCGCGACAGACAGAACTTGCACTGGCGACATTCCGGCGTGTACAGCGGAATGACGTGATCGCCCTTTCTCAACGTCCCGACGCCCGGTCCGACATCCACGACGACGCCCGCGCCTTCATGCCCGAGAATCGCCGGGAAAATGCCTTCCGGGTCCGCGCCCGACAGCGTGTAGTAATCGGTGTGACAGATGCCCGTCGCCTTGACTTCGATCAGCACTTCACCCGCACGCGGACCTTCGAGATCGACTTCCTCGATCGTCAACGGCTTGCCGGCTTCCCATGCGATGGCTGCTTTGGTTTTCATCGTTCAGCTCCTTGAGTATCGATGATGCGGATTTCTGTTTCAGCGCACGACGTTCAGGACTTCGTAGCATGCGCCCATCGTGTGATAGTCGACCTTCCCGGCCGGGCTTTTCTCGTCGCTGTACTGGCGGTTGTCGCGCGTGAGAATGCGATACCACGCGCCCCACTTGTGATCGACAAAATGCTCCCAGCTATAGGTCCACAAGCGGTCGTAATCGCTCCAGTAACGCGCGGCAAGCGCGGCGTCACCATCGCGTTGCGCGCGATCGGCGAGCAGCGCGGCTGTTGCGAGCGATTCGGCCTGGACCCAGAAATACTTGTCTTCGTCGTAGAACTTGCCGTCGGGATCGAAGCCGTACACCATCCCGCCGTGCTCGTGATCCCACGACAGTTCCAGCGCGCGGTCGAACAGCTCGCGCGCACGCGTGACGTGCCACGCCTCCGGGCGATGACGGTCGAGAATCAGCAGCAGCTTCGCCCATTCCGTCTGGTGCCCCGGCTGAAAGCCCCACGGCCTGAAGATGTTGCTGCGGTCGCCCTTGTTGTAGTCCCAGTCGACCGACCAGTCCGGCTTGTAGTGTTCCCACACGAGCCCGCCCGCGAGCGCGGCCTGACGGTTCACCATGTTGTCGGCGAGCAGGGCCGCGCGGTCGAGATAGCGCGCTTCGCCCGTTGCTTCGAACGCGGCGAGCAGCGCCTCGCAGGTGTGCATGTTCGCGTTCTGGCCGCGATAGTCGGATACCTGCCAGTCTGCGCTCGCTTCGTCCTTGTACAGGCCGTGTTGCGCATCCCAGAAGCGCGTCTCCATCAGGTTCCAGGTTTCGTCGAGCCAGGCGCGCGCCTCGTCGAAGCCCGCTTCGACCGCCTTCGCATACGCAAGCACGACGAACGCGAGGCCGTAGCAATGGTTGGTCGCATCGGTGACGTCGCGGCCGTTCAGCGTCCACGCATAGCCGCCCGTCTGCGGATTGCGATGATATTCGCGCAGATAGTCGATGCCGTGCGCCACGCCGCCGCGATATTCATCGAGGCCGAAGTGCTTGTACGCCATCGCGTAATTGAAGACGAAGCGCGTGCTCGACACGAGATGGCGCGAAGCGCGGTCGTAGATCGTGCCGTCGTTCTTGTAGTAGTGGTAGAAGCCGCCCGCCGGGTCCATGCAGTGCGGATGATAGAAGGTCATCGTGCGCAACGCGTGATCGAGCAGGAACGCGCGCGAGCGGAAATCGGGATGTGACGTTGACGGTGCGGACATGGCTGAATTCGATGTTGTCTTGACGAAACGCGCTTCAGTTACCGCTCATATGAAGCCGCGCTTCATAGCGCCCGATGCGGATTGCATCGGGACCCAGGGTACGCAAGTTTAAGCGGACTCGCGTCCGATCGCGAACCAGTCTTCGGCACGCTTGTACAGATCGATGAAGCGCGCGATGCGGGCGTCGAGCGATGCATTCGCACGCGGCGTCGCGACGCGCGTCGCCATGGGTGCGAGCGATGCGAGATCGTCGATGCGCCAGTGGCCCGCCGCGATGCCGCCGAGGATCGCCGCGCCGCGCGTCGCCGCGTTCGGGCAATCGAGCGCGTGCAGCTCGACGCGCAAGGCATCGGCGAGCAATTGCCGCCAGCGCGCATCGACGGAGCCGCCGCCCGCGAGCAGCATCGAATCGAGCGGCGAGCCGTTCGCGCGGATCGCATCGAGTCCGGCGCGCAAGGCGAATGCCACGCCCTCGAACGCGGCGCGCATCATCGTGCCGCGCGTGTCGTCGAGGCCGAGTCCAAGCCAGCCGCCGCGCGCATCGGGGTTCATCCACGGGGAACGTTCGCCGCTCAGATACGGCAGGAAACTCACGGCCGCGCTGGCGTTCGCGGCGAACGCATCGTCGTAGGCCTGCGGCCACGACGCATAGCCGAGCCAGCCGCGCACCGCTTCCAGCGCGACGCCCACGTTCTGCATCGCCGCCATGCGATACCACGCGCCGGTCGCGGCGCGATAGGTGTGCAGGCCATGCACGGGCGAAGGCGCCTGCGCGCACATCACGACGATCTGGCCGCCGGTGCCGGTGGTGAGCAGCGCGTCGCCCGCAACCGACAGGCCGCTGCCGAGCGCGGCGCACGGCGTATCGCCCGCGCCGACGGCCATCGGGATGCCCGCGCGCAAGCCGAGTTCGGCCGCCGCTTCGTCGGACAGCACGCCGCCGGTGTCATGCGATGCCGCGAGCGGCGCGAACCACGTGCGCGGCAGGCCGAGCTGGTCGATAAGCGCGCCGTCCCATTCGCCCGATGGCGCGGCGAGCGCGGTCGCGCAGGCATCGGAGGCATCGGTGACGAATGCTCCGCCGAGTTTCACGCGCAGCCAGTCCTTCGGCTGCAGCGCCCAGCGTGTGGCGTCGGCGATCTGCGGTTCATTCGATGCCAGCCAGCGCAGCAACGGCCCCGCCATGCCGGGCGCAACCGGATTGGGCTGCGGCGCGGGCCATGCGTCGAGCAGATCGCGCGCGCGCGTGTCGGGCCAGAGCATCGCGGGACGCAGCGCGTGGCCATCGGCGGCGCTCGGCACAACGCCGTGCATCTGCCCGGAAAAGCCGATCCCGCCGACTGCTTCGCGCTCGTTCACGGGCAGGCGCGACGCGGCGTCGATGAGCGCGCGATACCACGCATCGACCGTGATTTCGGCCCAGCCGGGCTGTGCGCTCGTCACCGCATACGCCGCGCTCGACGATGCGGTTTCGCGCCCGTTTTCGTCGACGATGGCGAGTTTCAGGGAGCCCGTACCGAGATCGATGCCTAGAAAACGCATGGAAATTCGAGTCTGAAAAGACGTTAGGGAAAACGCGTAAAACGCGGGTATACCCCGTCAAAACGCGATGAACACGAAAAACGGACTATACGCGCGCGGTGATGCACATCATAACGACCGTCCGAAGAAAGCGGCCTTTCGTCACGCGACGAATTTCCCGCGATATGCGTCAAACCCCTTGTGGCAAGGGCCTGCGCGTATTTGCGCCACCGGTGGCGCGCGAAACCCATATCGTCGCGCGAACGCGATGTATAGCGCCGGGTGGTCTTGTTCCTGCGTTCCGATGCACTTAACTTGGAGGCCATTCAAATGGAAGGCGATAAAGGAGAGAGACATGGCTTCAAGTTCGGTGAACCCGTCCGTGCATCCCTGCGATGAACGGCTGCCCGCCGGTCAGTTGCTGACGCTCGGCATACAGCACGTTCTGGTGATGTACGCGGGCGCGGTCGCGGTGCCCCTGATCCTCGGGGCCGCGATGGGCCTGCCGAAAGACCAGGTCGCGTTCCTCATCAGCGCGGATCTGTTCTCGTGCGGCGTCGCCACGCTGATTCAGACGCTCGGGCTGTGGATCTTCGGCATTCGTCTGCCCGTCATCATGGGCTGCACGTTCGCCGCGGTCGGCCCGATGGTCGCGATCGGCACCAATCCCTCGCTCGGCATTCTCGACGTGTTCGGCGCGACCATCGCGGCGGGCGTGATCGGCATCTTCCTCGCACCGATGATCGGCAAGCTGTTGCGATTCTTCCCGCCGGTCGTGGTCGGCACGGTGATCGCGGTGATCGGTCTCTCGCTGATGGGCGTCGGCATCAACTGGGCGGCGGGCGGCGTCGGCAATCCGGAATACGGCAACCCGGTGTTCCTGCTGCTGTCGCTCATCGTGCTCTCGCTGATCCTGCTCATCAACAAGTTCGCACGCGGTTTCATCGCGAATATCTCGGTGCTGCTCGGGATCGTCGCAGGCTTCGTCATCGCCGCGCTGCTCGGCCGCGTGAACATGGATGGCGTCGCGCACGCTCCGTGGGTCGGCATCGTGCTGCCGTTCCACTTCGGCATGCCGCATTTCGATCCCCTCTCCGTCGCGACGATGGTCATCGTCATGTTCGTCACGTTCATCGAATCGACGGGCATGTTCCTCGCGGTCGGCGATCTCGTCGAGCGTCCCGTCGACCAGAAGGCGCTCGTGCGCGGCCTGCGTGTCGATGGTCTGGGCACGCTGATAGGCGGCGTCTTCAACTCGTTCCCGCATACCTCGTTTTCGCAGAATGTCGGCCTGATCGGCGTGACGGGCGTGAAGAGCCGCTTTGTCTGCGCGACGGGCGGCGTGATTCTGGTCGTGCTCGGCCTCTTCCCGAAGATGGCGCAGGTGGTGGCCTCGGTGCCGCCGTTCGTGCTCGGCGGCGCGGGTATCGTGATGTTCGGCATGGTCGCGGCGAACGGCATCAAGACGCTGTCGCGCGTGGACTTCTCGAAGAATCAGCACAACCTGTTCATCGTCGCGGTGAGCGTCGGGATGGGCATGGTGCCGGTCGTCGCGCCGAAGTTCTTCACGCAACTGCCGCATGCGCTGGAGCCGATTCTTCACAGCGGGATTTTGCTGGCTTCGGTTTCGGCGGTCGTTTTGAACATCGTGTTCAATGGCGTGCGCAAGGAACGCGATGCGCGGCGGGATGCGCGTGAAGCCGCGCATGAGTTTGAAGGCGCGGCCCATGCGGGTGATGCGCGTTAAGGAAGTTGTGACCCTGGAAGTGTTTGCTGGATGTTTGCGTTGGGCGCCGTGGCGGGAGCTGCGGCGTTTTTTTTGCTTTTCTTTTCCGCGGTAGAGTTTGATTTCTTTCGCTGGATCCCGATTTCGTGTCGGTCT
>LRBF01000137.1 GCA_001580565.1 Caballeronia megalochromosomata | reverse complement strand
CGCACAGGGGCAGTGCTGATAGACCAACACGAATGCGGGATCCGGCGAAAAACCCCGCCCAAAAACCGCGCCGATTTATCTTACAGCCTGTCAGGCACACCCCGTGCAACGCTCCCATCACGTTCAACTAAAAGAGGGAGAAGCATCATGAGTCGCAAAATCGCATTGATCGTACTGACTTCCGCCATGCTCGCCGCAACCGGCGCCGCACAGGCGAAGGGCTGCGTCGAAGGCGCGGCGGTCGGCGGGGTGGCGGGGCACGTCGCGGGCAAGCATGGCACGGCGGGCGCGGTCGGCGGCTGCGCAATCGGCCATCACGAAGCCAGCAAGAAGGACAAGAAGGCACAACAGGCCAACGCGGCGAGCGGGCCGGACGCCAAGTGAGCGATTCGGCCGCGTACTGACCAGTACGCCGGATCGTCGCGGCCATGAATGCGCAGCGACGATCCAGCCGACATCACTGATGACGCCAGAACACCGGGCCGCCGTTTTCACCCGGAATTGTTTTCGTGAGATTGATGTGATTGAACCTGAGCGGCGCTGTGACGGTGTCGTACTGCAGCGTGAACTGCTGCTTGTCCAGCGCGCTCAACAACTCATGCAGACTGAGGGTCGCCGGCGCATAGCCGCGCAGAATGAAGAACTGCATTTGCCAGATTTGCGCCCAGGCCCAGTTGTCGTGCCACTGAAGATCCCGCTCCGACCAGACCGAAACATGGGCTTCTGACCTGATGTTGTCGACCGTATTCTGAATGGCCGCTTCGGGCAGGACGACGATGGTATAGGCGGAGCGGTAAGTCAAAAAATTCAGCAAATCAATGCCTGCCGACTTGGGCAGATGCTCGATGCAGTCGCCGATAATGGTCAGATCGAACATCTCGTCGATCATCCTGTTCGGGATATCGGCGGCCGACATCACGTGCATGGGCGAGTAAATATCGCGAAGCGCGAATTGCTCCACATAGGTCGGCTCGATTTCCACGCCCTCCAGAATCGCGTCGGGCAGGGCGCTTCTGACCAGATGACCATACTTCCCGGCTCCACAGCCGATATCGAGCACTCTGGAAGGCTTCAGGATTTGCAATGCGCTCGAAGTCACTGCGTCGAACGAACTGGCGGAATAAGGCATGCAGTTTTCCTTGGATGTGGATGTTCCGATACGTTGCGCAGCGGGAATGTCGTATGGTGCCGGCGCAACCATGGCGGATCGTTTGAAGGAGCGCATGAATTGTCCCGGTTCCCTTCGACGTGGATAAGTGGTGCAATCCGAATTGCGATGAGACCGATTCACTTCCGCTGCCGCGCATGCGATCCGGATAAAATGATTCCCATCTTCAGCACCGGGCCGTTCCTTTCGCGGTGCTCCGATTCAGGCTCCCGACTCCAGTCCATGACCGCCGCTCCTCAGTCGATCCAACACTTCGCCTCCGACAACTACGCAGGCATCTGCCCCGAAGCGCTGCAGGCGCTCATCAACGCCAATACGAGCGGCCACGAGCCCGCCTACGGCGACGATTCATGGACGGCACAAGTCTGCGACCGCATCCGCGATCTCTTCCAGACCGATTGCGAAGTCTTCTTCGTCTTCAACGGCACGGCCGCGAATTCGCTCGCGCTCGCTTCACTCTGCCAGTCGTATCACTCGGTGATCTGCCACGAACTCGCGCACATCGAAACCGACGAATGCGGCGGCCCCGAGTTCTTTTCCGGCGGCTCGAAGCTGCTCACGGCGAAGGGCGAGAACGGCAAGCTCACGCCCGATGCGATCGAAGAACTCGTCACGAAGCGCGCGGACATCCACTACCCGAAGCCGAAGGTCGTCGCGCTCACGCAGGCGACGGAAGTCGGCACCGTGTACACCGTCGAGGAAATTCGCGCGATCGCGGCGATCGCCAAGCGCCGCCATCTGAAAGTGCACATGGACGGCGCGCGTTTTGCCAACGCGGTCGCGACGCTGAACGTGCATCCGTCGGAGATCACGTGGCGCGCGGGTGTCGACGTGCTGTGCTTCGGCGGCACGAAAAACGGCCTGCCGGTGGGCGAGGCGGTCGTGTTCTTCGACAAGGCGCTCGCCGCCGATTTCGCGTATCGCCTGAAGCAGGCGGGGCAGCTTGCGTCGAAGATGCGCTTCATCTCCGCGCCGTGGCTCGGCCTGCTCGATGACGATGTCTGGCTGCGCAACGCGCGTCACGCCAACGCAATGGCGCAACTGATGGCCGAGCGCCTCGTCGAGATTCCCGGCGTAAGCCTGCTTTTCAAGCCCGAATCGAATGCGGTCTTTGCGGAACTGCCGGCGCACGTTGCCGCTGCGCTGCGTGCGAAGGGCTGGCGCTTCTATCAGTTCATCGGCTCGGGCGGCTGCCGGCTGATGTGCGCATGGGACACGAAGCAGGAAACCGTCGAACGCTTCACGGACGAGGTGCGCGCGCTCTGCGAGGCGCGCTGAACCCCGATTGACACGTCCGCCGCGCCGCTCCTAACATGCCCGCACACTCTCCACCGGTTCCCGCGCCATGGCCTTCATCTTCTATCTGACCCACATTCATCTCGGCTACGACGCGCTTCAGACGCTGCAAGGCGAATGCGCGCGCATCGGGATGAAGCGTCCGCTCGTCATCACCGATAAAGGTGTCGCGGCGGCGGGCCTCGCTGATCGCGTGATCGAAAGCGCGAAGCTCGGCGCGCTGCCGGTGTTCGACGACACGCCTTCGAACCCTACCGAAGCGATGGTCATGGAGGCCGCGGAGCAATACAAACGCGAAGCGTGCGACGGGCTGATCGCGGTGGGCGGCGGCTCGTCGATCGATCTGGCGAAGGGCGTCGCGATTGCCGCGACGCACGACGAGCCGTTGACGGCCTACGCGACGATCGAAGGCGGCAGCGGCAAGATCACCGAGCGCGCCGCGCCGCTGATCGCGGTGCCGACCACATCGGGCACGGGCAGCGAAGTGGCGCGCGGCGCGATCATCATCCTGAATGACGGGCGCAAGCTCGGATTCCATTCCTGGCATTTGCTGCCGAAATCGGCGGTCTGCGATCCGTCACTCACGCTCGGCCTGCCGCCGTCGCTCACCGCCGCAACGGGCATGGACGCGATCGCGCATTGCATCGAGACGTTTCTCGCGCCCGCGTTCAATCCACCCGCCGACGGCATCGCGCTCGACGGACTCGAACGCGCGTGGGCCAACATCGAGCGCGCGACGCACGACGGCCACGACCGCGATGCACGTCTGAACATGATGTCCGCATCCATGCAGGGCGCGATGGCGTTCCAGAAGGGCCTCGGCTGCGTGCATTCGCTGTCGCATCCGCTGGGCGGCCTCGCGGTGAATGGGCGCACGTCGCTGCATCACGGCACGCTGAACGCGGTGGTGTTGCCCGCAGTGCTGCGCTTCAACGAGAGTGCGCCGACGGTCGTCGCGGAACGGCGCTTCGCGCGCATGCGCCGCGTGATGAATCTCGCCGGCGATGCCGATGTCGCGCAGGCCGTGCACGACATGACCGCGCGCCTCGGCTTGCCGACGCGCCTCTCGCAGATGGGCGTCGACGAAAGCATGTTCGACAAGGTCGTGAAGGGCGCGCTCGCCGATCATTGCCACAAGACGAATCCGCGCGAGGCTAGCGCCGACGATTATCGACGCATGCTGACGGAGTCCCTTTAAGCGATGAGCAAGCCGGTTCCGACCACGCGCGCGGACTACGCGCATTTTCTCGCGATCAGCACGCGCTGGTCGGACAACGACGTATACGGGCATATCAACAACGTCGTCTATTACAGCTACTTCGACACGGTCGTGAACGAGTATCTGCTGCGCGCGGGCGTGCTCGATTTCAACGAGGGCGAGACCATTGGCCTCGTCGTCGAGACGCGCTGCAATTTCTTCGCGCCGGTCGTGTTTCCGGAGGCCGTCGAGGCGGGCTTGCGCGTGGAGAAGCTCGGCAACACGAGCGTGCGCTATGAAGTGGCGATCTTCACACAAGGCTCGGACGTCGCCGCTGCGCAAGGGCATTTCGTGCATGTCTATGTGGATCGCGTGACGCGCAGGCCGGTGCCGCTGCCCGCGCCGCTCGTCGATGCGCTCAAGCCGCTCATCACCGGCTGAGGGTCGCGCCTTGCTTCAGTGGTTCTGCGTGAGTCTGCTCGACGGCGTGAGCGTGGGATTGCTGCTCTTCATGTTGTCGGCGGGCCTGACGCTGATCTTCTCGATGCTCGGCGTGCTCAATTTCGCGCACGCGAGCTTCTATATGGTCGGCGCGTATGTCGGGCAGGCGCTCGCCGCGCAGGGCGGATTCTGGTTTGCGTTGATCGTCGCGCCGGTTCTCGTCGGCATCGCGGGCGCATTGTTCGAGCGCTTGCTGTTGAGACGCGTGCATACGCGCGGCGCGCTGGCGGAAATGCTGCTCACGTTCGGCGCGGCCATCGTGATCGGTGAGGCCGTCAAGCTCGTGTGGGGACTCGGGCCGTTACCCGCGACGATTCCGCGCGTGCTCGACGGTCCGCTCTTCACGCTCTACGGCGCGTCGTTCGCGCGCTATCGCGTGTTCATGATGACGATCGCCGTGCTGATGCTCGGCGCGCTCTGGCTCGTCCTGCGCACATCGAAGACGGGCCTCGTCGTGCGCGCCGCGCTCACGCATCCCGCCACGGTCGAAACGCTCGGCCATGACGTGCCGCGCGTGTTCACGATGGTCTTCGCAGTCGGCACCGCGCTCGCCGCGCTCGGCGGCGTGATCGGCGCGCCGCTCGCCGTCATCGAACCGGCGATGGCCGATGCAATGGGTCCGATCGTATTCGTCGTCGTCGTGATCGGCGGCCTCGGGTCGCTGGGCGGCGCGCTCGTCGCATCGCTTCTGATCGGCTGCGTGCAGACCTTCGCGGTGGGCGCGAGCGCATCGGCGGGTAGTATCGCGGCATCGCTCGGCGTGACGCTGCCGCCCGCGTGGGCCGCGTTGACGGTCGCGCAGCTCGCGCCCGTGCTGCCCTATCTCGTGCTCGTCGCGATGCTGGCCGCGCGGCCACGCGGACTCTTCGGCGAGCGCACGCGCGATGCCTAGATTTCTCGCGCTCATCCTCGCGCTCGCGCTGCCGCCGCTGTTCTTCGATCAATCCTGGCTGCTCGCATATCTCGCGCAGACCGCGACGCTCATCGTCTTCGCGCTTTCGTACAACCTGCTGCTCGGCGAAACCGGCTTGCTCTCGTTCGGTCACGCCGTGTATTCGGGGCTCGGGGCATTCGCCGCCGCGCATGTGTTCAATCGCTACGCCGTGCCGTTGCCGCTCTTGCCGGTCATCGGCGGATGTGCGGCGATGATCGTCGCCATCGTGTTTGGTGCGATTTCGACGCAACGCGCCGGTACGTCGTTCGCGATGATCACGCTCGGCATCGGTGAGCTTGTCGCCGCGTGTGTGTGGCTCGTGCCGGGATGGTTCGGCGGCGAGGGCGGCGTGACGATCGATCGCGCGAACGGGCCGTCGTTTTTTGCATGGACGTTCGGGCCGTCGCGCGAGGCCTATGCGCTGATCGCGTGCTGGTGTGTCGTAGCGGCGCTTGCGATGTTCGCGTTCTCGCGCACGCCGATGTGCCGTCTCGCCAACGCCGTGCGCGACAATCCCGCGCGCGCCGCGGCGATCGGCTTCGCGCCCGCGCGCGTGCGCTTCACCGTGCTCGTCGTGTCGGCGTTCTTCGCGGGCATCGCGGGCGTGCTGGCGTTGATCAATGTCGAGCTGGTGTCGTCGGAAAGCGTCGGCCTCGCGCGCTCGACCAGCGCACTCGTCGCGACGGTGATCGGCGGGACGGGCAGCTTCTTCGGGCCGATGATCGGCGCGGTGCTGCTGACATTTTTCAGCGTCGCGGTGGCGAGCGTGAGCCCCGCGTGGCCGATGTACCTCGGGCTCTTTTTCATGTGGGTCGTGATCGCCGCGCCGGAAGGCGTCGCGGGATTGCTTCGGCGCGATATGCGAACGCTCTGCATCGGCGCGTTCAGCGCGATGGTCTGGGGCGTCGCGGTCGTCGTATCGGTCGAAGCGCTCTACGCCGGACGAAGCGATGTGCGTGCATGGCTCATCGCATTGCCCTGCGCATTGCTGGGACTCTGGCTCGCGCGACGCACGAGGGCCGCGCGATGAACGCCGCGCTCGAACTGCACGGTGTCACCAAACGCTTCGGCGCGACGCGTGTGTTGCGTGGTGTCGATCTGCAGGTCGCGCTGGGTGAGCGACATGCGCTCATCGGCCCGAACGGTGCGGGCAAGTCGACGCTCTTCGATCTGATCTCGGGACGTGCGCGGCCCGATGACGGGCGTATCGTCGCGCAGGGCGTCGACATCACGGGCGAGCCGCCGCAGCGCGTTGCCCGAACGCTTGCGCGCAGCTTCCAGACGACGAGCGTGTTCGGCGGTCTGTCCGTGCTCGACAATCTCCGTTGCGCGGCGCTCGGTGCGTCGTCGTCGCGTCTTCTCGACCGATGGCTGCCTTCGCGAAGAATCGAAGAACGCGCACACGCGATGCTCGATGCGATCGGCCTTGCCGCACGCGCCGACGAACGCGCCGCGCGTCTCGCCTACGCGGAACAACGCGCGCTCGATCTCGGCATCGCACTCGCGACCGATGCGCCGCTCATCCTGCTCGACGAGCCCACCGCCGGCATGAATCGCGCGGAGGCCACGCGCGCGCTCGCGTTGATTCGCGCGACCACGCAAGGGCGCACGCTGCTCGTGATCGAGCACGACATGGATGCGGTGTTCAGCCTCGCGGACCGCATTTCGGTGCTTGTGCAGGGGCGCGTGATTGCGACCGATACACCTGCCGCGATCCGCGAGGATCGTGATGTGCGGGAAGCCTATCTCGGCGGAGTCGCGCCATGAGTGCGCCATTGTGTATCGAGGATTTGCGAGCGTGGTATGGCGCGGCGCAAGTGCTGCATGGCGTGAATCTTCGCATCGGTGAAGGGGAAGTCGTCGCGCTCGTCGGCCGCAACGGCTCGGGGCGTTCGACGCTCGCGAAGGCCATCATGGGCCTCGTGCGATGCGCGGGCGATGTGCGTTATGGCGATGTTCAGCTCATCGGATTGCGGCCGCATCGCATCGCGCGGCTCGGTATCGGCTATGTGCCGGAAACGCGCGATGTGTTTCCCGCGCTCACGGTGCGCGAGAACCTGTTGCTCGGCGAAAGGAAAGGCACGCGTTTCACGCTGGGCGATGCGTATCGATTGTTTCCCGTGCTTGAAGAACGCATGTCGGTGAAGGCGGGCGCGCTATCGGGCGGTGAGCAGCAAATGCTTTCGCTTGCACGCACGTTGACGGGCGATCCGTCGCTCGTCGTCATCGACGAACCCGGCGAAGGGCTTGCGCCGCAAGTGCTCGCGCAAGTGGCCGCGTGTCTCGCGACGCTGCGCGAACGGGGCGTCGCGATGTTGCTGATCGAAGAGCGATTGACGATCGCGAGTATGCTCGATGCGCGCGTCGCGGTGATGGGGCATGGGGCGATTCAGTTCGATGGGACGATCGGGGCGCTCGCGGCGAGCGAGCACGTCATGCGGGATTGGGTTTCGATAGGTTAGAGTGTGGTTGCTTTACGTGCTTCAGGCTTTCTTCGTTGGATCCCGTATTCGTGTCGGTCTATTAGCACTGCCCCTGTGCGGGGCGGCAGTGCTAATAGACCGACACGCTAACGGGATCCAGCGACGAAAGCCCGTCTATGCCGAACCCTTACTATCCCTCTCCACGATCCACTCATGCTTCGGATCGTTCTTGAAGTGCCAAGTGCGCTTGCTACCCGCCATCACATTCAGATAGTAATTGTCATAGCCATACGGCACGACAACCGGATGGTATCCACGCGGCACCATCACGACATCGTGATCTTCGACGGCCATCGTTTCGTCGAGGTCGCGCTCGTCGGTATACACGCGCTGGAACGCAAACCCTTGCGGCGGATTCAATCGATGGTAGTACGTCTCTTCGAGTGAACTCTCCACCGGCACATTGTCCTGATCGTGCTTGTGCGGCGGATAGCTCGATGCATGCCCGCCCGGCGTGCGCACTTCGACCACGAGCAACGACTCGGCCGCTTCCGTTTGCGGAAGGATGTCGCACACGTAGCGCGTATTCGCGTTCTTGCCGCGCGCCGAGCGCTTCATCTGCGATGGCTCGATGAGCCGCGGCGGAAACTCGCCCTTCGCGGGCGCGCTCGCGACGCCGATTTGCGCATCGCGTTCCGCACGCACGATGGCCGCCAGCTTCGGCGGCACATAGACCGCGTAGGGCGCGGCGTCCTCGAACACGCTGTCGCGCGAGCCGATGGACTGATAATGCTCATCGCCCGCCTCGACGCTCACGGTGCCCGTCAGCACGACGATGCAGCTTTCGCGATCCGCGTCGTACACATGCACGACATCGCCCGCATTCAGGCGATACGCCGCGAAGCCGACATGTTTCCAGCCCGCGGAATCGGGCGTGACGCGCGCGATGGTTTGTCCTTCGCGTGATGCTTTCACTAGCAGGCTCATGCCGCCTCCTTGAATGTTCCGTCGACGAGCGCGCGCAGCGTGCGGTAGCCCTTCTCGGCATAGGCATAGCTCGGCGCGATCACCGGATCCTGTTCCGCTTCAACGACGAGCCAGCCATCGTAATCATGCTGCGCGAGACACGCGATGATGCCCGGATAATCCACGCAGCCGTCGCCCGGCACGGAGAACGCGCCGTTGATGACCGCATCGAGAAAACTCCAGTTGCGATTGCGCGCGAGCTTCACGATGTCCGGCCGCACGTCCTTGCAATGCACATGGCACACGCGGGCGATGTGCTTCTGCAGCACGGTCAGCGCATCGCCGCCCGCGAACGTGATGTGCCCCGCGTCGAACAGCAGGCCGACAGCGTCGCTGGTGAGAGCCATCAGGCGATCGACATCCGCCGCCGTTTCGACATACGCACCCATGTGATGATGATAGGCGACACGCACGCCGCGCGTGAGCGTGAATTCGGCGAAGCGGTTCAGGCGCTCGGCGTATTCGTTCCACTGCGCATCGGAGAAGAAGCGCGGGCGTTGGTAGAGCGGGCGCGGCGCGCCTTGAATCGAATTCGCCACTTCGCCGTAGACCATCACGGTGGCGCCGTTCTTCGCGAGCAGGTCGAGATGCGGGCCGACGGCTTCGATTTCCTCCTGCGCGCTGCGCTCCGCGAGCCTGCCTGAATACCAGCCGGACACGAGCGCTAGATCGTACTGCGCGAGCAATGTTTTGAGCGCTTGCGGTTCGCGCGGGAATTTGTTGCCGAGCTCGAAACCCTCGTAGCCGATTTGTTTGCCTTCGGTCAGAGCGGTGGATAGAGGGGTCTCTCCGCCGAGGGAAGGTAGATCGTCGTTCATCCATGACAATGGGTTGATGCCGATGCGCACGTTCAAGGCCATGTTTTTGGTCCTCTCTTTTTGCTGATATGTTTTTGCGGTTGTTTGGGTTCGGTGTTTTTCGCTGGATCCCGTATTCGTGTTGGTCTATTGGCATTGCCCCTGTGCGGGGC
>LRBF01000136.1 GCA_001580565.1 Caballeronia megalochromosomata | reverse complement strand
TACCTCCGTGCTGCCGTTCGACTTGCATGTGTACGGCATGCCGCCAGCGTTCAATCTGAGCCAGGATCAAACTCTTCAGTTCAAACCTGTTACTGTTTTTCGGTTCCGTTAGAAACCGGTCGCTCACTCAACGTACTGACGATGATTAATCCATCTTTCGACAGATAAACCTTCCTCTGATACTTCGTGTGAGACTCTTGATACTTTTGCTTTAGCTTCAGCCCCGAAAGACCAAAACCGCACTCGCATCAAGCGCCCACACTTATCGGCTGTTAGTTTTTAAAGAGCACATCGCAAGATCGTTACCGCTTCACTTCCGTCTTGCGTCGCTGCATCAGCAGCAGAGAAACGAGATTATGAAGAATCTTTTTCTCCTTGTCAACACCATTTTTCCGCTTTCGCTTCAAAATCTGCCGACTTCGGAGGCCGCCCGTTTCGCTCGGCGACCCTCGCCTTACGACGAGGGGCTGAATAATAGGTCAAGCAGAGTCGAATGACAAGGTGATGAAGCAACTTTTTTGGCATCCGCTTCAATGCGCTGCTTTCGCCGTTCCTGCGACGACCTCCGCCGGCACCGCTGCCGCCATCGCCGCGTAGCCCGCATCGCTCGGGTGGATGTGATCGCCGCTGTCGAATCGGCGTTGAAGCACGCTCGGGCGCGCCGGATCGCGCAGCGCCTGATCGAAGTCGATCACCCCGTCGAACGCCCGGCTAGAGCGGATCGATTCGTTGACCGCCGTGCGGATCGCCTCCCGCTCCGGCGGCAGCGAAGCCGGCGTCAGCGTCGCGCCGTAGATCTTGATGCCGCGCTGGTGCGCCTGCGCGATCAGCCGTTGATACCCGCGCACGAGTGCATCGGCGGTGACTTCGGTGTGCGGTGCGTCGCAATCGAGTCCCGCGTGCGCGGGCATCGCCATGAAATTGATGTCGTTGATGCCGATCAGCACGATGATCGCGCGCACGCCCGGCTGGCGCAGCGCGTCGCGCTCGAAGCGGCTCACCACGGCCTCGCCGTAGCACGCAGAGTTGCTCAGCAGGCGATTGCCGCTGATGCCCGCATTCACGACGACCGTTTGTCCGCCGCTTTTGCGCGCCATCTCCCTGGCGAGCGCATCCGGCCAGCGCCGATTGGCGTTGAGCGTCGAACGCATGCCGTCGGTGATCGAATCGCCGATCGCGACGATCGCCTGCGCCGAAGCGCTCTCCACTGCCACGTTGGTCAGCCACGCGTATTGCGTGAAGCGCGTGCGGAACGCGCCCGCCGATGCCTCTTCGGTGCGATCGCCCGGTGTCGATATGTAGTTCACCTGACTCGACACACGATGCCAGGCGACGAGCTTCTGATCCGTCCCCATGAACATGCTGACGGCCAAGGGCTGAAAAGCGTCGACGTCGAAATTGACAGCATCACTCGTGGCCTGGGCGCCAGGCGCGACGGTCACGCTCTTGCGCCCGCCGAACAGCACGGGACGCGCACTTCCGGCGCGGATCGCTGCGCCGCCGCCTCCGGCGGCCCGCGCGACGCTCATCGACTCGACGACGAGCGGTTCGGTCCCATACAGGTTGCTGATGCGCAGGCGCATCCGCTTGCCATCCAGTTGCGGATAAATCAGCTGGCGGACGGTGCGACCCGCGACATCCGGCGCGCGATACAGCGGCGGCAGGTTCGCCAGTTGCGGAATCGACTGCAGCGCGGTGCCCCACGCGCTGACCCAGCGTTCATTGGCGGGCGCTTCGGCGGCATCGGCGGCGAACGCGTGCGGCGCGACATTGACTTGCGCGACAAGCGCGGCCGCGCAGATCGCGGCGAGAACTCGGAGTTTCATTCGGCGATGGCGTGCGGAAAAGGCTCGATTGTGCCTGAAGCGTCACAAGGCTCGCGCCGCGGATTGCCCTTGACGCGCACAAGCAGCAGCCACGCGTCCCAAATGGCCTCACAATGCAGCCAGTTCATTTTTCGCCGGCGGCACGCAGCCGCGTCAGGCATCTATATAGATATGCAATCGAAAAACTCGGCACCGCAGCACCTCACCTGGGATGAAGACGACGAAAGCCGTTCCGCGCGCTGGCGATCGGAGAGCGGCAATCCGCCGGCAAAGCGCGTCGTCATTGGACACGATCAGATGACGGCCGATCACGCGTACGGCCTCGCCTGCGAAGGCACGGCCATTCTCTGGCGCGGCGATTTCCAGAACGCCCGGCAACTGCTGCAGGCGATGGCGCGCCGCATCGACAACAAGCCGCGCAAGGCAAAGAAGCCGGCGACGGAGACATCGCCGATCGACGCCTTCAATCTGCACCGCCTCGCGCAATCCCAACGCGCACGCACCCTCGCCATGCTCGTGCTCCCGCTCGACGAGCACTACACCATCCCGCTGCGCCGCGCGCCCGATGTGCGCGAGGCGTGCGAGGAAGCCTACGGACCGCCGTCAGACGAAGCATCGGTCGTGTCCTTGCGCGAAGTGCTGGGTTTGGTCGGCGCGCACGAATGGCGCAAGAAAGGCGTCGAGATCGGCGCGGTCGGCGGAAGAATCCATCCCTATTACGGCGTGTTCTCGCCGGTCCGGGGCGAATACGTGCAACTCGTCGCGAATCAGCCGCTTCCGTCGAAAGAACTCGCGTTCGATATCGGCACCGGAACCGGCGTGCTCGCGGCCGTGCTCGCGCGGCGCGGTATCGGGCGAATCGTCGCGACCGATGTCGATGCCCGCGCGCTCGCCTGCGCGCGGGAGAACATCGGGCGGCTCGGGCTCGATCGCCAGGTCGAAGTCGTCGAGGCCGACATGTTCCCCGAAGGCCGCGCGCCGCTGGTCGTCTGCAATCCGCCGTGGCTGCCGGCCCGGCCGAGCGCGACGATCGAGCACGCCATCTACGATCCGGAGAGCCGCATGCTGCGCGGCTTCCTCGACGGCCTCGCGGCACATCTGACGCCCGGTGGCGAAGGCTGGCTGATCCTGTCGGACTTCGCGGAACATCTCGGACTGCGCACGCGCGCGCAGTTGCAGGAATGGATCGACAAGGCCGGCCTGAAAGTCGATGGACGCATCGACATCAAGCCGCATCATCCGCGCGCAAGCGACAAGACCGATCCGCTGCACGCCGCGCGCTCGGCGGAAGTGACCTCTCTGTGGCGGCTGGTCGTCGCGTAAGTCTCGTCACGCGCGCTCGGCAAGCCACGCGAGCGCGCCCTCACCGGCAACAAGCCCGCTCGCAAAACACGCCGTCAGCAGATAGCCGCCCGTCGGCGCTTCCCAATCGAGCATTTCGCCGGCGCAGAACACGCCGGGAAGCGCGCCGATCATCGAGCGCGCGTCGAGCGCTTCGAATTCGACGCCGCCCGCGCTGCTGATCACTTCTTCGATGGGACGGGGCCGCACGAGTTGCAACGGCAGCGCCTTGATCCGCGCGGCGAGCGTGTCGAGATCCGCGAATTCGTCCTTGCTCATGCACTCGCGCAGCACGCCGGCTTTCACGCCCGTCAGGTGCAGGCGGCTCTGGAGATGACTCGAAAGCGATCGCGCCCCGCGCGGATGCAGCACCTCGTCACGCACGCGCTCCGCGGAAAGTTGCGGCGCGAGGTCCAGCAGGATGGTCGCCCCCGCGCCGTCGCTTTCGGCGATCCGGTCGCGTATCGGCGCCGACAACGCGTAAATCAGACTGCCTTCGATACCCTGATCCGTAATCAGACATTCGCCGACGCGCCAATCGACCGTGCCGTCCACGCGCGACAAGCCGATCGCCACGGACTTGAGCGGCTCGCCCGCGAAGCGGCTACTGAAATGCGCGCTCCAAGCGACGTCGAAACCGCAATTGGACGGCACGAAAGGCCGCACGGGCACGCCGCGCGCCGCGAGAACCGGGAGCGCGCGGCCGTCCGAGCCGAGTTGCGGCCAGCTTGCGCCGCCGAGCGCGAGCACGAGCGCGTCGTGCCGGACGCGCTTTTCGCCCGATGGCGTCGTAAAGCGGGAAATCGACGCGCCTTCATCGGTCCAGCCGAGCCAGCGATGCCGCATATGAAACGTCACGCCCGAAGCGCGCAGCCGATGCAGCCACGCGCGCAGCATCGGCGCGGCTTTCATGTCGGTGGGAAACACACGCCCCGAGCTGCCGACGAACGTGTCGACGCCCAGACCATGCACCCACGTCCGCAAGGCGCCAGCATCGAAGCGCGCGAGCAGCGGCGCGATGTTCGGACTGCGCGCGCCATATCGAGCAAGAAATGCTTCAGCGGGCTCGGAATGCGTGAGATTCATGCCGCCCTTGCCGGCCATCAGGAATTTCCGCCCGACGGACGGCATTGCGTCGAACACATCGACGCGCGCACCGCCCGCCGCGAGCGCCTCCGCAGCCATGAGCCCGGCCGGCCCTCCGCCGACGACCGCGACGTTCACCGATTCGATGTTTTCAACTGACGACATGCCTGATTAATAAAGGACGGAATGGAGCGACATTGTCGCATCGGCGCGCCGCTGTGCCGAAAAGCCCGCCAGCCGTGCGTAAGTCATTAAATAACAAAAAAGAATTTGGCCGGCGGCGTCCGGGCCAGTACGATCCGGCGATTCGTTGCATCGACAATTTTTTACCGAACCAGTCCGATCATGTCCGTTTCTCTCGCGCCCGAACGCGCTGCCCCCGGGGTCGCCGCCAACGATCCGCGGCCCGTCATCAAGAGCGCCGCCGATGTCTCCAGTCTCGTCAACCGGGGCGCAGCGATCGGCAGCGATGCGCGTATCGTCGTCGCCATTGCGCTTGGCGGCATTTTTCTCGATGCCTACGATCTGGGCGCGCTCGCGTTCGGCATGAAGGACATCGCCCGCGAGTTTTCGCTGACGGCGACTGGAACCGGTTTCGTCGCGGCCGCGATCACGTTCGGCGCGATCATCGGCGCGCTTCTCGGTGGTTATCTGACAGACAAGGTCGGGCGCTATCGCGTTTTCATGGCCGACATGTTCTTCTTCGTCGTCGCGGCGATCGCCTGCTCGCTCGCGCCCAACGCCTGGGTGCTCGGCGGTGCGCGCTTCGTGATGGGTCTGGGCGTCGGCATCGATCTGCCCGTCGCGATGGCCTTTCTCGCGGAGTTTTCGCGTCTGCAGGGGCGCGGCAACAAAGCGGCGCGCGTCGCGATGTGGTGTCCGGTCTGGTACGCGGCGATCAGCGTTTCATATCTGCTGGTGCTTGGCTTGTATGCGGTCCTGCCCGAGCACAACGCGGGCTGGCTCTGGCGCCTGATTCTCGGCTTCGGCGCGGTGCCGGCGATTGCGATCATCGCGATCCGCAGCCGGTATATGAGCGAATCGCCCGTCTGGGCTGCGAATCAGGGCGATCTCAAAAGCGCGGCCGCGATCCTGAAACGCGCTTACGGCATCGATGCCCGCGTCGACGAAACCGCTGTCGCGCCGCCCAAAGCGCGTCGCGCGACGTGGAGCAACTACGGCGCGCTGCTGCGCGGCGTGTATCTGCGCCGGACCGTGCTGGCGACCGTGATCGCGATTGCATCTTCGTTCGCCTATAACGCCGTCGCGTTCGGATTGCCGGTCATCATCTCGAGTTTCCTCGCGCAATCGATGCTCACCACGATTCTCGCGTCGCTCGCGCTGAATCTGTGCTTCGCGTTCGCGGGCGGGCTGTTCTCCGTGCGCACGGTGCCGAAGTACGGCGCGTGGAAACTGTCGGTCGTCGGCTACGCGTTTCAGCTGATGGCGCTGATCGGGCTTGCGATCGTCGGGAAACCGTCGACGGGCGTGGAAGTCGTAATCGCGATCGCGTTTCTCGCCGCGTTCCTGCTCGGGCAAGGCGTCGGGCCGGGCTCGCACACCATGACGTTCGCGTCGCTGAGCTATCCGACTTCGCTGCGCGGCGTCGGCGTCGGCTTCAACCAGACGCTGATGCGCGCCAGCTCGACAGTCTCGCTGTTCCTGTTCCCGGTCCTGTCGGCGGCGCTCGGCACGAAAGTGTTCTGGATTATCGCCGTCGCGCCGCTCGCGGGGCTCGTCGCGCTGTTCGCGGTGCGGTGGGAACCGTCCGGTTATGACGTCGACGCGGAGGATTTCGCCGCGCAACAGACGCGCTGAGCGTCCACTGTCCCTCCTTTGACGAGCGGCGGCGATGAATCGTCGCCGTTCTTCGTTTACGCCGTCCGGCACGCATCCCTCGTCTGCACTAGATTAAATAGCGCGTGGACTCGCGCGATCCGCTCCGCGTCCCATTCATGCGGAATTACCCGAGTACGTCTCGAAAATCTATTTACCGACCGTCCGGTCGGTTTATAATCGCCGGACAGCGACCATCCAGGAGCGAGCGCCGCCATGTACACCCAATCCCTCGACCTCCCGAGCCCCACGCAGTCCAGCGACGCGCACACGAGCGCCGCCGCCGCACCCGAGCAAGCCCGCTTCGACGCGATCATGCAGGCCGACGGCAAGATCGAGCCGCAGGACTGGATGCCCGAGGCGTATCGCAAGA
>LRBF01000135.1 GCA_001580565.1 Caballeronia megalochromosomata | reverse complement strand
AAAGTGACTGCCGCCCCGCCCAGGGGCAGTGCTAATAGACCGACACGAATACGGGATCCAGCGAAACCAAAACCAAAACCAAAACCCACCCCTAGGAACACCAATTGCGGACGAATGAGCACAAAACCTCCCCCGAACCCCCGGAGTCCCGCAAATGGCAACAAAAAAGCAACCCGCGAGCGCCGTCGCCCGCACCCCGTCGCAAAGCAACACCAACAAAAAACTCGAAGCCCTCGAAACCTCCCGCACCGACGCGACCAACCAGGCCCTGACGACCAACCAGGGCGTCAAAATCGCCGATAACCAGAACACCTTGCGCGCCGGCGAGCGCGGCCCGTCGCTGCTCGAAGACTTCATCATGCGTGAAAAAATCACGCACTTCGACCACGAACGCATTCCGGAACGCATCGTCCATGCGCGCGGCTCCGCCGCACATGGCGTCTTCAAGGTGTACGAATCGCAAGCCGAACTCACCAAGGCCGCGTTCCTGCAAGATCCGTCGAAGGAAACGCCCGTCTACGTGCGCTTCTCCACCGTGCAAGGCTCGCGCGGCTCGGCCGATACCGTACGCGACGTACGCGGCTTCGCCGTCAAGTTCTACACGGAAGAAGGTAACTTCGATCTCGTCGGCAATAACATGCCGGTGTTCTTCATTCAGGACGCGATCAAGTTTCCCGACTTCGTCCACGCCGTCAAACCCGAGCCGCACAACGAAATGCCGCAGGGCGGGTCCGCGCACGACACCTTCTGGGATTTCGTGTCACTCGTGCCCGAATCGGCACACATGGTTCTCTGGACGATGTCCGACCGCGCGATCCCGCGCAGTCTGCGCACCATGGAAGGCTTCGGCATCCATACTTTCCGCTTCATCAACGCGCAGGGAAAAGGCCGCTTCGTGAAGTTCCACTGGCGGCCGACGATCGGTTCCGCGTCGCTGTTGTGGGACGAAGCGCAGAAGCTCGCGGGCAAGGACGCGGACTTCCATCGCCGGGATTTGTGGGAGGCGATCGACAACGGCGATTATCCCGAGTGGGAACTCGGCGTGCAGATCGTCGAGGAAGAAGATGAACACAACTTCGACTTCGATCTGCTCGACCCTACCAAGATCATTCCCGAGGAACTCGTGCCGCTGAAGATGATCGGCAAGCTCACGTTGAATCGCAATCCCGACAACTTCTTCGCGGAAACCGAGCAGGTCGCGTTCTGTCCGGGGCATATCGTGCCGGGCATCGACTTCACGAACGATCCGCTGCTGCAAGGCCGCCTGTTTTCCTACACCGATACGCAGATCAGCCGGCTCGGCGGCCCGAATTTCCACGAGATTCCGATCAACCGTCCGCTTGCGCCGCTACATAACGGCCAGCGCGACGCGATGCATCGCCAGACGATCGACAAGGGCCAGGCCTCCTACGAGCCGAATTCGATCGACGGCGGCTGGCCGAAGGAAACCGCCCCGGCCGCGGCGGGCGGCGGCTTCGAGAGTTATACGGAGCGCGTCGAAGGCTCGAAGATCCGCGTGCGCAGCCCGTCGTTCAAGGATCACTATTCGCAGGCCACGCTCTTCTGGAACAGCATGACCGATCCCGAAAAGGATCACATCGTCGGCGCTTATTCGTTCGAGCTTTCCAAGGTCGAGCGCAAGCCCATTCGCGAGCGCCAGCTCGGCATCCTCGCGAATATCGACGAGACGCTCGCGTCGCGCGTCGCCGCCAATCTCGGGCTGTCGGCGCCGAAGAAGAGCGCCGACGCCGACGAGCTCGGCACGTCGTCGGTGAAGGAATCGCCGGCCTTGTCGCTCGTCGCGAAGGCGAAGCCATCGGTCAAAACGCGCAAGGTCGCGATTCTCGCCGCGCCGGGCGCCGACGCCGCGAGCATCAAGGCCGTGCAGGACGCGCTCAAGGCTGCGGGCGCGCACGCCAAGGTCATCGCGCCGACGCTCGGCTCGCCGGCGCCAGGCATCGAGGCCGACGCGACCATTCTCGGCATGCCGTCGATCATGTTCGATGGCGTGATCGTTGCGGGCGGCAAGGAAAGCGCGAAGGCGCTGTCTCAATCCGGCGACGCGCGCCACTTCGTGCTCGAAGCGTTCAAGCACCTGAAAGCGATCGGCGCGATCGGCGACGGCGAGGACGTGCTCGCGGCCGCGCATTTGCCGGGCGGCGAGGAGGGCGTCTCGGTCGGTAGCGACGCCAAAGCGGTGCTGAAGAGCTTCATCGAAGCGATGAGCATGCATCGCGTCTGGTCGCGCGCGCAGAAGGCGGAATCGGTTCCCGCGTGATTCGGTGTTTCCCGGGCCGCAACGATACGCGCGACCATGCCGACCGCCGCGATATACGTACCGGGGTCTTTTTTGAGACACTAGCCGCACCGCTCACTCCGGGGGTGCGGCTTGTTCGATCGGGCGAGACATCGAGGCGGCGGGGCGCGGGCCGCGCGCGTGCAATGGCACGCGTGCCTGGGCATCGTCGTCATCGTTCTGAGCTGGGCACTGTGTGCGACGGTGGGGAGCGCGAAGGAGCGCATCGTCATCGGCGCGGTGGCGGGCGTTGCGCCGCCGCTCGACATGGCGTATCCGCACGACACCCGGCCGCGCGGGATCTCGGTCGATTACGTGGATGCAGTCGCCCACGCGCTCAACGCCGATACGCAATGGCGTCTCTATCCGAACCGCGCTGCGCTGATCGCGGCGCTCGCGCGCGGCGAGATCGACATGGCGACGGGCGCGACCGGCGAGGACCACGGCGCTGCACTCGCTTACAGCCGTCCGTATCTGCCGATCAGGCAGATTTCCATCGAGCCGCTTGAGAAACGCCCGTCGACGCATCGGCTCGCGTACGTCGATGCTCAGACTTCGCCGGTGCGCCTGCAGTCGGCTTATCCGTCGATGCGGCCCGTCGCCTATCCCGATCTGATCGGCGCGTTGCTCGCCGTATCGCTCGGCGACGCTGACGCGTTCGTCGGGGACATGTCTGCCGCCGCATTCGCGATCACGCATTACTATCTGCCGAAT
The DNA here is from genome assembly GCA_001580565.1 of Caballeronia megalochromosomata. Classification (GTDB taxonomy): domain Bacteria; phylum Pseudomonadota; class Gammaproteobacteria; order Burkholderiales; family Burkholderiaceae; genus Caballeronia; species Caballeronia megalochromosomata. The sequence goes on along the minus strand of LRBF01000135.1, from coordinate 7,562 downwards.
CTGACCATTACCGGTTTTGCGGCCTTCGACGAAGACGGTTACCGCTTCGCCTTCGCCGCCGACCGCAACGGCGCGCCCGCGCTGCGGCAGCGCGTGGACGACGCCCTCGCGGCGCTGCCATCGACGTTCATCCTGGTCGAGCATGCGCGCTGGAATCCAGGCGCCTACGCGGTCACGGCGGAGACGCCGATCGAGCTCACGGCCGAGGAGCGCGCGTGGGTGCACGCGCATCCGGTGGTGCACTATTCGATGCTCGCGCAGGGCGCGCCAGTGACCTTCCGCGATTCGCGCGGCCAGCCGGCGGGCAGCGCGATCGATGTGCTCGATGCGATCGCGCGCGTGACCGGCTTGCGCTTCGAGCCCCGCGTGCGCAACACGAGCGAACAACTCATGGCGGACCTGCGCTACGGCGCCTCCGAGATGCTCCCGTACAGCGTGGGCGATACTTCGCCGATTCCCGGCGCCGTGGCCACCGCGCCCATCGGCGAAGGCATCTTCGTGATCGTGACGTCGGCCAGCCAGCCGCCGCTGCGCGATGCCGCCGCGCTCGCGGGCAAGCGAATCGCGCTGCCGGCGTCCTCGCTGCTGCAGGACTTCGTGCGCCGGCGCGTGCCCGATGCGCGCTTCGTCCAGACACGGCCGCTCGAAGGCCAGTTTCAGGCTGTGGCGAAAGGCGAAGCCGACGCCACCATCGCCGATCTGAGCATCGCCAACTATGCGGTGGGCAATGCGTTTCGCGGCTCGCTCGTGCTGAGCGGCGTATTGTCTACGCAGCCCGTCCCGCACGGCCTCGTCGTCGCGGCAAGCGAGCCGGTGCTGCTCGGCATCGTCAATCGCGCGATCGAGAGCCTGCCGCCGCCCGAGCTCGAGACGATCCGCGCGCGCTGGCGGCTCTCCGAGCATCCCGAGATTCTTTGGGAGCGACGCCGTCCGCAAGTCGCGCTCGGCGCGATTTTCGGCGCGGCGCTCGTGCTCGTGCTCGCGGGCTGGGCGCTGACGATGCGCGTGCAGATCGCGCGCCGGATCGCCGCCGAACAGGCCATGCGCGCCGCGAAGGAAGAAGCCGAAACGGCGAATCGCGCCAAATCCACCTTCCTCGCGACGATGAGCCACGAAATCCGCACGCCGATGAACGCCGTGCTCGGCCTGCTCGAGATGGAATTGCGCGCACCGGGCGAGCGCGCGGCGACCGAGCGCGCGCTGTCGATCGCGCACCGCGCCGCGCGCGATCTGCTCGGCATGATCGACGATCTGCTGGATGTCGCGAAGATCGAGGCCGAGCGCCTCGTGCTCGCGCCCGCGCCGCTCGAACTCGAGGCGTGGATCGCGGGCGTCGCGGCGATCTACGAGCCGGCCGCGCGCGCGAAGGGCATCGCGCTCGTCGTGAAGCGTCGCTCCGATGAGGGTCCGGCGTGGCTCCTCGCCGATGGCCAGCGCCTGCGGCAGATCGTCGGCAATCTGCTCTCGAACGCGATCAAGTTCACCGATGTCGGCGCGGTCACGCTCGAATACGGCGTCGCGCCGGCGCGGGACGGCAAGCGCGCGGTGACGCTCGCGGTATCCGACACGGGCATCGGCATCGCGCCGGAAAAGCAGGCCATGCTGTTCACGCCCTTCGTGCAGGCCCACGATGGCCGCGCGCGCAGCGTCGGCGGCACCGGGCTCGGTCTCACCATCAGCAAGCGGCTCGTCACGATGATGGGCGGCGTGATCGAGCTGTCGAGCGAGCCGGGTCGCGGCACGCGCTTCACCGTGCGCGTCGATCTGCCCGAGGCGCAGGCGGTCGCGGCCGACGTCGACACGCGGCCGGCGCACCCGGGCGCGGCGGACGTGTCGCTCGCGGGACTGCGCGTGCTCGTCGTCGACGATCATCCGGCCAACCGCATCGTGCTGGACGGGCAGCTCAGGCTGCTCGGCGGGACGGCGCAACTGGCTACCGACGGCAAGAGCGCGCTCGCACGCTGGCGCGCCACGCCGCGCGCGTTCGACGTGATCCTCACCGATTGCTCGATGCCCGAAATGAGCGGCGAAGAACTGGCGCGCACGATCCGCGACGACGAAGCGAAGGACGCGTCGAAGCCGCGCGCCGTGCCGATCGTCGGCCTGACGGCGAACGCGCAGCCCGACGCGGCGCTGCGCGCGATCGCATCGGGCATGACCGCGTGTCTCGTGAAACCGCTCGGCCTCGACGATCTGCGCGACGCGCTGCTAGCCGCGACACGCGACGGCCGCGCGCCGGTGGCGGCGCCGAAGGCGAGCGTGCGCTCGCCCGATTCGACCGCGCCGGTGTTCGACCGCGCGTTGCTGGCCGGTTTCGGCGATCAGGCCGGCACGCTCGTCGACACGCTGAAGGCCGCCAACGCGCAGGATCTCGCCGATGCGCACGCCGCGTTCGATGACTGCGACCACGCCCGTCTGCGCGACATCGCGCATCGTATGAAGGGCGCGGCGGCGGTGATTGGAGCGGCGCCTTTCATGCGCGCATGCGTCGCGTTGCAGCACGATTGCGATCACGCCGTCGACGAGGACCGCAACGGCGAGGACGATGCGCGCATCGCGGCTTCGTTTGCGGAATTCGTCGCGGCGGCCGGGGCGCTCGATGCGGCGCTCGCCGGTCCGCTCGCGTATGCCGCTTCCGCTTCCGGCACATCGTCATGACGTACTTCGTGGTTCGCGATCAACTCTTCGCCTGCAACGTGCGTTTCGTGTGTTTTAATTGAACCTCCGATCATCTCAAAAATGCGCGGCGATTCGCGGCCGCGATGGATGGCACACAGAGGCATGACTCGAAGGGACACCCGATTCACCGAGACACCGAAGCCAGGCGCGGGCCGCACCGGCCGGACCGCGCGCGCGGTGCTGGCGTGGTGCTGCGCGATGTTCGCGTTGATGCCCGGCACGCCGCGCGCCCAGCGCGCCGAATGGCTCGATGCGCGCGTCACGCAGGCGACCATCGTCGATACGATCTGCGTGCCCGGTTATGTGGACCGGGTGCTGCCGTCGTTCGAAATTCAGATGCGCCAGAAGGAGCGGCTGCTCAAGCAGCGCAGCATCGATGCTTCTTTCGGGTCGGAGTACGCGCTCGATCACCGCATGCCGGTGCTGCTCGGCGGCTCGCCGAATTCCCCCGCGAATCTCGATCTGCGCCGCTGGGAAGGACGCGCGGGCCAGCGCCGCAAGGAACGGCTGGCCGTCTATCTGAAGCGCTGCGTCTGTACGGGCGACATCACGCTGAAGGACGCGCAGACCGCGATGGCGGGCGACTGGCCCAATCGCTATCCGAATCTTTCCAGCATGACGTGCAGCGGGTTCTGACGTTTGGTTCCCCGTATCCGTCCGATCCAGGGTCTGTTCACCTATAAAACGGCCATGCGTTGCCCCGTAAAGGGCCGATCGCAAGGAATGCGACGAAGCGAATACCGGGCGTCCCCCAAGGGGATTTCCTGCGGGGCATATTCGCGAGGAGCATGACGCCGCGAGCGGCCCTTTACGGGGCAACCCCTAGCTAAAAATTCAAGTCAGGGGAACGCCCGAAATCGGCCGGATTGCGGCGTCGCGCGTCGCTTGTTTGGGAGCGCCAAACGGCGCGCCGCACTCCTTGCACTCCAGCCGATTTCGGGCGTTCGCATGGCCGTTTTATAGGTGAACAGACCCTGAACATCTATTGAAAAAGACGGAATGTCGCAGCACGCGCATGGTCTGCGGGATTAGTATGGAGCTATCTCAAAATTCGCCGTGGGGTTGCCATGATGCTCGTGTATGTGTCCCTTTTCGTCGCCGGCACGTTTGCGGCGCGCACGATCCTGAAGCAGCGACCGCAGCCCGTGCGCGCACGCGCGAGAAGGTGACGGCGATGAACCTGCTCGTCTGGAATCTTCCTCAACGCTGCGCCGCGCGCGACGTGCGGCGTTTTCTCGAGCACGAGCTCGGCGGTTACGCGAGCGATATCGAAATTCACGGCGCGGGCACGACGCAGGCCTACGCAACGGTCAAGCTCTCGATCGATGAGCCTTACATCGGCGAGGCGATCGCGCAGAAGCTGTGTCATCAGCGCTTTCGCGACGAACCTTTGCGCGCCCGGGCATCGGCTTCCGGCGACGCCTCCATCCGCCTGCATTGACGCGTGAGCGCGTGCGCGGCGTCCCGCGCATGGCGCCCGGAATGAACTTTGCTGCGCCTTCCCTGACGAACGTTATGTAGCGGCGAAGCCGGTGCCTCGTGCGCACCGGCTTTTTTGTCGATGCGCGCAGTCTCGCGCAGGCGCCGCTCGTTGGCACAAGGTAAAGCGGATCATTCATATCGATGCAGCAGGCAGGAAAGAACAAGACGCCATCCGGCGCACGCAATCTCATCGGCGCGGTGGCTTGCGCGCTCCTTTCGATCACGACAACGGCACATGCGCAGCCTCAGGCTGCGTCGGGCGCATCGGGGACGGTCGTGCAGGGACGCGTGACGGCGCTACCTGTCGCGCCCACGGTGCCGGCCGTGCCCGCGCCACCCATGCCGCAGAGCGCGAGCATCCCACCCGGCGCGAGCGCGCCCGAACGCGCGCTGCCGGCCATGCCCGTGCCGATGCCGGCGCAGCCGGCCGCCGAATCCTCGTCCGCATCGTCCGCCGCAGAGGCGGCGAGTGCCGCATCGGCCGCAGAGGCGGCGAGCGCGGCATCCGAAGCGCAGGCGCCGGAAGTCCCCTTGCCCCCGGAGCCGCCCGAACCGAATCTCGCGCAGCGCACCGGCATGCAGCCGGCGGGCGCTTACGCGATGCGGCAGACCTTCGCGAAAGAAGTAGACCGGCGGCTCACCGTGCCCGTCGCGGATCAGCAAGCCTACGGCCGTCTGCTGCAACATGCGCTCGACGAAGACGGCCACGGAGATCTCGCCAACGAGTTCGTCGTGCTGGTCGATCGCAGCGCGAATGTGCAGGCGGTGTTCGTCTACTTCCGCGCGAAGGCGGGCGATGCGTGGTCGATGATCGGCGCGTCGCCGGTGTCGACAGGGCGCCCCGGCACCTACGATCACTTCGTCACGCCGCTCGGCGTGTTCCAGCACGTGCCGGGCAACATGGACTTTCGCGCCGAGGGCACGCTGAATGAGTTCAAGATCCGCGGCTACGGCGCACGCGACATGCGCATCTACGATTTCGGCTGGGCCGATGGCGAGCGCGGCTGGGGCCGTGGCGGCAAATCGCCGATGCGCTTCCAGATGCACGCAACCGATCCCGAGAAACTGGAGCCGCTGCTCGGCATGCGGCACTCGAAGGGTTGCGTGCGCATTCCGTCGACGCTCAACACGTTCTTCGATCATCACGGCATCCTCGATGCGCAATACGAGGCGCGCGCATCCGAAGGTGAATCGATGTGGGTGCTGAAGGCCACGCGCAAGACGACGCCGTGGGCGGGACACTATCTCGTCGTCGTCGATACAGGCAGGAACACGCGGCCGGCGTGGTCGCCGGGTCCGGGCAAGGCGGTGCGCGCGCACATTCCGGCGGGCGCGGACACGGTCGATTGAGCCGCGCGCGGGGCGCTATTTCGCCCGCGCGAGCAGCACGCCCGCGAGCGCGGCGCCAAAACCCGCGAGTTGCACGGCGTTGAGCGTCTCGCCGAACGCGAGATAACTTTCGAGCGCGGCGAGCGGCGGCGCAAGAAAGAGCAGGGCGGTCGCGCGCGATGCGTCGCCGCGCCGGACCATCCACACGAGCAGCGTCGTCGCGACGCCCGAGAGCATGACGATGCCCCAAGTGAGCGCGAGCCACGTCGTCGCCGATGCAGTGAAGCGATGCTCCCCGAGCGCCAGCACAAGTACCAGCGCGACGATCGTCGCGCCCGCGTTCTGCAATGCGCTGGCGCTGCGGATATCTGCATGCGCGAGCGAGGTCTTCTGATACAGCGTGCCTGCGGTGATTGCGGCCACGGCGAGCACCGCGATCGTCACGACGATCCACTGCCGCGCGTGCCCGCCCGATGCTTGTTCGACGTGCGCGCCGCTCGCCGCGATCTTCGGCGCGAGCACGAGCGCGACGCCCGCGAGGCCGAGTCCGAGGCCGCTCCACGCGCGTGGCGAGAGCCGCTCGCCGAAGAGCCGCGCCGCGACGGCGGCTGTCAGAAGCGGCTGCAGCGCGCCGAGCAGCGCCATGATGCCCGCGCCGAGCCCTTGCGCGACGGCCCAGTAACCCGCGCCGAGATAGACACCTTGCAGGAGCGCGCCGGCGAACAGGTGGCGACCGATGTCGCGGCCTTTCGGCCACGGCGCGCGCGCGATGGCGGCGATCGCGACAAACAGCAGCGTCGTGCCGGCGAAGCGCGCGAGCAGATACAGATTCGGGTCGACGTAAGGCGTGATTGCGCGTGCGACGATGAAGCCCGTCGACCAGAGAAACACGAAGACGGGCGCGGCGAAAATCGAAACCATGTGAGGCATGCGGCGAAACGAGATGCGGCAGTATCCGCCTGAAGTTGCGTGCTCGTCTTGTTTAACCGCGCACTCGCTGGTGGGCTTGCGTTATTCGATCGTGAAGGTGTCGAGGGGCTGGTTGGCGCGGGCGTCGCCCTCGAAGCGTCGTGATAGTTGCGCGTGGAGTCGCTTCGCTTCGTCGAGCGTGAGATCGATCCAGTAGGGGTCGCCGGCTGCGTCGTTCAGGCGCTCAGGGGGGAACTGGATTTCGATTACTACGCCTTTTTTGTACATCTTCGTGCCTCGGTTGGAGCTTCTTGCGAAGCGGGATAGTCTAGCGGACGGGGGCTCGGGGATTACGTACCCTGTGGAAAGAATGCATTGCCTCGGGCGGTGGTGGATGGTTTGTTGGGTTTGTCGCTGGATCCCGTATTCGTGTCGGTTTATTAGCGTTGCCCCTGTGCGGGGCGGCACCTACTTTCTTTGCTGCTGCAAAGAAAGTAGGCAAAGAAAGCAGCTTTCCCATTCCAAAGTGCCTCACGCCGGCCGCGGCACAGGCGATTGGCTGAATGGCCCGGCTGTAGCGAGTGCCCCCACAAAACTCGCGCGGCTTGGACCGCGCACGGTCTGACACATCGCACCACACAACAAATTGGTTCAGCCAAAACAGCTCCGGCCCGCTTCGCGGCCGATGGGTCAATCGGGTCGGATGTGCTTCTGCGTTTCTCTTTTCTCGGCGGTTTCCCTCGCATACCCAACGGCAGCGCGCAGCGCTGTGCCGGAACTCTTTTGTGCTGAACCAGCGCCCTAAAACATTTGATGTGTCAGACCGTGCGCGATCCAAGCCCGGTTCTGCTTGTGAGGGCACTCTCTATTGCCGGGCCATTAGGTCAATCGCCTGTGCCGCGGCCGGTGTGAAGTGCTTAGGCTGGGGAAAGCTGTTTCTTTGGTTACTTTCTTTGCAGCAGCAAAGAAAGTGACTGCCGCCCCGCACAGGGGCAGTGCCAATAGACCGACACGAAAACGGGATCCAGCGAAAAAACAAGCTCATACAGCCACAACACATTCACCCGCAATCAACGCAAGCATCCCGCGCCGCAGTTCCGCCGGACTAACCGGCTTGGAAAGCACATCCTGCTCACACGCGAGCGGCCCAATAACCGCGGCCG
>LRBF01000134.1 GCA_001580565.1 Caballeronia megalochromosomata | reverse complement strand
AATTGTGTATAAGAGAGAGCGCATACCCCACGGCAGCGCGTAGCGCTGTGCCGGCGCTATTTCGTGCTGAACCAGCGCGCTAAAGGCTATGGCTCGTCAGACCGTGCGCGATCCAAGCCGCGCGAGTTTTGTGGGGGCACTCGCTACTGCCGGGCCATTAGGTCAATCGCCTGTGCCGCGGCCGGCATGAAGCACTTTGGATGGAAAAGCTGCTTTCTTTGCCTACTTTCTTTGCAGCAGCAAAGAAAGTAGGTGCCGCCCCGCACAGGGGCAACGCTAATAGACCTACACGCTAACGGGATCCGGCGAAAACAACAAACCTCAACCCCGCGGCCCATAATCCAGCTTCGGATACCAATCCGCCCCCCGCCCCTCGGGCGTCATATCAAGCACAGTCCAAAGCGGCATCAAATCCGGCGCGCCACGCGGATCTTCACCCGGATCAGCAGTGCCGAAATCCATCTCGCCGCTCCAGAAATGCCGGATCACGCCATCACGCCGCGTGAAAACGTTGAGCGCGGGATCGTCGCCGCCTTCCTTCGACATCGCGTGATAGTCGCGGCTGAACTCGCCGTTCGTATCGGAAAAGAGCCGGAGATCGCGCCAGCCGCGCTCCGTCTTGAACGCGACCAGTCTCGCGAGCGGCGAACGCGCGATCACCGCGAGCGCCACGCGCTGTTCGATGTCGCGCGCCTCGCCTTCCCACGCCGACAGCAGCGACGTGCACATCGGACACGGCCGTTCGCGCTGCGGCCCGAACATGTAGCTATAGGTCACGAGGGTGTCCTTGTCGCCGAAAAGTCCCGCGAAATCGACCGCGCCGCGCTCGCCTTCGAATCGATAATCGCCCTTCACTTCACCGCCGGGCGGCAGCGCGCGACGCATCTGCGCCACACGCTCGATATGCCGGCGCAATTCGATCTCCTCGGCCAGCAACGCCGTGCGCGCCCGGCGATACTCGGCGCTCTCGTTGGGGAATCTCATCGTGGCGCGCCGCGCGAGTTCATCGGCGGGAACGTAAGTCGTGGTCGTGCTCATCTCCGATCTCCTGTGTTAGTGGCAACTCAATCGCGGTCCGGCGCGCCGAGCGGAAACAACGCCCGATACGGCCGCGCCTCGTCGACGGCGCGTGCGAACGACGGCCGCGCGAGCAGCCGCTTGCGATACGCGATCACGTTCGGGTACGCGTCCCCGATGCGATGCGACCAGTCGGCATAGAACAGGAATGGCGCGGCGCCGCAATCGGCGAGACTGAACGTGTCGCCCGCCGCCCATTCGCGCGTGGCCATCTTGCGATCGAGGAACGCATACGACGTGTCGAGCATGGCGCGGGCATCGGCGACGCCGCGCGCGTCGCGCTCGTTCGGATCGCGCATCGCGTCGAACACGATCTTCTGCTGGGGCGTCGACATATAGTTGTCGAAGAACCGGTCCATCCAGCGCGTTTCGAGCGCGACGCGCGGATCGTCGGGAATCAGGCGCACCGGGCCCGGGTGATACAGCCCCAGATATTCGATGATCACCGTCGACTCGATCACCGGCCTGCCGTCATCGACGAGCACGGGGAAGCGCCTCATCGGCCAGATTTCGGTAAGTTCGGCCATCGATTGCGGCATTTCGGGCGTGAGCGCGCGCCATTCGAAGGGCGTGCCGTTCTCGTAGAGCGCCACCAGAACTTTCTGACAATACGAGGAAAACGGGTGTGCGTAGAGTTGCAAGCTCATCTGACAGCCTCCAGGACGTCGAGCGGTTTCAGGATGCGGCGATGCGCGTACGACGATTTGCAGCGCCGTATACCTGCATGACGAATGGTGACCGGGCTGATCGACAATGAATCGATATATTTTGTTGTGCCATGCAGCATGATCATTGCTGATTTGCTAACGTGCCCGTCCCAAGACAATTGTAAGGACGGCGGATCCCCACAAGGGTCCGGCGAGGCAGGTCATCAAGAATGAAGCGCGAAAACAAAATCAGGATCGTCGTAGCTGACGATCGCCCGGTAGTGCTGTATGGACTGCAAAGCTGGTTCGAGTCGCACGAGCGGTTCCAGGTGTCGGCGTGCGTCAGAACCGACGATCAATTGCTGGCGAGGCTGAATGCCACGCACTACGACGTGATCGTGCTGAGCGGCGGCATGGAAGGTTCGTCTGCGGACGATTTCGCGCTTCTGCGCGCGTTGCGGCGAACGTTCCCCAAGACGCCCGTCGTCATCTTCACCGCCGCAACCGGCGCGCAAGCTATCGCCGCGATTCGGCGCGCGGGCGCAACGGGACTCGTGAGCGAGCGCGAAGAAGCGCGCGCCTTCGAGCGCGTTTGTGAACGCGTACTCTCCGGCGCGCACGGCGTGGTCTCGGCGCGCATCGCAAGCTATTGCGAAGCCGCCGACGCTGTGGATTCATCCCATGCGATTCCGGACTATTACGGCGTGCGCATGCGCGTCAGGCAGTTCATTGCACGGCTCTGACCGCGGTGGCGGCGACCGACCCTCGGGCGGGCTCGGTATGATCTCTGCCCTTCGGCCCGCCGACGTCCCGTCCATCCTCGAATCCCTTCTCGTAAGCGCGCTGATCGAGCGACTTGAAAAGCGGCTCCAGTTCGTCGACATGCATGCGAATCAGTTCCATCAGCGGCTTCACGAGCGCGGCGCTCTCGTCCGTTCCTTTCGCGGTGCTCACGACCTGTACCATGGCGCGCAGCGTTCTTGCCCGCTGCGTGCAATAGTCGCTCAATGGCATTGAATAGGTGACGACCGCATGACCTTTCGCATTGAATGAAACGTTCATCTTGGACTCCATGGTCTCTCTCCATCCAGAACTGGGGAAGTCCCACTCTAGAAGCGTCTGTCCGATGCAGCCCACAAGAGAAATCTGATTCGTGTTGACGCGCGCCGCGCCGCGCGACTAAAATCGCGCATCTCAAAAAACGGGGCGATCCTTTGGACACCTGCAGTAGTCAATCTTCGAACTGTTTCGCTGCCTGACCGGCAGGACGCCGCTCCCCGCTTCCTTTCAAGCTCATAGCCGCCGTCCCGCCATCAGGCAGACGGTGCGCGCCGCAGTACTTTCCCTGTGCACCCCTTTCGTCGACGCGCCAAGCGTGCGCCGTCGTGCGTTGTTCGCGCTTTCCGGCCGCTTTCAGGCCGGGCGCGCGCCTGCGCGTTCATTCACCGACCACGAGGAATTCGCCATGCCCGACAGCGACTGTTGCCCCTTACCCCGCCCAGCCCATCCTTTAGCCAGGGCAGGCCTGTAGCGCGCGTTCCGTGCGCCGGCCTGCCGCCATCGCGCCTCACCCGGCGCACGGAGAATACGCATGAACTTTCTTCTTCTGTCGCAACTGCCGCGCGTCGACGAATCGCGCAGCCACTACGACGCCATCCTCAACCTCGACGAGCGCCACGCGCGTGCCGGCGTGCTGCGCCGGTTCTGGCGACGTGTCATCGCGATCTTTCATGCTGGCGACATCTGCCGGTGAGATGCTCGTAGGTTTTATCTCTCGAAAAGACATCCCCATTTCGCCGATGAGCGTCGATTTCGCCCTGCGCCTGTTCGCCGCGTTCGCCTGCGGCGTCGCCATTGGTCTCGAACGGCAGTTGCGCCAGCGCACGGCGGGATTGCGCACGATCACGCTCGTCACGAGCGGCGCGTGCCTCTTCGTCACGCTCGGCATGCTGACGGGCAACGGCGTCGCGGGCGTCACGCAGATCGCCGCGTACGTGGTGTCCGGCGTCGGCTTTCTCGGCGGCGGCGTGATCATGCGCGACAAGGGCTCGATTCAGGGCATCAACACGGCGGCGACGCTATGGTGCTCGGCGGCGGTCGGCGTGTTGTGCGGCACCGGGCATTACGGCCCGGCGATCGCGGGCACGGGCGTCGTGCTCGCGACCAACACGCTCCTGCGCGAACTGAGCCGGGCGATCAATGCGACGCCCGTATCGAGCGCGGACATCGTGCGCGAATACGTGCTGACCGTGATCGGACGGCAGGAGGACGAGATTCACATCCGCACGCTGCTCTCCAATGCGATGGACGCGCAGCCGCTCTCGTTTCAAGGCCTGACGAGCGAGGATGTCGACGGCGAGCCGCCGCGCATCAAGGTGACGGCGACCGTGCGCATGCACCCGAAGGATCAGGCGAAGCTCGAGCGCATGGCGAGCCGCATGAGCATGGAGCGCGGCGTGTCGGGCATCAGCTGGGCGGGCAAGGACGTGGAGACGGCGCCGGAGTGATGCTCACGGCGTCGCGCTTTGCCCCATGCGCTCGCGCATCGCGCCGCAATGCTTCACGAGATTATCCCGCGTGCCGACGAACCCCTTGAGCGGCGTATCGATGTCATAAAACCAGATATTCGCGACGAAGCCATACAACGCGGCATCGATGCTCGCGGGCGCATCGCCGAACATGAACGGCCCGTCGCCCAGCAGATTCGCCATCGCCTGAAGACTCGCGATGCCGCGCGCATACGCGGCCTCAGGCTCGTATCGCCCGATGCCCTGATATCGATAGCGCTCGAAGTTGTATTTGCGCGCGTCTTCCAGCGCCTGCGCGCCGATGTCCGGATGCCCGAGCAGCGCATCGCGGAACTGCGGCCAATAGCGCTCGTCGCGCCAGCGCGAATACGACATGACCCAGTAAAGATCGTCGAGCGTGCGTCGCACCAGCAGATCGAGGTCGCGCTGCGCTCCGGTGAGCGCATCGTCGAGCGTCAGCGCGTATTTGCGTGTCAGATGCGCGATGATCGCATCGCTGTCGCCGATGGTTTCGTCGTCATCGATTAGATACGGAAGCTGGCCGCGCGGCGCGGCGCTCGTGTCGAGCACATGACGATGCTCGAATGGCAGACCCGCCAGCTTCAGAAACGCGAAAACCTTCAACCCGAACGGATTGTTGTCTTCGAGGCCGAACAACTGAGGATACGAGTAGAGCGTGATCATCGACGTCTCCGGGCGTCGCCCTGCAAGGACGCGCCAACTTCGCTACGATTCCCGATTGGCCTTGCATCTTCCCGTCACGCGGCGCGCCGGTTCAGGCACGCGCCGCCATACATGAAAAATACTATGCCCACGCCGCCTCATGCCATCGGTTTTACGCTCGATCCGCTCGATCGCGTGTCGGAAAAGCGCGACGACGAAAGCTTCGTCGCCAGTCTGCGCGACGATCCGTCCACGCGCTTCCTGCTGCTGGTGAACAATGTGCCGCTGTTCAAGCGCGTCGACGGGCACGATCCCCTGTTTAGCGCGCAGGAAGCGGCGGCGGCCGGCACACCGTCGCAGACCGTGTTTCTCGGCCGCGATGCGCAACGGCGCGCGCTCTTCGCCGCCTCGTTCGACGACGGCGCGCCAAGCCTTCCCGAAGTCGAGGCGATCGAGCTTCGCCCCATCGCGATGCAGGGCCTCGTCGCGCCGCCGCTCGTCAGCGCGCTCGGCGAAGCACGCTCGATGCTCGACTGGCATCGCCGTCACCGCTTCTGCGCGAACTGCGGCCAGCCGACCAATTCCGCCGGCGCGGGCTGGCGGCGCATCTGCCCGAACTGCAAGGCGCAGCATTTTCCGCGCGTCGATCCGGTCGTGATCATGCTCGTCACCGATGGCGAGCGCTGCCTGCTCGGTCGTCAGCCGCAGTTCCTGCCGGGCATGTATTCGGCGCTGGCGGGTTTCATCGAGCCGGGCGAAACCTTCGAGCACGCGGTGTATCGCGAGGTGCTGGAGGAAGCGGGCATCCGCTCGACCGACGTGCGCTATTACGCGTCGCAGCCGTGGCCGTTTCCGTCGTCGCTGATGATCGGCTGCTTCGCGCGCGCGGCCACGACCGAGCTTACCGTCGACAAGAACGAACTCGAAGACGCGCGCTGGTTCACGCGCACGGAAGTCGCCGCGATGCTCGACGGCACGCACGAGCACGGGCTGTCGGCGCCGAAGCCTTTCGCGATCGCGCATCATCTGCTGAAGGCGTTCGCGACGGGCGAACTGGACTGAGCAGCGGCGCGGCGTGGCGCCCGCGATCGGTGCAGAATTCCAAGCTGTAGCGCGCTAGCGCAACTGCATTCCTCAGACACCGGGTGAACGACATGAACATGAAAGACGGCGTCCAGATCTGGCTGATCCGGCATGGCGAAACGGAGTGGAGCAAGTCGGGCCAGCACACCGGCACGACGGACATCCCGCTCACCGATGACGGACGCAAGCAGGCGGCCGCGCTCGCGCCGCTCCTCGCGACCCAAACCTTCGATCTCGTGCTGACGAGCCCGATGAGCCGCGCGATCGAAACATGCCGCCTCGCGGGTCTCTCCGATCGCGCGCAGGTCGAGCCCGAATTGCACGAGTGGAACTACGGCATCTACGAAGGCCGGAAAACGCCGGATATCCGCAAGGACGTGCCGGACTGGTCGGTGTGGACGTCGCCGATTCCCGAAGGCGAGAATCTCGCCGATGTCGGCCAGCGCGCGCAGGCGCTCATCGACAAGCTGCTCGCGACGAACGCGACGCACATCGCGCTCTTTTCGCATGCGCATTTCTCGCGCGTGTTCGGCGCGCAATGGGCGACGGGCTCGCCCGCGCTCGGCGCGCATCTCGCCATGGACACCGCCGCGACGAGCGTGCTCGGCTTCGAGCGCGACGTGCGCGCGATCGTCAAGTGGAATCTTCTGCCGTAGTCAGAGCGTCTCGCGCTCGACCAGCTCGAAGCCCACATCGACGCGCGTTCTTTCCGTCGCGCCGCCCAGCCTGTCGATCAGGCAGCGCGCCGCCGTCGCACCGATGCGCCTGCCGTCCACGCGCACGGTCGTGAGCGCGGGCATGGCGTCGGCGGTGAATTCGAGGTCGCCGAAGCCGCATACCGCAATGCGCCCGGGAATGTCGATCGCGAGCCGGCGCGCCTCGGACACGACGCCGAGCGCGAGCAGATCGGAGCTGCAGAAAATCGCATCGACGCCCGCGCGCGCTTCGATGACGCGCCGCAAGCCTTCCTTGCCGAGCGCGACCGAACTGGGCGGCGGCATCAATATTTCCGTGACATCGTTCATGCCGCATTTCGCGAGCGTCTCGACGAAGCCGCGCCGCCGCGCGAGCGCGCGCTGATCGTTCGCGGACACGAGCGCGGGCCGGCGCGTGCCGCGCGCGAGAAAGCGTTCGGCCACCATCACGCCGATGCGGTAATGCGAAAAGCCGACGAGCATGTCGATGGGATCGTCGCTCATGTCCCACGTCTCGACAATCGGAATGCCGATCCTGCGCAGGCGGTCTCTGAGCGTCGGCGTATGCGCGACGCCTGTCAGGAACACGCCTTCGGGGCGGCGGCTCAGCACGGCGTCGAGCAACGGGTCTTCGTCTTCGTCGCTGTAACCGGACAGGCCGAGCAGCACCTGGTAGCCGGCGCGCGACATGGTATCGCTGAAGACTTGCACGGTCGCGGAGAAGAGCGAATGCGCGACGGTCGGCACGATCGCCGCGATCAGCCGCGATTTCGCCGATGACAAACCGCCCGCCAGCCGGTTCGGCACATAGCCCAGTTCGGCGACGGCCTGGCGCACGCGGGCGAGCGTTTCGGGCGCGACGGTGTCCGGCGCATTGAAGACGCGCGAGACGGTGATGGGCGAAACGCCCGCAATGGCCGCCACGTCGGTGATGCGCACGCCTTTGACGCCCGAGCGCGCGCGGCGCGTGATGGCCGCATCGGCGGATTTGGCGCTCGCCATGATGCTAGGCGCGCGACTCGAGCGCCGCGGCAGCGGAACGCGAGGCCGCCTCACGCCGCATCAGAACCATCGTCACGACGGCGAAGATCAGCAGGCAGGCGGCCGGAATGAGCATCGGCGCCTTGACGGAGCCGCTCGTCTGCCGGACCCAGGGCACGAGATTCTGCGCGATGAACCCGCCGACATTGCCCAGCGAATTGATCGCCGCAATCCCGGCCGCCGCCCGCGCGCCGGTGAGAAACTTCGGCGGAATCGTCCAGAAGCACGGCAGGAGCAGATACATGCACGGCGCGCCCAGGCACAACGCAATGAAGCGCAGCGTATTGGTCGGCAAAAACACGCTGCCCAGAAAGAACACGACGCCGATCAGCGCAGCCGCCAGCATCGCGGCCGTCGTGCGATCGCCCTTGCGCAGCTTCGCCGGCAGCCAGGCGAGCACAATCGTCGCGGCAAGCCACGGCACGATGTTCAGCAGGCCGTTGACCGTGTTCGTCACGCCGAAGCCCTTCACGAGCGTCGGCAGCCAGTAGCTCACGCCGTAGACCGACATCGACAGCATCATGTAGTAGAGCGCCATGCCGATCACGCGCGGTTCCGCGAGCACGCGCAGCACATGCGAGCCGCTCTTCTCCACTTTCGCGGCCTTGAGGCGCTCGGTTTCGAGCGTGTCGTCGAGCCAGGTTTTCTCGTCGTCGGAAAGGAACGTGGCCTTCAGCGGCGATGCAGGCAGCCATAACAACACGACCACGGTCAACAAGACAGAAGGCACGCCCGTCACGATGAACACGAGCTGCCAGCCCTGAAGATCGAACCAGTTCTTGTCGAGCAGATAGCCGCAAATCGGCGCGCCGACCATGTTGCCGATGCTGCTGCCCAGCGTGAAATACCCCAGCATGCGCACGCGATGCCGTTGCGGAAACCACAGCGTCAGGTAATAGATCACGCCCGGATAGAGCCCGGCCTCGGATGCGCCGAGCAGAAAGCGCAGGACGTAGAACATCGTCGCGTTCTTCGTGAACGCGAGCAGAATGGTGACGATGCCCCACGTCAGCATGATGCGCGCGATCCAGCGCGGCGCGCCGTACTTGTGCAACATCACGTTGCTCGGAATCTCGAAGATCAGATAGCCGATGAAAAACAGCGACGCGCCCAGACCATACGCGACTTCGGACATGCCGAGACTGCCGAGCATCTGCAGCTTGGCGAAGCCGATATTCGAGCGGTCGATATACGCGACGAGATACAGCAGACCGACGAGCGGCATCAGCCGCCATGCGAGGCGATTGATGAGCCGCTGCTCGTCGACATTGGCTTGCGTTTGAGAAAGCGTATTCACGGCGTCTCCTCGATCAGCGCTGCTTGCGCCATTCCTTATAGGCGGCGAGCGTTTCCTCGTTCGGCGGATACGTGCCGCGCAGCATCGCGCCGCCTTCCACGCGCGACGACAGGAATTCCTCCATCACTTCCTGCTCGGTCGCATCCTTCGCCACGTCCTCGGCCATGTAGCGCGGCACGATCACGACACCATCCACATCGCCGACGACGATATCGCCCGGATACACCGCCACGCCGCCGCACGCGACCGGCACGTTCATGTCGACCGCATGATGCTTCGCGAGATTCAGCGGCGCGCTCGCGCCCGCGCAAAAGAGCGGCAAGCCGATATCGCCGATCGTGCCCGAATCGCGCACGCAGCCGTCCGACACCATGCCCGCGACGCCGCGAATCTTCAGACGCGTCGTGAGGATGGAACCGGTCGACGCGACGCTGCGGTCACCGCGGCAATCCTGCACGAGCACGCTGCCCGGCGGCGCGGTTTCGACGGCCTTGCGCTGCGGATGATCCGGGTCCTGAAACACGCCGACATGATCGATATCCTCGCGCGCCGGGATATTGCGCAGCGTGAACGCCGGTCCGACCATGTTCGGCGCGCCTTTCGCGGGCTTCACGAGCGGCGCCACGCCTTGCAGGAAGACGTTGCGCAGGCCGCGCTTGAAGAGTTGCGTCGTCAGTGTCGCGGTGCTGACGTGGCGCAGCAGCTCGATCGTTTCGTCGGAGATGGCGATATCGGGTGTCGTCATGATGGTGCGTCTCAGTGGATGTCCGGTTCGCCGCCGGCGGCGGTTTTCTCTTCGAGAAAGTCGAAGTCGCAGCCCTTGTCGGCCTGCGTGACGTGCAGTTGATGCATCACGCCGAAGCCGCGCTCGAACGGGCGCTTCGGCGGTGTCCACGCGGCCTTGCGCGCGGCGAGCTCGTCGTCGCTGACATCGAGATGCAGGCGGCGCGCAGGCACATCCAGCTCGACGATATCGCCGTCCTTCACGAGCGCGAGCGGCCCGCCGACGAATGACTCCGGCGCCACGTGCAGCACGCACGCGCCGTAGCTCGTGCCGCTCATGCGGGCATCCGAGATGCGGACCATGTCGCGCACGCCTTGCTTCAGGAGTTTCTGCGGAATCGGCAACTGGCCCCACTCGGGCATGCCGGGCGCGCCCACCGGACCCGCGTGCTGGAGCACGATCACGGAATCGGCGGTGACATCGAGCGCTTCGTCGTCGATGCGCGCGGCCATGTCGGCGTAATCCCTGAACACGACCGCCGGCCCGCGATGCCTGAGCAGGCGCGCTTCCATCGCCGGTGGCTTGATCACGGCGCCGTCCGGCGCGAGGTTGCCCGTCAGCACGGCGAGGCCGTCGTTCGGCACCAGCGGATTGTCGCGGCGGCGAATCACGTCGTCGTTGAAAATTTCGGCGCCCGCGATGTTCTCGCCGAGCGTCGCGCCATTGACGGTTAGTTGCGAGCCATCGATCAATTCGCCAAGCTCCGCGAGCAGCGCGCGCAGGCCGCCTGCGTAGAAAAAATCCTCCATCAGATATTTCCCGGCCGGGCGGACGTTGCCGATCACCGGCGTCACGCGCGCGAGCGCGTCGAAGCGCGCGGTCGTGAGCGGCACGCCCGCGCGCCGCGCGACCGCCACGAGATGCACGATCGCGTTGGTCGAGCCGGACAGCGCGAGCACGGTGGTCACCGCGTTGTCGAAGGATTTCGGCGTGAGAATGTCGGAGGGCTTCAGGTCCGTCCACACCATGTCGACGATGCGCTGTCCTGTCAGCGATGCGTGCTGCGCGTGCCGCGAATCCACCGCGGGAATCGACGCGAAGCCCGGCAGCGTCATGCCGAGCGCTTCGGCGGCGCTCGTCATCGTGGAGGCCGTGCCCATCGTCATGCAATGGCCCGGCGAACGCGCGATGCCGCTCTCCACGCCCTTCCACTCGTCTTCGGTGATCTTGCCCGCGCGCAATTCCGCCCAGTACTTCCACGTGTCGGAGCCGCTGCCGAGCGTGCGGCCGTTCCAGTCGCCGCGCAGCATCGGGCCGGCGGGCAGATAGATCGCGGGCAGGTTCATGCTGATCGCGCCCATCAGAAGACCGGGCGTGGTCTTGTCGCAGCCGCCCATCAGCACGCAGCCGTCGAACGGATACGAGCGCAGCACTTCTTCGACTTCCATCGCGAGGAAATTGCGGTAGAGCATGGTCGTCGGCTTCTGGAACGGCTCGGCGAGCGTCATCACCGGCATTTCGACGGGAAAGCCGCCCGCCTGCCAGACGCCGCGCTTCACTTCCTCGACGCGCTGCCGGAAGTGCGTATGGCACGAATTGATCTCGCTCCATGTGTTGATCACGGCGATGACCGGCTTGCCCATGTAATCGGACGCGTGATAGCCCATCTGCGCCGTGCGCGAGCGGTGACCGAACGAGCGCAGGTCGTTCACGCCGTACCAGCGATGACTGCGCAGTTCTTCCGGCTTCTTGCGATTCGAAGTCAAACGGCGTCTCCTTGATGGTAGCGTTACCATTCGATGGCGATGCATGGTAACGCTGTCATCCGCGAGCGTCGCTTGGGGTTTGTCCGGGGAATCGGGCTACTTGAGGGTGAGCGGAATCGACGCGATCAGCTCGGACAGCCCGAGCCACAAGATCTGCACGCCGATGCAGAAGATGACGAACGCGAACAGGCGCATGGCGACCTGCGTGCCGACGGTGCCGAGCAGCCGTTCGAGATGCCCGGCGAAGCGCACGCACACGTAGATGCTCGCGCACAGAATCACGAGCCCGACGCCCACGCCCGCGAGATGCACCGGCTGCAGGCCGTGGCGCGGCGTGCCCGTGCCAAGCGCGATGGCGACCGCGATCGCGCCCGGCCCGACGGTGATCGGCAGCGTCAGCGGATAGAACGCCTTGGCGCGCAGCGACGCGCCACTTCGCGGCCTTGGCGCGGTTTCGGTGGCGTCGTCGTCATCGGGCGCCTGAAGCAGGCCCCAGCCCGCCATCGCGACGACCAGACCGCCCGCCACGCGCAGCACCGGAATCGAGATCCCGAAAAACGACAGCACGTAAGCGCCGATCGACAGCGACGCCAGCAGGATCGCGAAACTGTTGATGCAGATGCGTCGCGCCAGCTCCGCGCGATCGTCGTCGCCGATATGCGGCAGCATGCTCAGCACGACGAGCGCCGTCGCAGGCGGATTGATGATGGGAAACAACCCGGCGACGATCACGAGAACCGTCTTGGCGAATTCGTTGAGCATGCGCGTCGTTGTCCGTTCGTCTTGGGCGTGCTGCAAGCCCGGACATTGTGCACGTTAAGTGGACGGACGTGCGTGGCGAGCGGCGATTCACGCGAACGGCGCCGCGAGAATCAGCGCGCATTCGGTGAGAAACGATCCGAGCCCGACGCCGATCAGCACGCGCGCGACGACCGTCCACATGCGGCGATCGACATTGGCCGCGCAGCGCCATGCAAGCGTGCACCACAGCAGATACAACGCCGAGCAGATGACGAATACGCCCAGCATGCCGGGCCAGAACCAGACGGTGATCAGCAGGAATGTTTCGGGAGCGACGCCGCTCGTCCAGAGGTCGAGATACACGAACCACCATGCGAGGTGGATCGGCACGCCCAACAGCCACCAGACTTTCCAGAAGCGTTCTTCTCCGCGCCAGGCCTTGCGCAACATGCGTCTTCTTGCAAAGGAATGAGGCCCGCATTCTACTCCACGCATGCCTCGCGGCCGCGCGCCGCTCAGGCCGACAAGCTGCGGCGCTTCGCCTCCATGCGCGTGATGAGCCGCTGCAGCACGCTTTCCGCCGCGCCCGAGAGCTGCACGAAACGGAAGCCGACGACATAACGCACATCACCGCGCGGCGTGGTCACGGTGCGCGGCGACACGAGTTCGAGATCGACGGGCAAGGCTGCGCCCGGACCGAGATGCAGCACGACATCGTTGAACAGGGTGCCGGTCTCCGTTTCCGCGAGACGCGGCGTGTCCATGCGAAGCGCGATGCCGCCGAGCGACAGATCGTGCACTTCGTAGCGAAACGCGTCGCCGTCGGCGAATGCGCCCTTCGCGTAGAACGGATCGAGCACCGGCGCCGGCACGCGGAAATATTCGCGGCGCTGGAACTGGTAGAGCTTCCCGGGAAACGAGACTTCGAACGCCTGCCGTCCCTCATGGGTCACGGCAAGGGCGGCCGAGGTCGTGAACTCGACGCGCACGCCTTCCGGCGCGCCCTTGAAATACAACTGCCGCGCGTCGAGCAGCGCGCGGTTGTCCGACTCCACGCCGCCCCAGTCGAACACGATGCGCGCGCCGCGCACGTCGACTTCCAGCAATTGCGTGACGATCTGCCCGTGTCCGCTCGTGACCGTGAGCATGTCACGGCGCTGCAGGAGATGGCGCAGAACGATGGATATTTCGGATGGCGTGTGTCGCGCGAAGCGCTCGTGGTCTTCTGCGAATTTTTCGATGTCGGATGTGTGCGGCAACGGTTCGGCGAGCATGATGGTCCAATCTAGTTATCAGTTTGGGACAGCGAGCAACGACTACCTGATTTCACCTATGTTGCCCGAAAAACACATGCTTCATTTCGCCAGTAACGACTAGATTTCCACGGCAATTCAGCGTTTTGCAAAGCAGCAAACGATTTTTCTTACATATCGCCTTCAAAATTGAGAAGACCGGGCGCTCTCACCCGGCCTTCTCGTGCTGCATGCTGAACGCGTCAGGCGAGCGCGTCGAATTCGCTGATTAGCGCGCGGCGTCTCATCGGCGCGAGCGCGGCGCCGAGGCGCTCGCCCTGCGCTTCGCTGATCACGCTCGTCAGAATCTCGCCGAAGCGCGGTTCGTCGACGCCCGAGATGATGTACTGCCAGCGATACGCATCGACCAGCCCCGCATGCACGCGCGCCTCTTCCTCGTCGGACAGCGCGCGGTCGAGCTGCGTGACGAAGTAATGCGCGTCGGCGGCGGCTTGCGCCTGCATCATGCCGTCGATCGCGGCGACCAGATCGATCAGATCGCCGATCGCGACATCGCGCGCCGCGTCGTCGGTGCGCGCGTCCTCGCGCAGCCATTCCAACTCGTCGATGATCGCGTGCTGCGACTCCTCCTTCCAGTGAAACAGGAAGATGTCCTTGAAAAGCGGCGACAGGCTCGCGTCGCTCTCCATGCTCTGCCGGTAATGCACCTGTGTGACGATTTCGATGCAGCACGTCAGCGCCAGAATCGACCAGGTGGACTTGCCGAGCACGAACGCGGCGACTTCGTCCGCTTGCGGAACGAAGCGATAGCCCGGTGCAAGCGCTTCGGCCGCCAGCGCCTCGACGCGGCGAAACAGTTCCTGATGCTTCAGCTCTTCATCGGTGAAACGGACGATCGCTTCGAGCGCGGTCTGATCGCCGAGGGCATGATCGCGGCCGACGTCCAGCATCTTCGCGCCGACGAAACGCTCGATCATGCCGAACATGTTGGCGTACGTGCGGCCCTGAATCTGCGACATCAGCCGGCGTTCGCGCGCGTCCAGAAACGGCAGGCGGTTCACTTCGGAGAGCCCGTCGGGCATGAACTTGTGTGCGGGATCGAAATGACGGCCGCGCAATACGTCGCGATCGATATCCCAGCGGATGCGGCGGGATACTTCGATGCACTTGGCATAGCGTCGTTGCGGGCTGATCTTGCTGGACTCGTGCTGGACAGCTTTCATGTGAGGACTCCGGGATGACTCTGCGTCGATGAACTGCGATGAAATGGGCGCCGGGCGGGCGGCGCTCTGCGTCGAACAGGTCGGCGTGGGTTCATTTCGTCGCGTCACCGTCTGCGGATCATTCTCGGGAGAGACGCACTTGCGCACATGAGGCGCATGTCCCGGTCGTGAACCGGGACGCTGGCTTTTGGCGGCAAGGAAGGGGGACTGGTGTCCCGAAAGACTCAGGCAGGCGCGTCGAAACCCGCGCGGCGGGCGAGCACGATCGCCTGCGCGCGATTTTCGACTTCGAGCTTCGCGAAGATGCTGGTGATGTGGTTGCGCACGGTTTTCTCGCTCAGCGCGAGGCGCGCGGCGATCTGCGCGTTGTCGCGCCCGCCCGCGAGCAATTCGACGATATCGCGCTCGCGCCGCGTCAGCGCGGAGAACGCGGGATCGCTCACGTGCGCCGACGGCAGGAACGCCCGCACTTCCTCGCGCCAGCGCGGCCACGCGGCGTCGAATTCGAGCGTGAGATGGTTCTCGCTTTCGAGCGGCACGAAACGCGCGCCGGCAATCTGCCCGGCGAGCAGGCGGCTTTCGTCGAAGGGCACGCGTGCGTCGCCGCTCGCATGCATCACGAGCGTCGGACATTGCACGCGCGGCAACAGATCGACCACGTCGATCTCGTTGAACACGCGCATGATGCGCGCGGCGTTGCCCGGGGGGTCGTGAGACGTTCGAGCTCGTTGAACCAGTGATGCTGTTCCGGCGTGCCGCCGGGGATGAATTGCGTCGTGAAGAACTGCCGGAACGCCGGATTCTGCTTGCCCCAGCCCAGTTCCGCGAGCTTGACGAGCATTTCGGCTTCCTCGCGCATCGCCGGATCGCACGTGCGTTTGAGCCGGCCACGCGCGTAACCGCCGTGCAGCACGAGATGCGTGACGCGCTCCGGATGCGCGACCGCATACGCGATGGCGATCGACGCGCCCTGCGATATTCCGAGCAGCGGAAAGCGCTCGAGGCCGCTCGCATCGACGACGGTTTCGAGATCGCGCAGCCACGCGTCGAACGAAATCTCGGCGACATCGTGATCCGAGAGACCGCAGCCGCGCTGATCGTAGCGAATCAGCGTGTGGCGGCTGCACAGTTCGAGCATCAGATGGCTCCAGACCGGACTCGTGAAGTCCAGTTCCAGATGACTCAGCCAGTTCGCCGCCTTGATGAGTGGCGGCCCGGCGCCGCACGTCGCGTAGGCGATGCGCACGCCGTCGCTCGCCGTGCAAAGACGGATCTGCTGCCGTGGCATGGACGGGCGCGGCATGATCGGCGTGACGTGTAAGTATGGACTACGTACAAAGCGATGCCGCGGGGCATCGCCGCAGCTTCGCTCATGCTCGCGCGTAATGGATTAGAAAGTCAAGGACGGCGCGCACCTCGCATCTGGCTCGCCAGGTCGCCGTGATGCATCGCGAGGGCACGCAGGGACGGCCACATGTGCATGTAGTGCACCATGAAGCTGTCGCGGCTCTGAAGCTGGTACGGCGTGTTGAGCGTCGCGCAGTCGAGGAGATCGCGGTCGTCGGCCAGGCCGTGCCGCTGCAGCACCTTGATGAACACGTCCTGATCGCCGCCGCTTGCATACGTGGACGATTTATCCGCGATCCCGCCGATCGTCTGCTCGATTTCCGTCAGCACGTCGAGGTTTTGCCGCGTGTTGCGAAAGCCCATGATGCCCGAGTTGAACTGCCAGCTCATGTCCGTCGCGATCACGCGGTCGCGGTTCTTCAGGAGCGGTTCGAGCGGTTTGCCCTGATCGACGACGAGCACGTCGGCATCGATCCAGAAAATCCACTCGTGTTCCGGAAGATGGCGCAGCAACACCCACGGTTTGATCCAGTTGCCGCTCGCGCCCGCGCCGGCTTCCGGCGGCACGTCGCGATAGAGATAGAGCGCATGGCCGTGCCGCTCGCAATAGCGGCGCAGATTGCGCTCGGCGATTGCGCCGTACTCGCGGATATTCGGCGTGTAGAGCATGGCGAGCGCGACGGGTGCGTGGCGGTTCAAGGCCTCGTAGCGCGCTTCGCCCGCTTCCGGCGGCGGCAAAGCGAGATACGGCAGCCCGCGCGCCTGACAATCGTTGATATGTTCCGCGAGCAGATCGCGCAGGTCGGCGAACACGGGCTGGTTGCGCGGCGCGGAGGGCAGATCTGCGAGCGCGAGCGCGAATGCGGGCCATTCGGCCCATACCGGGGCGACGTCCAGCGCGGCGTGCACGACGGGCACATAACCTTCGACCGCCAGGTTGAACGGCCGCGCCTCGAGTGTGCTCAGCAAGTTGGCTTCGCTCGCGAGCGCCCCGCCGAACTTCGCGCCCGCGCAGATGCGCTCCACGCGTTCGCGCGCGCCCGACGTATTGCGCCAGAGCTGGAACGCCGCCATCACATCGCTGGCGGAGCCGTCGCGGTGTGAGACGATCCAGTCGCGGCCCTCGTCGCGCATGAACGTCTCGCACGGAATATCGCGTAACAGCATGCAGTCCTGCGTCAGCAGCAGCACGAGGTCGCCCTCGGCGCACGCACGCAGCGCTCGCAGCAGCACCTGATATTTCAGCACCATGCGCAGATGCGGCCAGCCGATCGAACTCGTGTCGACATATTCGTGCGCGTATCGCTGGCGCGCGCAATAGCGCCGATGATTCTCGAACGACGCGCGAGCGTTATCGTCGGCGAAAAAACTGATGACGTGGGTCGTCA
Source organism: Caballeronia megalochromosomata (assembly GCA_001580565.1). Taxonomy (GTDB): domain Bacteria; phylum Pseudomonadota; class Gammaproteobacteria; order Burkholderiales; family Burkholderiaceae; genus Caballeronia; species Caballeronia megalochromosomata. Next base: position 9,844 of record LRBF01000134.1, on the reverse strand, counting down.
TGGCGATGCTCCGAAATGCCGTGTGTCGGGCATTTTGTCCCTTCGCTCGGCACGCGGGCAAGCGCACGGACAGTTTGTTTCATCATCGTGCGCGTGAGCCGCGATCGTTTCACGTTCAGCGCTTCGCGCGCAGTGGCAGCGTTGCGATGAACTGATCGATCGCCGCATGGAGCGCAGCACGGCGCACGCCGTCCTGCGCCTGAATCGACAAACCCGCGAACAGCGTCATGCACAACGCGGCGAGCGCCTGAACATCGGTGCGCGCGTCGAGCTCGCCGTTCTCGACACCTTGCGCGAGCCGCGCCGCCACGATCGACGCCACCTTGCGCCTGCGCTTGTGCATCTCGGCGCGCAACTGCGCGTGTTCGGCGCCGACGGACATCGCGCCCAGAAAGATCATGCAGCCGCGCGGATTCGCCATGCCGGTGAACAACTCGACGCTCGCGCGGAACATCGCGCGCAGGCCGTCGCGCACGGATGCGTGCGCCTGCAATTGCCTGAGCGCCGCGCCGCCCTCCGCGTCGGTGTAGAGTTCGACCGCCTCGCGGTACAGGTCCTCCTTGCTGCCGAACGCCGCGTAGAGGCTCGGCGAATTGATGCCCATTGCATCGACGAGATCGGCCATCGAGCATGTGTCGAAGCCTTTGGCCCAGAACACCTCCATTGCGCTTCGCAACGCCGCGTCCCGATCGAACGCGCGCGGCCGCCCGCGCGCTTTGTGTATTTCCGACGACATGTCTCACTCCTCGTGCGTGCCAGCGATTGGTGCGCGCACCGAAATTCAGAATTATGTGTCGATCGTAACAAAATAACTGGACGCTGTCGCGCGAGGATGTTCCAATATGTGTATCGATTGCTACAAAAATCTCGGAACCTTCTTAGGAGTGTCGTCATGAAATCGACTTTGTCCGCGCTTGCCGCCGGGTTGCTGCTGATGAGCCCGCTCGTGTCGTTCGCGCAAACCACGGCAACGGCGGCCTCGCCCGCGCCGTATTCGGTGTTCGTCGATCAGCCGACCGGCTTCACGTTCGTGAAGATGCCATCGGGCTGGAAGTTCGTCGGCGCGGTGTCGCAGGAAGACGCGCGGCATGTGCCGGCGAGCGTGCTGACGTCGGTGCTGCCCGCGGATTCGGCGCGTGCGATCGACACAGCATCGGCCAGGTAAGCGTTACGCGCACGCAACCGGGACGTGATCGGGCGCGCCCGCGCGCTCCGCGCAGATCGCATCGACGATGTATTGCGCATCGCGCGCGACGCCCGAGAAGCGGCCCGATCCCCACGTGTGCAGCCACGGCAGGCCGACGAAATAGAGCCCCGGCACCGCCGTCACGCCGCGCAAATGCGACGGGTGGCCGCGCCCGTTGAAGACTGGCGCGTCGAGCCAGCCGAAATCCGGCGTGAAGCCGATGCACCACACCACCGATCCAATTCCGCTCGCCTTCAGATCCAGCTCGACGCGCTCGTCGCGCGGATGCCAGGGCGGTTCGTAACGCGCGGCAAGCGGCGCATCGATGCCGTGCTTCGCGATAAATCCGTCGATGCTCGCGTTGATGCGGTTATAGGTATCGTCGGCATCGTCGAGATTCGCGCGCAGATTCGGCGCGAAACATAGCTTGCCGTCGCGAAGATCTTCCAGTCGGCCAAACAGTTCCATGCCTTCCAGCGCAAAGCGGCGCAAGTCGATGTCGCGTCCGCCGTCGCGGCCCGTGACGTAGTGATTGGTGTTGTCGCGCACACCTTCGCGCAGCGGATGATCGGTCACGGGCATGTCGTAATAGCGCATGTCCGCGAGCCAGTCGACCACATCGCGTCCGCGATAGAAGCGCGCGCAACGCGGCGCCTCGCCGACCGCGAGATGCACCTTGCGGCCCGACAGATGCAGATCCTCCGCGATCTGCGCGCCCGACTGTCCCGAGCCGACGACGAGCACCGCGCCCGGCGGCAGCGCATCCGCGTTGCGATAGTCCGACGACTGCACCTGCGCGACATGCGCGGGCAAACGTTCGGCCATGCGCGGTACGATCGGCGTGTGATAGCCGCCCGACGCGACCACGACCTGATCCGCCGTGAACTCGCCGCGCGTGCTTGTCACGAAGTAACGTCCATCCGCGCCGCGCCTCACGCGCGTGACCGCCGCATCTTCGAGCACGGGCGCATTCACCTTGCCGATGAAGCCATCGAGATACCCGATGATCTCGTCCTTCTTCATGAAGCCGTGCGGGTCCGCGCCGGCGTATGGATGCCCGGGCAGCGCGCATTGCCAGTTGGGCGTCACGAGACAGAACGTGTCCCAGCGTTGCGTGCGCCACGTATGCGTGACCGTGTGCTTTTCGAGCACGAGATGATCGATATTCGCCTGCTGCAAAAAGTAGCTGACCGACAGCCCTGCCTGCCCGCCTCCGACGACGATCACGCTGTAGTGCGTTGCTTGAAAGTTCGACATATCCGCATCCTCTCCGACAGATGAATCAATCGAGCGCGAGCACGGTGACGCGCGCGTCCTGCGTTGTGGTGAACCGGCGCGCGTCCTCTTCGATGCGCGCGAGTTGATCGAGCGCTGCGGAGCACGCGAAGCCGTACTTTTCGCGCACGCGCTCCGAGCCGATGTTGAGCGCCTCGCGCGAGCGCGCGACGAAATCGCCGACGACGTAGCTTTCGCCCGCCGTGAAGAACTCGCCGACGACAGTCGATGGTGAATAGCAGTTCGCCTCGATGCCATCGGGCCAGCGAATTCGAAAGTGCATGACTGGCATGGCCGTGTTTCCTTTACGCGTTGAGCGTGCGGTAGATGTCGAGATGCCGCGCGGCGCTGGCTTGCCACGTAAAGCGCCTGAGCAGCGCGGGCACGGCATGGGAGAAGTCGATGCCGCTCGCGTCGTCGAGCGTTTTGGCGAGCGCATCGGTAATCGAATTCGCCTCGTGCGGATCGGCGAAGACGCAGGTCGTATCGTCGAGATGGTCGGTGAATGGCGCGATGCGTGACACGATCACGGGCCGCTCGCTCGCCAGCGCTTCCAGCACGACGAGCCCGAAGCCTTCGCGCAGCGAGACCATCGAGACTGCGTCGGCGAGACGATAGAGCGCGGGCATCGATGCATCACACAATGCGCCGGTGACGATGACCGGCGTGCCGTTATCGCTCACGTCGAGCCGAAGTTCGGCGGCGCGGGCGAGAAAGCGGCGCGTATAGGCATCGTGATCGAGCAGGCTCGCGCCGCCCGCGAGCACGAGTTGCGCCGACGGCCGTTGCATGCGCAGCGATGCGAACGCTTCGAGCAGCATCGACGCGTTCTTGCGCTCCTCGATACCACCGACCGCGAGCACGACCGGCCCCGCGCCGATGCCGAAGCGTTCGCGCAATGCATCGCGCTCGTCGTCGAACGCCGCGCCGTAGCGCGTTCCATCGATACCGTTTGTCACCGTCTGCGCCGCGACGCCGTAGGTCGAGCGCATCATGCGCGTCCATGCTTCGCTCACGCAGAGCACGGCGTCGGCGTCCTGCCATGCGCGCCGTTGCCAGTGCGCGAGTTGCGCATCCTCGAAATGATCGAGATGATGGACGGTGCGCACGAACCCGCGAATCGTGCCTTGCGCCTTGAGTTCCGCGAGCGCATTGCCGCTGATACTATCCTGCGCATGCAGCACATCGTAGCCGCGCACGTTCTCTTCGATGAGCGCGCGCTTCAACGCGCGAATGCGTTCATCGACCATCGCGACGAGACTCTCTTGCGCGCCTTCGATACGCGCCAGCACGATACGGCAAGGCGACGCCCGGAACATCGCTTCGCCTTCGCGTGCGGGCGCGAACACCGTGACCTCGTGTCCGCATGCGTGCAATGCGCGCCCGAGTTCGAGCGTATGCACGACGCCGCCGCGCGGATTCACCGAATGCGTGAGCAGCGCGATGCGCATACCGTTCATCGCGCACCTATGAACGGCTCATCGCGCAGATTCCACAGCAGCGCGCGTTCCGAACCACGTTCGATGACGACCTCGCGCGACGCATTCACTTCGCCGATCACCGCGCATGCGAGCGAACGCGACGCAAACCTCGCGCATACTTCATCGATATGTTGACGGCGCACGGACAGCACGAAGCCGAAGCTCGGAAACGCCGTGAGCCAGCGTTCGATATCGACATCGGCGGGGCGCGGCAGTGCATCGAGATCGATGCGCGCACCCACGTCCGAGCATTCGAGCAGCATCAGCGCGGTGCCGAGCGCGCCCGCCATGCTGATATCTTTGGCGGCATCACACAGACCGTCTTCGGCCAGCGCCGGCAGCAGTTCGAAATCCGCGCGCGCACGGCCTTCCGGCGCGTCCACCGATGCATTCCAGAACGGATACGGCTCTTCGAACTTGCCGCGCAGATCGACGGCCATGACGAGCGCATCGCCGGGACGTGCATCGAAGCTCGTCAGAAGCATTCGCGCACGTCCGACGATCGCGACCGCGAGTTGCGCGCCATCGCTGCGCACATTGCTGTGTCCGCCCACGATCGGCACGCCGTACGCCGCCGATGCCGCCGCCATGCCCGCGAGCACGTCGCGCGCGTCGTGTGCATTGCCGCTCCACAATGCATCGACGACAGCGATGGGACGGCCGCCCATCGCGTAGATATCGCTGACGTTGACCATCACGCCGCTGTAGCCCGCGAACCACGGCATCGTGCGAACGAAGTCGCTCACGAGACCTTCGATCGCGAACAGCATGTAGCCATCGCCATCGGGGATCGCGGCGCAATCGTCGCCTATTGCGACGCTCTGCGCGCTTTGCGGCAAGCGTGAAAGCACCTGCGAGATATCGCGCTTGTGAAGAAAGCCGCGGCTCTCGCGCAAGCGTTCGACCAGTTCGACGAGCGCGCTCACGACGCCCTCCGCGCCAGCGCGACGAAACCGCTTTGCGGCGTGACGCACGGCGGATAGGCATCGAGTTGCGCGCGCATCAGATGATGCGACCGGCCGAACAGCGTTTCCTCGCCGAGGGATGTCCAGTTCAGACGCTGGAAAAGCGGCACGTTCTGCGCCTGAACGTGCGCGAGGAACGTCTCGCATCCTTGTGCATGAGCGCTCGACACGGCAAGCCGGATGAGTGTCGCGCCGATTTTCGCGTGCGATCGAAACGCCGCATGCACCGCGACCGCGAGCCGAACCACACGCCCGGTTCGTTCTCGTGGATGCGCACCGTGCCGACGACCTGCTCGGGCATGCCCGCGACGCAACTCAAGGCGACGAGCAGTTGCGCGCGCGCGTCGATCTCGTCGCGATCGTCGCCGACGAACACGCCCTGCTCGATGCAGAACACCGCGCGCCGCAGCTTGTACGCTTCATCCGCTTCCCACGGCAGCGTCGCCCATTTCACGCGATACTCGACCGGCGTGTAATCGAGCGCGAGCGCATCGCCTTCAATGGCATCGACGAACATGTTCACACCTCATACGATGAAAGCGACGAGCACGCCCCGCATTTGCCGCATCCCGCCTTGATATCGGCGGAACGCATGCCGGCATCGGCCAGCATCGAACCGATGGGCGCAAGCACCGCGCGCATGAAATCGGGCGCGGGCGCGGGATGATCTTCGAGCGGCGTGCCGCTGATCGGCACGAAGGGCACGACGAACGGATACACGCCGAGGGCGATGCATTCGCGCGCAATCTGCACGATCGCCGCCGCGCTGTCGCCCAGACCCGCGAGGATGTAGGTGCTCACCTGCCCACGCCCGAACACTTTCACCGCCGCGTCGAACGCTTCCATGTAGCGCGCGACGGGCACCGTCGCCTTGCCCGGCATGATGCGTTCGCGCACGGCGGGCGTGACGGCTTCGAGATGCATGCCGAGCGTATCGATGCCGCTCGCCTTCATGCGTTCGAACCAGCGATCGTCGTCGGGCGGCTCGCATTGCGCCTGGATCGGCAGATTCACGGCGGCCTTGATCGCGAATGCGCTCTCGCAGAGAATGTGCGCGCCGCGATCGGGCGTGGGCGGCGTGCCGGTCGTGAGGACCATGTGCTTCACGCCGTCGAGCAACACGGCCATGCGCGCCACTTCCGCGAGTTGCTCGGGTGTCTTGCGCGCGATCGTGCGCCCCGCCGCGAGTGATTGACCGATCGCGCAGAACTTGCACGACTTGCGGCGGCTTTCGTAGCGGATGCAGGTTTGCAGGACCGTTGTCGCGAGCACGTCCGCGCCGTGCAGCGTCGCGATGTGCGAGTACGGCACGCCGTCGAGCGTCTGCATCGCATAGAAGCGCGGCGCCTTCGGAAAGCTGATGTTGGCGATCGGAATGGCGTCGCGCATGAGCGCGCTGTTGCCGTTCGCATCGGGCCGCGCGGCGACGAATGGCGAATCCCAGGCCGTGTTCGTGTGCACGGGCACCATGATCGTCACGCCATCGACGGTGACCGCCTTGTGATCCGACGGCCCCGCGCCGCCGCGCCGGCTCGATACGCCCGCGCGCGGATCGACGAGCCGCAGGCCGGTCGACTGAAGCTCAGTCATCAATTGCCGGCTCGACGCCGGCAGGTTCTCTCTCGCGCTCATCGTCGTGGGTATCCCTGAAAGAAGTGACGGGCGATGCGGGCCGGTCGTTGATCGCAAGACTCAGCAACTCGGGACGCGCGTAGTGGCCGACCGAATCCATCATGCGTTTGCGCTTCGTGATGAGCGACATGTCCAGATCCGCGATGACCATGCCTTCGCCCTCGCGCAGCGGCTCGGCGAGATGCTGGCCTTCGGGCGACACGATCGCCGTGTTGCAGCCGCCGCGCAACGCGCGCTGAAGATTCGGATCGGGCGTGACGGCTTCGATCTGCGCATCGGTGAGCCAACCCGTGGCATTGACGACGAAGCAGCCCGACTCCAGCGCGTGATGGCGGATCGTCACTTCGATCTGCTCCGCGAAGATCGGCCCGACGAGCGAGCCGGGAAACTGGCTGCAGTGAATCTCTTCATGCTGCGTCATCAGTGCATAGCGCGCGAGCGGGTTGTAGTGCTCCCAGCACGCGAGCGCGCCCACACGCCCGACACCGGTTTCGACGACCTTCAGGCCCGCCGCGTCGCCTTGACCCCAGATCATGCGTTCATGAAACGTCGGCGTGATCTTGCGGCGCTTGAGCAGCAGCTTGCCGTCCGTATCGAAGATGAGTTGCGTGTTATAGAGGCTGCCGTGATCGCGCTCGTTCACGCCGAGCACGACGACCATGTTCGCGAGCCGCGCGTGCTGCGCGACGGCCTGCGTGACCGGACCCGGCACGACCACCGCCTGCTCGTAGAGCTTCATGTGATCCGCGCCCGATGCGACCGGCGCGCGCACGAACGAAAAGTACGGGTAATACGGCACGAAGGTTTCGGGGAACACGATCAGCTGCACGCCTTGTGCGGCGGCTTCGTCGATGGCCGTGCACACGCGATCGAGCGTGCCGCCCGGATGCTCGAAGTCCGGCGCGATCTGCACGGCGGCCGCGCGGACGATGCGTTTCGTCGAGGGCGTCTCGGCCATGATCGTCAAACGGTCCACGTATGGATGATGAGCGCGTTCTCCTTGCGATGAAGCAACTGGAGATCGAGCACGTCGAGCGGGTTGATCGGACGGATGCCTTCGATCAGCGACGCTTCGCCGTGTCCATACAGCGCCTGCAAGGCGAAGCGACATGCGTAGACCTTGCCGCCTTCGGCCATGAACTTCTGCAGTTGCTTGTTGAAGTTGAGGTGGCCGGGGAAGGCTTCGTCGCCGAGCGTCGGAAAGCCGCGTTGCAGGCCGAGCGTAACGCCGGGGCCGTAGAGCAGGACCGATGTGTCGAAGCCCTTGCGTTGCAGGCGCGTCGCCTGCAGCAGATTCACGAAGCCGATCGAGCCTTCGAACGCGACCGTATGAAACGTGACGAGCGCTTTCTCGCCGGGTTCGGCCTTCACGTCCTCGAAGACCTTCTCTTCGTAATCGACCAGATAATCGCCGTTCTTGTGAAGCGGTTGACTGACTGCGGGCATGGCATTCTCCGTGATTGTCGAGTGATGGCGAGCGCTCAAACGCAACGGATATGCCAATGATTGGCCCGCGAAATGCAATCACTTTGCGATCAAGCAAAACGAATTTGCGCGAGCGACGCGAAAATTTTCTCGCTGCGGCTTGATGGGCGGGCCGTCGCGGCATTGCGCAGACGCGCTGCGCGAACGAGATACGCACGCTTTCAGCGCAAGAGCGCGTGCGCATGGTGCGCAATACACCGAAGCCGTGCATCGATGCGATCAATCCAATCAAGTGCGATTTCCACGGGGACATCGGACGATGAATCAGCAGGCGCATCACTGGATAAGAAAGCTCGAAGAGAGCAGAAAGCCCGCATATCTGACGATTCCCGATCTGATCGAGGAAGACCTCGCGAGCGGACGGCTGCGGCCGCGCGATCGCCTCCCGGGATTGCGCGATCTCGCCGATCTGCTGTGCCTGAACTACACGACGATCGCGCGCGCCTATGCGGAAGCACGCAGGCGCGGCCTGCTCGACGCGCGCGCGGGCAGCGGCACCTTCGTGCGCGGCAGGACGCAGACACTGCCGCTTGCGGGCGGCAGCAGCGTCGAGATGTCGATGAACATGCCGCCGGAGCCGCCCGCGCTCGCGGCGCGCTTGCGTGAATCGGCGGCGGCGCTCATGCGCGGCGCGGACCCGTTTCAGTTGCTGCGTTATCAGGATTTCGGCGGCACGGTGGCGGATCGCGCGGCGGGACGCGAATGGCTTCGCGCGCGCGTGCCGGATGGCGACATCGATACCGTGCTCGTGTGTCCGGGCATTCACGGCGCGCTCGTCGCGCTGGTGTCGCAGCTTGCGCGGCCTGGCGAAATGATCTGCCTCGACTCGCTCGCGTACCCCGGCATCAAGGCGATCGCGTCGCAACTGGGCGTACGTTTGCAGGCGTTGCCGCGCGATGAAGACGGCCCTTTGCCGCATGCGTTCGAGGCGTTGTGCAAGTCGGAGAAGCCGGGCGGCTTCTATTGCAATCCGACCTTGCAGAATCCGAGCACGCTGACATTGACGCGGCAGCGGCGCGAAGCGCTTGCCGATGTGGCGTTGCGCTACAACGTGCCGATCATCGAGGACGAGCCTTACGGGATGTTGCCGCCCGATGCGTCACCGGCATTGGCGACGCTTGCGCCGGAACTGACGTATCACGTCACGGGGTTATCGAAGACGCTCGGCGCGGGCTTGCGGATTGGGTATCTGAAAGCGCCGACACCGCGGCAAACGCAGCGCATCGCGGGCGCATTGCGGGCGACGACAGTCATGCCGAGTCCGTTCACCGTGCTGCTCGCGACGCAATGGATCAACGACGGCACCGCTGACGACGTACTTTGCGCGATTCGCGATGAGGCCGCGGCGCGGCAGACGATTGCGGCGGTCGAGTTGGGTGAGCTTGCCTTCGATGCTGATCCGAACGGATTTCACCTATGGCTTCCGGTGCCGCCGATGTGCGACTGGAGTGCTTCGGAACTCGCGTTGCAGTTACGCAATCAAGGCATCGGCGCGGTGGCCGGGGCGGCGTTTTCTACCGATGGCAATCCGCCGAATGCGTTGCGGTTGTGTCTCGGGGGGCCGCAGGGGCGGGAGGATTGTCGGGAGGCCTTGCGGCGTGTCGCGGATATGCTCGCTGATCCGCATCATTTGCATGTGACGATGCTTTGAGGTTTCAGCGCTGGATTTTTTTTTGGATCCCGTTTTCGTGTCGGTCTATTAGCACTGCCCCTGTGCGGGGCGGCTGTGTAGTGGTCTAACAATCTTGGACACATCGAAAGGTAGACTTTGATCGACCAGCGAGGTGTCAAATGGGCAGAAGAGAGTTATCAGAGGAATT
>LRBF01000133.1 GCA_001580565.1 Caballeronia megalochromosomata | reverse complement strand
CTGTTCGGTGTGCTAAAACTATCGCTTACATCTTGTTGGCTAGCGCCACGATTACCACGTTGAACGGTCGGCGTTTGCCGAGCTGCTCAACCCATGCGCCGGCCCTGTCTGGATGTCGCAGCACGCTGCGAGCCCCGTGGATCAACAGCGTGCGCACATACGCGTCTCCTCTCTTGCTGATGCCCAGCAACTGAACCTTGCCGCCAGAGCCGGTCTGTTTGGGCACCAGACCGAGCCAGGCGGCGAATTCCCGTCCTGATCGAAAGGCCTTCGCGTCGCCCATCGTCGCGACAGCCGCCGTGGCGCTCAACAAACCAACGCCCGGTATGGCCGCGATTGTCTGACATGCCTCGTCGTCTTTCATCCATGCCTGCAGACGGTGTTCGATCCCGGCAACCTGCCTGTCCAACTCCGTCAGGCCGCTCCATTGTTCACGCAACGTATCGATCAGCATGGCAGGCAAACGCTCCGACAGCTTTGCCAGAACGCGAGGCATCGCCTTGTCGAGTGCTTCCCGACTGCGGCCCATGACCTCGCCGTATTCAGCAAGCAGACCACGCAGGCTGTTGATCTGCATCGTGCGGAACTTCACCAGTTGCTGCCGCATCCGGTGCAGTGCCAGCACGGCCTGCTGCGCCTCGGTCTTGACCGCGACCGGCTTGCTGGGTATCTGCGTGGCCATCCAGATGGCTCGCGCATCCGCTGGATCGTTCTTGTTGCCGATGTTGAACGCCTTGACGAACTTCGGCGGCATCAGCTTCACCAGGTGACCCATCTTCGTCAGTTGCCGTGCCCAATGCTGCGCGCCGCCACACGCTTCCATACCGATCACGCAGGGCGCCCGATTCGCGAAGTATTCAAGAAATTTGTCCCGCTTGACTGCCTTGTTCACGACTTCACCGGTGGACGGGTCGACCCAGTGCACCTGAAACACGCTTTTGGCAATGTCGACGCCTATGGCCGTATGGTTCATGGCAGACCTCCTCCGGTTGGCTCTGAAGAGTTCAATGATCTTCCATTCCGACCGTATTGATTCGGTCGGTCCGCGAGCATGTGGGTCTGTTCATCGCTTCCACCTCGCGCGGGGTGGGAGGCGTCCATTCCATTTCCGTGTCAAGTGAAGCGAGGGGTTCTCTCAGCTTTCATTGCAAAGGAATATCCTGAGGGCGACGTAGCAGTAAGGCCGACGGTGAATCACGCTGAGATCCGCGGGTTGGTTACCGCATTACAGAGGTCCGTCATATGAGCCTGCCACCTTCTTACGCCGCGAATCGGCCTGCTATCTGCCGTCGCGAAGCGGCGCCGTGGGTTGCTCTTGTACCGGGCTACGCCGCCTTCAGGAGACTCTCCAGAGGTCTTGGATAGGTGTTGAGCCGCAGTCTCTTTATATCGGTTGTGCACTACGACGCGGCAGTGCGAGTGACATTGCAAGACGACCAATATCGCAGATGAAGCCAGCGAGTTCTCGGGCGACAGCGACCACTGCAACGTTGACGTCCTTCCCTCGTGTCGCAAGTTTGCGATACTTCTTGCACAGTCGAAGCTGCGCATCCCACGCACGATCGATGATTGCCTTTGGAATGCCTTCGTGTCGGGGCTGCATGATTTTGCTTACGCGGGCTGGGTGCCGATAGCTCCAAGCGGCTTCGACTAGTAGCTTTCTTGCATAGCTGTTTCCCGCTTTTGTAATGCCGCCTTGGCGTCTCGTGCCGCCAGACGAGTGCTCCGATGGTGTGATACCGAGCCAGGCCATGAGCTGACGTGGATGTTCAAAGCGCGATAGGTCGCCGAGTTCCGAAACCATGCCCACCGCTGTAACGAACTGAATGCCGCGCATTGTTTGTAACGCCAACACCACCGGGTAAAAAGTCCATTCGATTACTGCTTCGCGCAAGGCTACTTCCAGTCTCTCACACTGCGCCACGCGGTCGTCGATGGAGCGTCGATGTTCTTCGAAAGCCAGTTGCCGCCACGCAGATTCGAACGAGTATTTGCTCAACCAGCGTCGATGTGCTGGGCCCTAATCCGCGCGCGCTGCGTAGCGCACACCATGGGACAGCAGGAAAGACTTCAGCCGCTGCCTTGCCTGCCGCAAGTCTTCCCGAGCCGATGCCCAGGCTCGTGCGAGATCCCTGAAGGCCTCGTCCTCGACGCTCGGCACGTAGACTGTCGAAAGGTCTCCAGCGCGCAGCGAGCGCGCCAGCTTGATTGCATCACGACGATCCGTCTTTACGCGCTCGCCGGGCTTTCGGGGGATGAGCGACGGCGCGCATACCGTGCAGTCAACTCCTTGTCGAATTAAACGCCGATACAGCTCGTAACCGCAAGGGCCTGCCTCGTACGTAGCTCGAATATGTTGCCCTTTGGAGCGTAGGCGTTTACTTAGCCTGTCGATCGCAGTCGGCGTAGTTTCGATCTTGCCCAATACTTCGACTTCACCGCCGTCAATCGCATATGCAACGGTAATCGATTCCTTATGCACATCAAGCCCGACATACACCGTGCTATCGTTGTCCATGCTGGCCTCCGCGGGATGTTGCCGGGGTGCGGTCCATTCCCACCCATGCGGCTCTGGCAGAGATGCTAACCCGCGTTAAACGCCCACGTCAGGCCGGCCTCCGCCCCACGGAAATGGAATGGACGCCTCCCACCCCGCGCGAGGTGGAAGCGATGAACAGACCCACATGCTCGCGGACCGACCGAATCAATACGGTCCGAATGGAAGATCATTGAACTCTTCAGAGCCAACCGGAGGAGGTCTGCCATGAACCATACGGCCATAGGCGTCGACATTGCCAAAAGCGTGTTTCAGGTGCACTGGGTCGACCCGTCCACCGGTGAAGTCGTGAACAAGGCAGTCAAGCGGGACAAATTTCTTGAATACTTCGCGAATCGGGCGCCCTGCGTGATCGGTATGGAAGCGTGTGGCGGCGCGCAGCATTGGGCACGGCAACTGACGAAGATGGGTCACCTGGAAGCTGATGCCGCCGAAGTTCGTCAAGGCGTTCAACGCTTACGCGATGGCCGGCACTTTTCGGTGGAAGAACAGCCTCGCGCTCGAACCGCAGCTGGCGAAACGATTCTACGGGATCATCGCGCTCGCGACGATCGTGGGTCTCGCACTCGACTTCACATTGATCGACCCGATCAAGACGCTGTTTTGGAGCGCCGTCAATGGCGTCGCAGCGGTGCCGATCATGGTGCTGATGATGCTGATGGCGTCGAATCCGAAGGTCATGGGCACGTTTCTCGCGCCCATGCCGCTGCGGATGCTCGGATGGTTTTCAACCGAGGTGATGAGCGCCGCCGTAATCGCGATGATCACTTTCATCTCAAGGTCATTCAGATCGGCACGCGGTAGCCGTAAAATTCGTGATCCTCGTTGTAGCCCCCTTGGCCCGCGCCAAGATCGGAAAAGTCGTGCACGAACTCGATGGCGGCAATCCACTTGACCATTTTGAAACCGAGTTCGTTCTCGCAGCGCAGCCGCAACGGCGCGCCATGCAGCACGCTCAGCGGCGCGCCGTTCATTTCGTAGGCAAGGATCGTCAATTCGTGCCTCATGTTGGCGATGCTGTGCACGTCGTAGTAGCGTCCACCGTCGGCGCCGTCGGCCAGGGAATAGAACACCGCGTAACGGGCATCAACGGTAGGCTTCACCACATCGAGGAGATGACGCATCGGAACGCCGCCCCACCTAGCGACGCCTGACCATCCCTGAATGCAGAAATGGGTGGTGATCTGTTCCTGCTTCGGCATGGCTTTGAGCTCAGCATAGGAGAGTTCTGCCGGCTTTTCGACGAGCCCATCGATTCTCAGCCGGTAGTGCGCAAAACCGTCCTCTACGAGCCGGTCGAACTCGTCGGAGGCTGGCATCGTGCCGTTGGGCCAGAAATACGGTGAGATGTCATGTTCGGTGAGTTGGCTCGTCGGATCCCACCACTGCGTGACGTTATTGAATGGCCGGGCCAGGAACGCGCCGATCTGCTGAACGCGACGCGCATGACGAAGCGTAAACGGCGACGCCAGCCACCAGGTGACGGCCACGAGCACCATGGCCATAACGAACATCAGCACGCCGCTCCAGTTGCCGCCGTTCACGCCGGCAAACATCATGTTCAGATTCACGCGTGCACCCGTGATAAAGACCAGCGTCACATGCGCGAGGATATAGAACAGGAACCAGCACAATGCGATGAAATGGATCGAACGCGCCCGCTGCCGATTAAACGCCCGGCCGATCCAGCCGAGCCGGTTCGAAATCGCCGGGCTCTGCATGAAGCCCGTGAGGATGGAGGTCGGCGCCGCGACGAACACTGTTATGAAATAGGTGATCTGCTGGAGGCTGTTGTAACGCAACCAACTCTGATCGGCCGGGAATGTAAGTGACAGATACTGAACGGCGGTCGAGGCCGCGTTGGGAATCACTTCCCATGTCGTCGGCACCAGTCGCAGCCATTGGTCAGTCGTGAACAGCAGGATGTAAAAGATGATGCCATTGATCATCCACAGGAGTGTGATCGAAAAGTGCCACCATCGGGCAAGACCGATCGAGTGACGGATTCCGGGAATACCCAGCCACGCGGGAAGCGTCACCGAATCGTCCTTCGCGGTCCACACCCGGCCGGCGGGCACCGCCTTTTGAAATCGAAACCATTCCGTACCGGGCGTGCAGTCGCGCTTCCAGTACAGTCGCGGATGGTCGGCGAGAATCTGAAGTCCCGCGCGAATGATGAACGCCATGAAAAATAGGTTCAGGAAATGC
>LRBF01000132.1 GCA_001580565.1 Caballeronia megalochromosomata | reverse complement strand
TTATTTTGTGCTGGACCAGTTTGTTGTGTGGTGCGATGTGTCAGACCGTGCGCGATCCAAGCCCGACTAGACCTACGAGGGCACTCGCTACTGCCGGGCCATTCAGCCAATCGCCTGTGCCGCGGCCGGTGTGAAGCACTTTGGATGGGACAAGCTGTTTCTTTGGTTACTTTCTTTGCAGCAGCAAAGAAAGTGACTGCCGCCCCGCACAGGGGCAGTGCTAATAGACCGACGCGAAACCGGGATCCAGCGAAACAAAAATCAAACCACATCATCAGCCCAATCCGGCGGCCCCCCCGCCACATTCTTGACGACCTTGGTAACGATATAAGTGAAATACCGCTCGATCCCCAGCTCCTCGACGAGCAAAGAATCGATGAACCGCTGATAGTGATCGATATCCCGCGAAACGACGTGCAGCACATAATCCACACCACCACCCGTCGCATAACATTGGACGATCTCGGAAGCACCCGCAACCCGCTCCTCGAACCGCCGCATATCCTGCGCCGTATGACGCGAAAGCGTCACCTCAACGACGATGCGACTGCCCTTGAACGCAGCCGTCCAGTCGATATCCGCCCGATAGCCCTTGATGAGCCCACTGTCCTCAAGCTTCTTCACGCGCTCCCACGCGGGCGAAATCGACAGATTGACCTCTTCCGCAAGGCGCGATTTCGTAATGCGGCCATCCCGCGCAAGAATGCGCAGGATGGCCAGATCGTAGCGGTCGAGCTTGATCAAATTACACGCTCACGGGAATGTTACGTTCGACGATATCCGCCACCACGGCCACGGTATCGCCCATTTGCACGAGGCCCGGAAAATGCCGCGCCGCCAGCAATCCGTCACGCTTCGCGCGGTATTCGACCGGCGTCGCGCCCGTGCGCGTGATGTCGTACACACGTGCGAGCACGTCGCCTGCCTTCACCATGTCGCCGAGATCGCGGCACATTTCGAGCATACCCGTATGCTCGCTCGTCGTGTAGCAGGAACCGTCCGGCATGTCGAGCAACATCGTCGTGCGCGCTTCGCTGCTCGCCACGTCCTTCTCGATGATGCCCGCATACGCGAGAAAGCCGTACACGCCACGCTCCGCGACCGCGACGCTCTTCGCAGTCGTCGAACCGCCGCCGCCCAGTTCCGTCGATACGAACACCTTGCCCGCTTCCTCCGCCGCGCTGTCGTAGAGGCCGACACTGTCGAGCTCCAGCATGCGCATCGAGTAGGGCGCGCCGAACGCGCGCATCGCGGCCTCGCAACGCGATTGCTGCGTCGCGTCGTCCAGCACGTGAATCGCCGCGAACGGCAGGAAATCCAGCGTGCGGCCGCCCGCGTGGATATCGAGCACGTAATCGGCGAGCGGCAACAGATGACGCTGGAAGTAATCCGCGATCTTCTCCGTCACCGTGCCATCCGGCCGGCCGGGAAAGCTGCGATTCAGGTTGCCCGCATCGATCGGCGAGGTGCGCGAGCCTGCGCGAAACGCGGGATAGTTCATGAACGGCACGATGATCACGCGGCCGTTCACGTCGCTGGCCTTCAGTGTCGATGCGAGCTTCGCCAGCGCGATCGGCCCTTCGTACTCGTCGCCGTGATTGCCGCCCGTGAGCAACGCGGTCGGTCCGTCGCCGCGCCTGATCACGGTGACCGGAATCATCACGGCGCCCCACGCGGAGTCGTTGCGCGAGTACGGCAGCTGGAGGAACCCGTGCTGTTCTCCATCGGCGTCGAAGTCGACGGTCGGGCTGATCGGTGACGCGCGCATCGTGCTACTCCTTCACGAACAATTTGCGAGGCGTGTTGCAGAAAGTCTCGACGCCTGAGTCCGTAATCAGGATGCTCTCCGTGATTTCGAGGCCCCAGTCGTCGAGCCACAGCCCCGGCATGAAGTGAAACGTCATGCCGGGTTCGAGGACGGTCTTGTCCCCGGGACGCAGGCTCATCGTGCGCTCGCCCCAGTCCGGCGGATAACTCGCACCGATCGGATAGCCGCAGCGGCTGTCCTTCTCGATGCCGAACTTGCGCAGCACCGCGAAGAACGCATTGGCGATGTCCTCGGTCCTGTTGCCCGGCTTCGCCATCGCAAGACCCGCTTCGATGCCCTCGACCACCGCCTTCTCGCCTTCGATGAAATGCTGCGGCGGCTTGCCCAGATACACCGTGCGCGAAAGCGGACAGTGATAACGCCTGAAGCAGCCTGCGATCTCGAAGAACGTGCCCGCATTCGCGGTGAATGCCGAATCGTCCCACGTGAGATGCGGCGCGGCGGCATCGGCGCCGGTTGGCAACAACGGCACGATCGCCGGATAGTCGCCGCCATAACCTTCGGCGCCCGTGATGCCCGCTTCATAAATCTGCGCGACGAGATCGCTCTTTTTCATGCCCGGCTCGACCTTGTCGAGAATGCGCGCATGCATCTTCTCGACGATGCGCGCCGCCACGCGCATGTATTCGATCTCGCGCGGCGATTTCACCGCGCGCTGCCAGTTGACGAGCGCGGTGGCATCGATGAACTTCGCGTCCGGCAGATGCTGCGTCAACGACGCATACGCCTTCGCGCTGAAGTAGTAGTTGTCCATCTCGACGCCGATGCGCTTCCTGTCCCAGCCGCGCGCGGCGATCACTTCCGTCGACAGGTAATCCATCGGATGGCGCACCGGCGATTGCACATAGTGATCCGGATAGCCGACGATATGGTCGTGCGACATGAACACCGTGCGCTTCGCGCCATTCGCATCCTGTCCACGGCCGTACCAGACCGGCTCGCCGTCCATCGCGAGCAGCACGCATTGATGCACGTAAAACGACCAGCCGTCGTAACCGGTGAGCCACGCCATGTTGGTCGGGTCGGTCACGATCAGCAGATCGATGCCCGCTTTCTCCATCGCGCGCCGCGTCTTCGCGATGCGCGCGTCGTACTCGCTGCGCTCGAACGGCAGGCGTACCACGGGCGCCTGACCCTTCTTCTCTTGCATGATTTCGGACATCGTCCCCTCTATCAAGCGGTCACATCGTTGTGGAAAATGGTTCCTGCCTGGCTCGCGCGCGCACGCTGAATGGCGAGCGTTGCGATCGCGGTGTCCTGTGCGCCGGTGCCGGTCAGATCGCATACCGTGACTTCGTCGTCGTTCGCACGGCCCTGCGCCGTTTGCGCGATGACTTCGCCCAGCTCCGCGAAGGCAGCGTCAGCATCGATCGCGCCCGCTTCGATCGCGTGATGCAACTCACCCAGCACGCGCACTTGCTGCAAGCGGTCGCATACATAGCGTGCTTTCGCAAACACATCCGGCGCGATTTCGTTCTTGTGCTCGGCGTCCGAGCCCATCGCCGTGATATGGAGGCCGGGATGCAGATCGCGTGCGTGAATCAAAGGCTCGCGGCTCGGCGTCGTCGTGATGGCGATGTCGGCGTGCCTGAGCGCGTGATTGACGCTGTCCGCGACATCGCACGGCAAGCCTTCGCAGTCACGCGTGAATCGATGCGCGCTGGCGGAATCACGCGCCCATATGGTCACGTGATCGATATCGCGCACGAGACGCAACGCCTTCAATTGAAGACGCGCCTGCTCGCCCGCGCCGATGATCGCCACCCGCTTCGCGTCCTTGCGCGCGAGCCAGCGTGACGCGACCGCGCCCGCGGCCGCGGTGCGCACCGCGGTGAGATAACCGTTGTCGAGCAACACGGCCTCGGTCAGACCCGTGCGCGCCGACAACACCAGCATCAGGCCGTTCAGACTCGGCAACCCAAGCGAGGGATTGTTGAAGAAGCCCGGGCTGACCTTGATCGCAAAGCTCGGAAAGCGCGGCAAATAAGCGGTTTTCACGTCGACTTCGCCGGCGTGCTCGGGAATGTCGAGACGCAGGATCGGCGGCATCGCGACGGCTTCGGTCGCGAGCGATTTGAACGCGGCTTCGACTTGCTCGATCGCGTCGAGGTCGAGCGGCACGAGCTTGCGCAATTGCGCCTGCCCGAGCAGCACGGCGGAGGTATCGATTTGGGTCATGAGTTCAGGCCGCTCCAATCAGGCGGCGATGCGTTTCGATATCGATGTTGCTGCCGCTCACGACGATGACGATGGGTCCGTCCTGCGCGGCAATCGCGCCATCGAGCAGCGCTGCAATGCCGACCGCCGCCGCGCCTTCGACGACGAGCCGCTCTTCGCGATACGCATGCACGATGCCGCGCGCAATCGACACTTCATCGAGCAGCACGACGTCGTCGATGAGATCGCGCGTCATGGCAAAGGTGTGCTGGTTATCGAGGCCGATGCCGCCGCCGAGCGAATCGGCCAGCGTCTCCAGTTCATCGACGAATACGGGCTTGCCCGCCGCGAGACTCGCGTGCATCGCGGCGCCGCGCTGCATCGACACGCCGATCAGCCTGACGTCCGGGCGAATGTTCTTTGCCGCGAACGCGATGCCGCTGAAGAGGCCGCCGCCCGACAAGGGCACCACGATGCTGGCCGTATCCGGCAACGCTTCGAGAATTTCCAGGCCGATGGTGGCCTGTCCGGCGATCACGCGTTCATCATCGAAGGGCGGCACGAATGCATAACCTTCCTCGCGCACGAGACGTTGCGCTTCACGCTGCGCATCGTCCTGACTCTTGCCGTGGATAACGACGCGCGCGCCGAGCGCGGCCACCGCATCGACCTTGTTCTTCGGGACGAGCGACGACATGCACACCGCCGCTTCGATGCCGAGCGCGCGCGCCGCATGCGCGACCGCGCGGCCATGATTGCCCGTCGATGCCGTGACCACGCGCTTGCAACCCTCCTCGGCGATCTGCGCGAGCGCATTGGTCGCGCCGCGCAATTTGAAGCTGCCCGTGGGTTGCAGCGTTTCGAGCTTCAGATGGACCGGCACGCCCGCGATGCGCGAGAGCGACAACGAATGAACCAGCGGCGTAACGAGCGCGCGGCCTTCGATGCGCTGGCGGGCGCGGTAGACATCGGCGAGCGTGAGTGCGGACATGAGTGACGGGTTGCGTGTTCAGGTAACGATGCAACTCAGTCTAATGTCCTAAAAAATCGTTTTCGATTGTCCTAGTTCATTTAGTTGAAATCGTGCACGTGCGGGTACTGGCCGAAGACTTCGCGCATTGTTTCCACGGCCGTGCGAAACGTGTTCTCGCCGACTTCCGCGCCCACGCATAGCCGCACGGCATTGGGCCGCTCGGCCCCGCGCACGAGAAACGGATCCGGCGATGTCACCGCGATATTGCGATTGCGCAGCTCGCGCGTGATGCGTTCCGCTTCCCATTCGTCGGGCACGCGCAGCCAGACCGACAGCGCGTTCGGATGACTGCCGAGCACATAGGCGCCGAGCACTTCGCGCACGACGCTCTGGCGCGCCGCCAGCCGCTCGCGCTGGATCTGCACGAGCCGGTGCGCGGTGCCGTCCATGATCCAGCGCGCACTGACTTCCGCGATCGGCGATGTCGCCATCCAGCAGCTCACGCGCAGCACGCTTTCCGCGCGCAAGGCGAGACGCCGCGGCACCGTCATGAAGCCCGTGCGCAGGCCGCTCAGCACCGACTTGGTCATGCTCGTGCAGTAGAACGCGAGCTCGGGAATCAGGCTCGCGATGGGCGTCTGCGTTTTGGCGGGCAGCGCGCCGTAGACATCGTCCTCGATCACATACACGCCGTAGCGCTCCGCGATGCGCGCAATCGCGCGGCGGCGCGAATCGGGCATCAGCGCGACCGTGGGGTTGTTCAGCGTCGGCGTGCAGACGAGCGCGCTCACACGCTCGCTGTCGCACACTTCCTCGAAGTGCTCGGGGCGAATGCCATGCTCGTCTATTTCCAGTCCTTTGAGCGTAAACCCCAGCACGTTCGCCGAGCCGATCACGCCGTGATCCGTGAGGCTTTCGCACAGCACCGTATCGCCCGGCCCGACGATGCTCGCCAGCGCCAGGAAGATGCTGTGCGCGACGCCGTTGGTGACGAGTAGCGTCTCCACCTTCGCGGGCATGTTGAGCGACGCGAGCCATTCGACGCCCGCCTGACGATGACTGTCGAAGCCCGCGATCGGCCGGAACGCGCGAATCCACGGCTGATCCTCGATGGTCGAGAGCGTCGCGCAGACCTTGCGCCACATCGCGTCGTGCTCGGGCGTATGCACGATACGCGCGATGGAAAAATCGACCACCGAACGCTCGGCCGTGTCGAGCATGTAGTTGGACATCGTTTCGGTCACGCGCGCGGCGACGAAGCTGCCGCGCCCGACTTCGCAACGAATCAGCCCTTGCCGCTCCAGTTCCTTGTACGCGTTGGTGACGGTCTGCACGCTGATCGCGAGATCGGCCGCGACTTCGCGCTGCGGCGGCAAACGCTCGCCCGATGCGAGCGCGCCGCTTTCTATGTCGGCGGCCATCGCCTTGACGAGCCGCTTGTATTTCGACTGCACGCCCTGCACCGTGCGCACGGCGTCGCGCCATCTTTCATTCACGTCCCTGCTCCTCACATGCCGGTTCCATGCGCAATAGTGGCGCAAAAGCGCGCGTGAAAATAATTGTCCTAGAGCAATCGGAACAAATATATGGCTTTGTATTCTGCGTCGGTGGCTGCGCTGCGAGCCGATCGAAAGCCCTGCGGAATAAGGGTTTTCTCTGTGACCCGCGGATTCGCCCCATTGGATTGCCCACTCGACCACGCTTGAAGAACCATGACTACGGTAACGATATGAACACGAAGCGACTGTCTGGAATGCTGGCAGCGGCGTGCGTCGCTGCAGCAAGCCTTGCCGCCTATGCCACGAGCGCCAGCGCGGAAACCACGTTGCAGCGCATCCAGCGCACCGGTGAGGTGCGGATCGGCTATGCGAACGAAACGCCCTTTGCCTACACGACGCCCGATGGCACCGTGACCGGCGAGTCGCCCGAAATCGCGAAGAAGGTGTTTGCAAAACTCGGCGTCAAGAAGGTCGATGCGGTGCTGACCGAATGGGGCGCGCTGATCCCGGGTCTGAAGGCCGGGCGCTTCGACGTGATCGCGGCGGGCATGTACATCACGCCCGAGCGCTGCAAGCAGGTCGCATTCGCCGATCCGCAATACCAGATTCCCGACACGCTGCTGACGATGAAGGGCAATCCGAAGAACCTGCACAACTACGCCGATGTCGCGAAGCAACCGGACACGAAACTTGCTGTGATGGCAGGGACGGCCGAACTGGGCTATGCGCGCCAGGCAGGCATCAAGGATGACCAGATCCTGCAGGTTCCGGACACCACCGCGCAATTGCAGGCCGTGCGCGCGCGCCGCGCCGATGCGGCGGTGGGCACCTCTCTGACGATGAAGGGTCTCGCCGGCAAGGGCGGCCCGCAGGTCGAAGCGATCAGCCAGTTCAACGACGATCCGAAACACACCGGTTACGGCGCGCTCGCGTTTCGTCCCGAAGATGCGGATCTGCGCGACGCCGTCAACAAGGAACTGCATCAGTGGCTCGGCACGGACGATCACCTGAAGACGGTCGCGCCCTTCGGCTTCGACAAGTCCAACCTGACGACGAAGAAAGCGCCCGAGCTGTGTGCGGGTTGAACATCGCCGTATAGCGAAGCGCAGCGTTCATCAATTTGCGAGGAACCGTCATGAGTGACCTCAATGAGCTTCTGCCCTTGATGATGAAGGGCACGCTCGTCACGATCCAGATCGCCGTCATCAGCATCCTGCTCGCGATCGTGATGGCGGGTGTCGCGACGGCGTTGCGTGCCGCGCCTTACCGCGCCGTGCGCTGGGCCGGCAACGTGTATGTCGAAGTGTTTCGCGGCACCTCGCTGCTGGTGCAATTGTTCTGGCTCTTCTTCGTGCTGCCGCTGCCGCCGTTCAACGTGCAACTGACGCCGTTCACGGTCGCCATCGTCGGTCTGGGACTGCACTATGGCGCGTATGGCTCGGAGATCCTGCGCGGCGCGCTGCGCTCCGTACCCGGCGGCCAATATGAAGCGGCGCTGGCGCTGAACATGCCCGCGGCCGCGCGGCTGCGGCGCATCGTGTTGCCGCAGGCGATGATCAACGCGCTGCCGCCCGCGACCAACCTCATGATCGAACTGCTGAAGGGCACGTCGCTCGTCTCGCTGATCACGCTCTCGGACCTAACCTTCCGCGCGCGCCAGCTCGACGAATCGACCTTCAAGACAGCGGAGATATTCGGGCTCACGCTGCTCATCTACTTCGTGCTCGCGCAGGTGATCGTCGCCGTGATGCGCGTGTTCGAGCGGCGCGTGAGCAGTCATGTCGCCATTCGCCGCACCGTTCCGGGGGCTGCATCATGACATCGCTGGGTCAACTCTTCGATGTGAAATACGCGCTGCACATCCTGCCCGAGCTGGCCCGCGCGGCGATTTACACGATCGGCATCACGCTCGTCGGTTTCGCCATCGCGCTCGTGCTCGGCCTCGTGCTCGCGATCATGCGGCGCAGCGATTTCGCACCACTCGCGAAGACGACCGCGTTGTTCATCGAGTTCATTCGCAGCACGCCGCTGCTGATTCAGGTGTACGTGCTCTTCTATGTCGCGCCGCTCTATGGCTTCACCATGTCCGCGCTGATGGCGGGCACGCTCGGCATCGCGGTGCACTATGCGTGCTATGTGTCCGAGGTGTATCGCGCGGGGCTCAACGGCGTCGCGCGCGGACAGTGGGAAGCGTCGTGTGCGCTGTCGCTGTCGCCGTGGCGCACCTATACGGGCGTCGTTCTGCCCCAGGCGATCCGCCCGGTGATTCCGGCGCTCGGCAACTACCTCGTCGCCATGTTCAAGGACACGCCGGTGCTCTCCGCGATCACCGTCGTCGAACTGATGCAGCAGGCGAAGAACATCGGCTCCGAGACATTCCGCTATCTCGAGCCGATCACCATGACCGGGATCTTCTTTCTCATCATCAGCGTGACGTTCGCTTCAGGCGTGCGTCATCTCGAACGGCGCGTGAGGCTGCCATGAACGTTAAGCCTCGCGTATCGACCCCTCAGACCCCGCTGGACGGCGCACGGTAATGCAACTCCAGGAGCAGCAGATGAAACGAGATCTCGACCCGGCGCTCGGCGCAGCGGCCGACGCCAGCGCGAACACGCCGATGGTGCGCTTTCGCAACGTCACCAAGCGCTACGGCGCACTCACCGTACTCGACGGACTCGATCTCGATGTCGCGCCGAACGAGAAGGTGGCGATCATCGGGCCGAGCGGTTCGGGCAAGTCCACGCTGCTGCGCGTGCTGATGACGCTCGATCCGCTCACCGATGGCGTCATCGACGTCGACGGCGAGCCCCTCACGCACGAAATGCGCGGCGGCAAGCTCGTGCCCGCGTCGCCGCGACATGTGCGGCAGGTGCGCAGCAAGATCGGCATGGTATTTCAGAGCTTCAATCTGTTTCCGCACATGACCGCGCTCGCGAACGTCATCGAAGCGCCGATGAGCGTCGCCGGGTTATCGAGGAAAGAAGCGACCGAGCGCGGGCGCGACCTGCTTTCGATGGTCGGCCTCGCGGAAAAGTGCAATCACTACCCGTCGCAGTTGTCGGGCGGACAGCAGCAGCGCGTCGCGATTGCACGCGCGCTCGCCATGCGTCCGAAGATCATGCTGTTCGACGAGGTGACCTCCGCGCTCGATCCCGAACTCTGCGGCGAAGTGCTCAACGTGATTCGCCGTCTCGGCGCGGAGCATAACCTGACGATGCTGATGGTGACGCACCAGATGGGCTTTGCAAAAGACTTCGCCGATCGCGTGTGTTTCTTCTCGCAGGGCAAGATCATCGAGCAGGCACCGCCGCAGCAGTTCTTCTCCGCGCCGCAGCATGAACGCACGCAACAGTTTCTGCGTGCGGTGACCGAAGCGCTTTGAAAAGGCGCTTCTTCGCGGTCCGATAATTGCTTCGCGCTCTTCGCATGGCCTGATGCTTCAGCCACCGGAGAGTGCGATGTCCCCCACCCTGCATAAAGTCGCGCGCTTCGCGGATCTTTCCGCCGAGCGCGGCACGCGCGTGTGTGTCAAAGGCGCCGACGCAAACGCGAAGGAAATCCCCATTCTGCTCGTGCGCGATGGCGAGAACGTGCGCGCCTATACCGCCGAATGTCCTCACGCGGGTGGGCCACTCGACGAAGGCGCGATCTGCAACGGACGCATCGTGTGTCCCTGGCACAAGGGCACGTTCGAGGTGCGCGATGGCAGCCTCGTCGAGCCGCCGCCGCTGAAAGCATTGACGCGCTACGAAGCGACGATCAGGGACGGCGACGTGTACGTGTCCGCGCAAGCCATCGAAAACAGCGGTGAGGCGTCGAAGAAGCAGGCGAACGCGAACCGGACCATGCTCATCGTCGGCGCGGGCGCGGCGGGCGCGGCCGCATGCTCGGCATTGCGCGAAGCGGGCTTCGACGGACGCATCGTGCTCGCCGGCGATGACGCGCGCGAGCCCTACGATCGCACCTCGCTCAGCAAGTTCACGCTCGCGGGCGACATGCCGCCCGATGACGTCCCTCCTCTGCTCGACGACGATTTCTTCGCAACGCATGACATCGAACGCATCGAATCGCAGGCCGTTCATCTCGATCCCTTAAAAAAGCAGGCTGAATTCGCGAGCGGACAGCAGATCGATTACGACGCCGCGCTCGTGTGCACGGGCGGCATTCCGAAGCCGCTCGATATTCCCGGTGCGAATCTCGCGCATGTGCATCTGCTGCGCACGCGAGAGGATGCGCGCGCGATCCTCGCATCGCTCGAAGGATGCAGGCGCGCGGTCATCGTGGGGGCGAGTTTCATCGGGCTCGAAGCGGCTTCTTGTCTGAGGAAGCGCGATATCGACGTGACCGTCGTCGCGCCGGGCAAGGTGCCCTTCGCGAAGCAGTTCGGCGAGCGCATCGGCGAGATGTTCAGGAAACTGCACGAGAAGAATGGCGTGACGTTTCATATGAATGCGCGCGTCAGCGCTTTTAAGGGCGGCGATGCAGTCAGCGAAGTGATCCTCGATTCGGGCGAGTCACTCGCGGCTGATGTCGTCATCGCTGGCACGGGCGTCGCGCCTGCGACGTCGTTCCTGTCGGGCCTCGCGCTCGCGGATGACGGCGCTGTCGACGTCGACACGGCCATGCTCGCCGCACCCGGGCTGTACGCCGCGGGCGATATCGCGCGCTTTCCGCTACCGCACCCGGATCAGCGCGTGCGCATCGAGCACTGGCGCGTCGCGCAACAGCACGCGCGCGTCGCCGCTTACAACATGGCGGGCGGCGCGCGCGAGTATGTCGGCGTGCCCTACTTCTGGACCTATCACTACGAGAAGACCTTCGACTATCTCGGGCATGTCGACGCGCCGGACAGCATCGACATAGATGGCGATCTCGATGCCCAGCATTTCATCGCGTATCTGATGAAGGATGGGCGTGTGGGCGCGGTCGTCGCATGCGAACACGACGCCGCCGTGTGCCGTCTCGCCGAAGCGATGCGCGAGCCGCTCACGCTCGACGACGCGCGGCGCATCGCGAATGCCTGAGCGGGCGGAGGTGATTGCAAAGGGCGTTGAGGTACGACCATGGCAACGAGCAAGACAGCATCGAAGAAAAAGACCAGCAGCGGCAAGCGGCCCAGCACCCGGCAAAGGCATTCGCTCGCAAGCGCGCGCAAGAAGCCCACGCGATCCGCGCATCGCTGGTCGCATCATGTGATGGAAACGAGCGATGCAATGGATATTCAGCGCGATATCTTCAAGACCGGCAACGCGCAGGAAATCGCCGATTCGCTCAAGCGCTCATCGACACGCAGCACGCGGCGCAAAGGTTCGCCGTTTCAATCGGCAATGGCGATGCTCAACTTCTATATCAATCGTGCAGGGCGCAATCTGCCGAAGTCGCGCAAGAGCACGCTTGAACGCGCGAAGAAACGCCTGCGCGAAGCGTTCGGACGCAAGCCCTGAAAAAATCGCGCGCGGCCTCGTCGAAACGAAACCGCGCGTGAAAGCCGCGCGCGCGCAAAAACTGCCAGACAAATGCAAGCCTTGCATAGCCACGAGGAACGTCGTTTGCTCTGCTCAAAAGCGGTGCCATCTCAGGAGCGCAGGTTTGAACACGCAGACTAAGCAACTCACACGCGCGATGGCGCTTCTATGCATGCTCGCAAGCGGCGCTGCCTTCGCGGACGACTACGCGCCAGGTTTCGGCCCGAATCCAGAATTGCCCGCGCCGCACAAATCGATGATGCCCACGGTGAACATCGCACCGGCCAGACCGTGGGCGCAAGGACAGAAGCCTATCGCGCCCGCGGGCTTCGACGTGACCGCGTTCGGCACGGGGCTCAATCATCCGCGCTGGGTCGCGACTCTGCCCAATGGCGACGTGCTGGTCGCCGAAAGCAACGCGCCCGCAAAGCATGACGAAAACGCCGGCCTCAAGGGCTTTGTGATGAAGAAGGTCCAGAAGCGCGCCGGCGCGGGCGTGGAAAGTCCGGACCGCATTATGCTGCTGCGCGATGCCGATGGCGATGGCGTCGCGGAAACGCGCACCGTATTCATCGACAAGCTGCATTCGCCGTTCGGCATGGTGCTCGTCGGTGATGATCTCTATGTTGCGGATACCGATGCGATCCTGCGCTTCAAGTACGAAAACGGCGCGACGCAAATCTCGACGCCCGGCGAGAAGTTCCTCGACTTGCCCGCCGGTGACATCAATCATCACTGGACCAAGAACATCATCGCGAGCCCCGACGGCAAGAAGCTCTATGTGACGGTCGGTTCGAACAGCAACGCGGCGGAAAACGGCATCGACGCCGAGAACGGCCGCGCGGCGATCATGGAAGTGGATATCGAATCGAAACAATCGCGGCTGTTCGCAACCGGTTTGCGCAACCCGAACGGCATGTCGTGGCAGCCGCAAAGCGGTGCGCTCTGGACGGTGGTGAACGAGCGCGACGAACTCGGCAACGATCTCGTGCCGGACTATCTGACATCGGTAAAAGATGGCGCGTTCTATGGCTGGCCGTACAGCTATTTCGGCCAGCATGTCGATGAGCGCGTGAAACCGCAGCGCGCGGATCTCGTGCAATCGGCGATCGTGCCCGACTATGCGCTCGGTGCGCACACGGCATCGCTCGGGCTCACGTTTTACGAAGGCACGGCGTTTCCGGAGCACTATCGCAACGGCGCGTTCATCGGTCAGCACGGTTCGTGGAATCGCAAGCCGAGGAGCGGCTACAAGGTCATCTTCGTGCCGTTCGAGAACGGCAAGCCTTCGGGTCCGCCCGAGGATATCCTGACGAGCTTTCTGTCGTCGGACGGGCATGCGCTCGGACGGCCCGTCGGCGTCGCGGTGGATGGCAAAGGTGCGCTGCTCGTCGCCGACGATGTCGGCAACACCGTATGGCGGGTCGCGCCCGCCGCGAAGTGAATGGCCGCGAAGAAGCCGGCAGCCCACGCCGCGCGAAGTCTGTTCGTGCTTGCTGAGCGGCAGATCGTCGGGCTCTACGATGCGGGCGTGATGTCGCCCGCGGTCTTGCATCACGTCATCGCGGCGTATGCGGATAGCGGCATCGACTGGAGCGACGACGGCACGCTGCGAACCGTGGATGGCCATACCGTGCAGGAGGCCGTCGTGCTCGTCATGATGCCGGGGCGCGCGTTGAGGCATGCACGGAAAGACTTCATGTCGGTCGTCGCGCATCTCGCGGGTGGCGAAGCACCGGCAGACGACGAAGTCGATAAAGATAAGGATGGCGAAGAACTTCTGAGTCAACTAGGCGGCGAGACGTCATTGCACCCGAAGACCCGGGCGGCCAGGAAGGCCACTCAGATAGCGGAGCCGAAGCGAGCGGCGTTCAACCCGCTCGTCGGCGCGCGTGCGGTGCGAGGGCGCGGCGAGCGCTGAGCACGCTCAATGCGGCACGCCCGGCGCGATCAGATCGAGCAGATCGTCCATGTCGAAAGGCTTCGCGAGGACCGGCACGCCAAGCTGTTTCGCACGCTCCAGTTCGTCTGCGTAGCCCGTCATCAGCACGAGCTTCTGGGAAGGAAGGCGCTTGACGATCTGCTCGGCCAGATCGATGCCGTTCATGCGGCCGGGCATCTGCACGTCCGAGAGCACGAGATCGAAAGCATAGCCCTCGCCCAATAGCGCGAACGCGGCATCCGCGCTTTCCTCGTGATGCACCGCGCAGCCGAACACTTCGAGCACCGCCGTCACGCCCGCCGCGACATCCGCGTTGTCCTCCACGAGCAGCACCGACGTGCCACGCAATGGCGCTTCCTCGTCGTGCGCGGCGGGGACGATGGGCGGCGTCGTGACATCGGGCGGCGCGCCGGCTTTCGACACATCGGGCGCCGGTCCATGATGGCGCGGCAGATAGAGCCGAACCGTCGTGCCTGAACCCGTCACGCTCGTGATGCGCGCCGTGCCGCCCGCCTGTTCGCATGCGGAGAGCACCTGCGTGAGACCGAGGCCCGTGCCCGCGCCGCGCTGCTTCGTCGTGAAAAGCGGCTCGAACGCGCGCCGCCGGACTTGCTCGGTCATGCCTTCACCGTTATCGGTGATGGAGATCAGCACGTACTCGCCATCGGGAATATCAGTTTCCGCGCCGCGCACGCGCGCATTCTGGCAGCGGATCAGCACGCGCCCACCATGCGGCATCGCATCGCTCGCGTTCACCGCAACATTCACGAGCGCGAGTTCCAGTTCGACCGGATCGGCCATCACGTTCCAGAGATCGGGCGACAGTTCCAGCGTCACCGTCACGGACGGATGCACGGACTTCTTCACGAGATCGAGCACGCTTCTCAGCCACTCGGCCGGATCGACCGGCTCCTGCCTGAGCGGCTGCTTGCGCGCGACGCTCATCAGCCGCCGCGCGAGCGACTCCGCCCCGGCGGTGGCGCGCTCCACCGCGAGCACCTCGCTTTCGACGTCGGTAAAGCGCTTGCGCCGCGCGAGCTCCATGTTCGATCCGACCACCATCAGCAGATTGTTGAAGTCGTGGGCGACGTTCGCGACGAGATTGCCGAGCGCGCCCATGCGCCGCAATTGCCGGCTCGACGCTTCGATCGACAGGCGCGTCGCAACCTCGGCCTGCCAGCGTTCCCATGCGGCCTGTTCGGCGTCGAGGCGGCGAATCGAGAACGCGATCAGGAGCCACACGGCGATGCACGGCACGAGCGCGATCGCCGCGACGAGCGCGAGATTGTCGCGCCAGCGCGTCGCGACGACCGACGTCGCGTAACCCGCAGCGACATAGAGCGGATAGTCGCCCACGCGCCTGAAGGCGAGCAGCCTCTCGACGTGATCGATGCTCGAACTCATGCGCATGCTGCCGTACAGTTCGTTGTTGCGAAATGCGCTGGTAAACGGCGTGTTCGTTGCAGGTTGCGCACCGTCCGCATTCTCCGGAAAGCGCGCGAGTATGCTGCCGTCGCGGCGATAGAGTCCGACGACGAGCGCGCGATCGCCCGCCGCGAGTTCGCGGTAGAAATCGGTGAAATAGTCGCGCTTCAACGCGATCGACACGACGCCGAGAAACCGCCCGTTGCCGCCGATGCGGCCCATCGTCGTCGTGAACACGTCCGAGCGCGCCACCTTGCCGCGCAAGGGCAACGAGAAATATGTGACGGGCGCGACCGCACGCGCGGACTGAAAATCGTCGCGCTCCTCGATCGACACGGCAGGCGCCGGATACCAGCGGCTGCTCGCGAGCATCGCGCCATGCTCGCCGAACACCGAAATCGCGGCGACCTGCGCGAGCGTGCCGCTCATGTCGTCGAGCGTGCGGTGCAGGCCTTCCTCACGGCTTTTGATGGACGCGTCACCACTGTCGCCGAGCAGATCGACGATGCGCGTTTCCAGTTGCTGATTCAGGTCGATCACCTTGAGCGCGTGCTCGTCTGCCACGCGCGTGAGGCGCTCGGTCAGTTCCTGTGCCTCCGCAAAGCGGCGCTGATGATCGTAGAAGCCGTAGATGCACAGGCACACGAGCGGAATCACGACCGAGGCGCCCAGCACGAGCAGCAACATCGTTCGCATCGACGCGAAATTGCGCTCGGGCAGCGGCAGATCGAATGTCGCGGTCTCTGTGGAGTCCAAGCGTTGCGCCTCCGGGGAAGTCGACCGGTATATCGTAACCGGCGCACAGCCGGCGTGTCTTGTTCAGCGCAGCGCGTGCCTGCGCCAGTCGTCGTCGGGCGTGATCGGCAAAACCCGCTTGTGATGGGTCGCATCGTAGAAGCGGTAGATGGTCGCATAGACCGCGTCCAAGACGTGCCTGCCTTCCAGAAAATCGTCGATGTCCTCGTAACCGATGCCGTAGCTGTCTTCATCGGGCTTCATCGGCGTGAGGGTTTCGAGGTCGGCGGTCGGCACCTTTTCCGCGATCTCGATGCTCGCGCCGAGCGCCTGCGCGAGCGCGCGCACGCGGCGCTTGGTCAGGCCGTAGAGCGGCAGCACGTCCGCGCCGCCGTCGCCGAACTTGGTGAAGAAGCCCATCAGCGATTCGGCTGCATGATCCGTGCCGATCACCACGCCCGCGCGCGCGGCAGCCACCGCGTATTGCGCGATCATCCGCTGGCGCGCCTTGATGTTGCCGAGCACGAAGTCCTCGTGCTGCGCGTCGCGATACGGCAGGCCCGATGCCGCGAGCGAGGCCAGCATCGCGTCGGCGGGGGGCTTCACATCGACGGTGAGCGTTTCGTCCGGCTGGATGAACGCGAGCGCGCGTTGCGCATCGGCTTCGTCGCGCTGCTCGCCGTACGGAAGACGCATCCCGATGAAGCGCGCATCGACGTGACGCTCGCGCAGGCGCTCGACCGCGAGTTGCGCGAGACGGCCCGCCGTCGACGAATCCACGCCGCCGCTGATGCCGAGAACGTAAGTCCTGAGCTTGTGCGCTTCGAGATAGTCGGCCAGGAACGCGATGCGGCGTTCGCGCTCCGCGTCGAGATCGAAGACCGGCGCGACCTTCAGTGCTTCGATGATGCCGCGCTGGCGAGAGACGTGATCGTTCGACATCGTGTGGACTCGCTTGGCTGTGGACTTCGTAACGCTACAGCAAAGCGCGAGTCTTTGGCGTCACCCCGCCATTTCCCGATCCGGCGTGGCCGAGATGCGATGAATCGCGAGATCGGCGCCATTGAATTCTTCTTCGCGATCGAGCCGCAAGCCGACCGTCATCTTGATCGCGCCGTACACGGCCGCGCCGCCCGCGAGCGCGAGCGCCACCGCGCCCACCGTGCCAATGACCTGCGACCACATCGACACGCCGCCGATGCCGCCGAACGCCTTCTGCCCGAAGACGCCCGCCGCGATGCCGCCCCACGCGCCGCACATGCCGTGCAGCGGCCACACGCCGAGCACGTCGTCGATGCGCCAGCGGTTCTGCACGCAGGTGAACATCTGCACGAAAAGCACGCCCGCGACCGCGCCGACGATCAGCGCGCCCAGCGGATGCATCAGGTCCGAGCCCGCGCATACCGCGACGAGACCCGCGAGCGGGCCGTTGTACGTGAAGCCCGGGTCGTTGCGGCCGGCGAACCAGGCGGCGAGCGTGCCGCCGACCATCGCCATCAGCGAGTTCACCGCGACGAGGCCGCTGATCTTGTCGACGGTCTGCGCGCTCATCACGTTGAAGCCGAACCAGCCGACCGCCAGCACCCACGCGCCGAGCGCGAGAAACGGAATGCTCGAAGGCGGATGCGCGGCGATGCGCCCATCCTTGTGATAGCGCCCATGACGCGGCCCGAGCAGCAGCACCGCCGGCAGCGCGACCCAGCCGCCGAACGCATGGACGACGACCGAGCCGGCGAAGTCGTGAAACGGCGCGCCGAAGGCCTGCGTCAGCCAGCCCTGAATGCCGAAGCGTTCGTTCCACGCCACGCCTTCGAGCAACGGATAAACGAAGCCGACGATCACGCAGGTCGCGAACAACTGCGGATTGAACTTCGAGCGCTCGGCGATGCCGCCCGACACGATCGCCGGAATCGCGGCCGCGAAGGTCAGCAGAAAGAAGAAACGCACGAGCGCGTAGCCGTTGTGCTCGGCGAGGATATCGGCGCTGTGCATGAACTGCACGCCATACGCGATGTTGTAGCCGATGAAGAAGTACGCGAGCGTCGACACCGCGAAGTCCACGAGAATCTTCACGAGCGCGTTCACCTGATTCTCGCGGCGCACCGTGCCGAGTTCGAGAAACGCGAAACCCGCATGCATGGCGAGCACCATCGCGGCGCCAAGCAGCAGAAAAAGAGTGTTGGTTCCGGATTGAAGTGCCTGCATGTTCGAGGGGTCGGTCTGAAGGAGGCGCTCAATTCGCAAGTTCCGGGCCAAGTTGGCGCAGCAAGCATCGAAACGGTGCGCAGGCTCGACACGGCACGGCAGAGCTTGGTGCAAAGTGCGCCGCGAACGATCATATTGTTTTGCTCGATTCTGGTGCAATGCCCCGTCGCGTCGCATCGAATGCACCGGTTACGGGCCAAAAATTTCATCGAGCAGGCTCGACGTATGGCGATTGCAAGTATTCGATGTGGTGCGCCCATGCGTCGCGCGGCGAGTATCCTGAAGCCTGATTCACGCGAAATGGAGCCGTCGATGTCGCCTCGCATCGCGTATCTGGGCGAGCATGTGCGCATGGAACCGCGCGCGCACGATCCCCGCGTCGTCACGGTCGTGCTCGACCGCGCGGAGCGACGCAATGCGGTGGATCGCCATATCGCCGACGCGCTGCGCGAAGCGTTCGAGCGCTTCGATGCCGACGAGGCGCTGTCGGCGGCCGTGCTGTGGGGCGCGGGCGGCACATTCTGCGCGGGGGCGGATCTTTCCGCGCTCAACGACGACGCGCGCCGCAACGAGATTCATCCCGACGGCAGCGGTCCCGGCCCGATGGGACCCACACGCCTCGCGCTGAGCAAGCCCGTGATCGCGGCGATCGCGGGGCATGCGGTCGCGGGCGGGCTCGAACTCGCGGCGTGGTGCGATCTGCGTGTGGTCGAGGAAGGCGCGGTGCTGGGCGTGTTCTGCAGGCGCGTCGGCGTGCCGCTCATCGATGGCGGCACGATACGGCTGCCGCGTCTTATCGGCATGTCGCGTGCGCTGGATCTGATCCTGACTGGGCGCGCGGTCGATGCACATGAAGCGCTCGCCATTGGCCTCGCGAATCGCATCGCGCCGCAGGGCGAAGCGCGCAAGGTCGCCGAAGCGCTCGCGTGCGAGCTGGCTGCGCTGCCGCAAGCCGCATTGCGCGCCGACTTGCGCTCGGTGCACGAGAACGCGTTCGACGCCGATATCGCCCGGGCATTGCGGCGCGAAGGCGCGAACGGATATCGCTCGGTCTTCGATGAAGGGCTCGACGGCGCGGCGCGTTTCGTCTCGCGCGCATCGAACCCGAAAGGACAGGCAACATGAACTCAGTGTTCGAGAACCGCAGGGAAGCGGGCCGCGCGCTCGCGCAGCATCTCCACGCTTATGCGGGCCGCGACGACGTCACCGTGCTCGCGCTGCCGCGCGGCGGCGTGCCGGTTGCGTATGAAGTGGCGCGCGCGCTCGGTGCGCGTCTGGACGTGCTCGTCGTGCGCAAGCTCGGCGTGCCGGTGCAACCCGAATTCGCGATGGGCGCGATCGCATCCGGCGATGCATTCTTTCTCGACGAGCGCATCGTGCAGTATGCGGGCGTCGCGAAGGACGATCTCGAGCGCGTGATCGCGAAAGAACGCGCGGAGCTTGCCCGGCGCGAGAAGCTGTATCGCGGCTCGGAGCCGCCGCTCGACGTCGAGGGCCGCGTTGCGATCGTCGTCGATGACGGCATGGCGACCGGCGCGACGATGAAGGCCGCGGCCATGTCCCTGCGTCACGCGCATCCGGCGAAGATCGTTGCTGCGCTGCCGGTTGCGCCGCTCGATTCCGAGGCGCGGGTGGAGGATGTCGTCGATGAGTTCGTCTGTGTGATGCGGCCGCATCAGTACTTTGGCGTCGGGCAGTTTTATGTCGACTTCGATCAGACGAGTGATGATGAAGTTCGTGAGTTGCTTGGTTTGGGGCGGAAGGGGTTTGCTGGATCGCGTTAGGGCTTTCGATGGGTCCCGATTTCGTGTTGGTCTATTAGCACTGCCCCTGTGCGGGGCGGCAGTCACTTTCTTTGCTGCTGCAAAGAAAGTAACCAAAGAAACAGCTTTCCCCAGCCTAAGCACTTCACACCGGCCGCGGCACAGGCGATTGGCTGAATGGCCCGGCTATAGCGAGTGCCCTCGTAGGCCTAACCGGGCTTGGATCGCGCACGGTCTGACACATCGCACTACATAACAAATTGGCTCAGCACAAACCAGCTCCGGCCCGCTACGCGGCCGATGGGTCGATCGGGTCTGCGCGCG